>JAYTOU010000059.1:0-17757 GCA_043747615.1 Myxococcales bacterium | reverse complement strand
GCCTCATCGCCTCTCATACCTGCAGGTTGCGGAGCGGCGATGCTACGACACCGACCAGCGATCCCAAAGCGTTTGGAGCTTTGGCCGAAACTTGTCCCTCTCTTGCGAGCCGCCGTAGGTTCCGGGGTAGGATAACGTAGGCATGACCTTTCCCCCCCTGTTTGCCCCGCGCCGTTCCCTTGCGACTGACGGCGGTATGCCGCTCAATACGCGCTCAACTTCCGTTCTCGGTGCGGGAGCTGCGGCAAACCCACGCGGTCGCGAAGTCGCGGCGCTCCTCCTTTGGACGGTGGCGGTCTTCCTCTCCCTGGCCCTCGCGTCCTTCGACGGCGATCCGGCGACGGGGGTCGAGCGCGGCGCGAACTGGGTCGGGCCCGTCGGCTCCGCTTGCGCCCATGGTCTCGTGAGCCTCATTGGGCTCGTCGGGTGGGCCCTCCCGCTCGAAGCGCTGCTCCTCGGAATTCCCTTGGTACGCGGGCGAAAGAGCCTCCTAACACCCGCGCGCTTCGCCGGCGATCTCCTGATCGTGCTCACGGCCGCCGCCCTCGTACAGGTGGCGTGGCCTGCGCGAATTGCTTTCGGCAGCTACCGCGCGAGCGGTGTTGTCGGCGAGCTTTTCGGAGAGCTTTCGCGCTCGCTCTTCTCGACGATCGGAAGCTTCCTCGTCGGCTTCGCCTGCCTTGGTCTCATCCTCATCAGCCGCGCGGCGTTCTCGTTCATCGCCCTCATGCGCACCCTTGCCCGCTACAGCGAACAGGGCGCGCGCGGTACCGCCGCCGGAGCGAAGAGCGTGGCCGAGGCCTGGAAGACAGCGCGCGACATCGAACGCGACAAGCTGGAAGCGGCCAGGATCGCGAAGCTGCCGCACATCGAGCTTGCGCCAAAAAAAGAGGCAACGATCGCCATCCTCCCTACCGACGACGACGAGGACGACGACGGCGAAACGTTAAGCGTCGCCGACGTTCTCGCCGAGACGGAGCCCGTTCCCAAGAAGCGCGCTCGGAAGAAGAAGGTCGACCTTCCGGACGAGTCCCCGCCCGTGGTCGCGGCGGAGGCCGAGCCGATCATCGAAGCGTTGTCGACGGTCACCGAGCCCGAAGCCGTGGTCGACGTGAAGAGCAAGCTGCGACCGAAAGCACCGAAAGGGCCCGTACAGCCGGTGATTCAAGACACGCTCTCTCACACCCTCGAAAAAGAGCAGCTCGGCAAAGGCGACAAGCTCGTGCCCGCTGTCGGCGCGGCGTTCCGCTTGCCTCCCGTCGAATTTCTCATTGCGGCGAAGATCGACCCCACGCTCACCATCGACAAGGAGGTGCTCCTTAAAAATGCGGAGCTCCTTGTGAAGACGCTGAGCGACTACGGCGTTTCAGGAAAGGTGGAGGACATTCTTCCGGGCCCCACGGTGACCACCTTCGAAGTCTCGCCGGCGGCGGGGACGAAGGTCTCGAAGGTCGCCTCGCTCGCCGACGATCTCGCCCTCGCGCTCGCTCGGAAAGTGCGCATTGTCGCGCCGATCCCTGGGAAAAACCGCATTGGATTCGAATTGCCGAATGAGCGGCGCGTGCCGGTGAATCTTCGCGACCTCGTGGAGGATCGCCGCTTTCAGACGTTCGATGCGCCGCTTCCCGTGGTGCTCGGTCGCGACATTCTCGGAGCTCCCGTTTACGCCGATCTCGCGAGCATGCCTCACGTGATCGTCGCCGGCGCGACGGGCGCCGGAAAGAGCGTGGGGCTCAACGTGATGCTGACCTCGCTCCTTTATCGAAAGACGCCAGAGGAGCTGCGCTTTCTGATGATCGATCCGAAAGTCGTCGAGCTTGCGCCCTTCGATCGCATTCCGCACATGCTCTTGCCGGTGGTCACCGACATGAAACAGGCTGCAAATGCCTTGAAATGGGCGGTCGACGAAATGGAGCGGCGCTACCAGCTCTTCGCCGACGCCGGCACAAAGAACATCGGCACGTACAACGGGTGGGTCGATCGCGTCCTCAGCGGCGAGACGCGCAATCCTCTTCCGAAGGTGGTCATCGCGAAAGATCACAACAACATCTCGGAAGAGATTCGCCCGACCAACGGCGAAGCGGGCACCCAGCCGCTCCCGGAAAAGCTCCCGGCGATCGTGATCGTGGTCGACGAGTTCGCGGACTTGATGATGCAGCAGGGCAAGGAAGTCGAAGTCGCTGTGGCCCGCCTCGCGCAGAAGGCTCGCGCCGCCGGCATGCACGTCATCCTAGCCACGCAGCGTCCGAGCGTCGACGTCATCACCGGCATGATCAAGGCCAATTTCCCGACGCGAATCGCATTTCGGGTGGCCCAAAAAGTCGACTCGCGGACCATCCTAGACGAGCAGGGGGCGGAGCATCTCCTCGGCCGCGGCGACATGCTCATCAAGCTCAACGGCACGAACGAAACGAAGCGCGTGCAGTGCCCCTGGGTGAGCGAAGAAGAAGTTCAGAAGGTGACGGACTTTCTTCGCCTGCAGGGCGAGCCGGTTTACGACGAGAACATTCTCAAACCGCGCGACGACGACGCGTCGACAGAGGACGCCGACGATGCCGAAGCGGACGCGATGTACGACGACGCCGTGCGAATCGTCGCGGAGACCCGCCGTTGCTCGACGTCGTGGCTCCAGCGCAAGCTCGGGCTCGGCTACAACCGGGCAGCGCGAATCGTCGAATCAATGGAGCGGAGGGGGCTTGTGGGTCCCTCAAATGGCGCCAAGGATCGTGAAGTCCTCATCTCCCCGCTCTAGAAAACTACGAGAGGCGACGAAGCGAGCTTTTTCGCTAATTCCGAGCTGGATTCGACCGGCGACAATAAGTAGCTAGACTCACTTCGCGCTTTAGGTAGGGGTCGAGCTCCCCGGAAGGATCACCCGAGATGGGACGTAGTAGTGCGGCGCGCGCCCAAGCAGGTTTTGAGGTTGGAGGTTCGGCGGTGGCAGACGAGAGCGATCGGGCAAAGTTGATCAACGAGATCTCACGCGTGATCCGCGAGCCAATGATGCCCGAGGCCACTCGGACCGCAGGGCTCACCCTCATCGGATGGCTCGCTCGGCGAATGCCGGGGGAACAGCCGCATGCGCTTGGCGTTGCCGAGGCGCGCGAATCGGAGCGCAGGCTTCAAGCCGCCCGCCGGAAGGTCCGCTAACCACCGCGATCCGGGCCTCACCAGGACATGCATCGCCTTAGAGCTGTACCGATCGCCGTGCTCTTCGCGCTTGCGACGGTACTCACTGCTTTCCGCCTCCGGCGAGGCCCGTCGGCGCCATCCGTGACGGAGCCGAGCGCCGCACTTGCAGGCCCCGCGCACGTTTCCGATCTCGGCGCCGCTCCGCTGTCGGACGAAGATGGCGGCGTGAGCCCGTACCCAGCGCGCATGCTTCACGGCGATCGCCGCCACACCCATCGCGCACATGGCCGCGGGCCACGCGAGGCCCACGTCGCCTGGAAGTACGCCGCGGGTGGCCCGATCGAAGCCCAGGTGGTCACCGCGCCCGACGAGAAGACGCTCTACGTGGCGTCGCTCGACGGGACGCTCACAGCGCTCGGCCGCGACGGGCAAAAGCGCTGGAGCGTGGCGCTCGGCGATCGCATTTACGGAACGCCAGCGGTGGCTTCCGATGGGACGATCTACGTCGGCAGCGACGCAAAATTTTTCTCGGCGATCTCTTCGAGCGGCGTCGTCCAGTGGAAGCTCGAGACGGACGCCGACGCGGACACCTCTGCGGTCATCGCTGGGGACGGGAAAATCATCTTTGCCGCCGGACGCCGGATCTATGCCGTTCGCTCGGGCGGAGACGTCGCGTGGCGCTTCCAGGCCAAGGGAAAAATTTTTGGCGCGCCTGCCATTGCCGACGACGGCACGGTGCTCTTTGGCGCGCAAGACCACGGTGCCTACGCGCTCTCCCCCGCAGGCACACTTCTGTGGCGGACGGACCTCGGTGCCGACGTCGACTGCGCTCCCGCCATCGGCGACGACGGCGCCTTCTTCTTCGGCAGCGACGCTCCGCAGGGAGAGGTCGTGCGCATCGGCGCGAAGGGGGAGATCGTGTGGCGCGCCATGGTGGGGGGCTTCGCTCGCGGCGCGCTCTCGGTCGGCCGCGACGGCGACGTCCTCGCCGGCGTCTATGGGCCGACCCCGCGTGAGGTCCGGATCTCCGCTTCGGACGGCGTCGTCCGCGGCTCTTTTTCCGTCCAGGGCACGGGCGCGAAGGAGTTCGGGCTCCACGGCGGCGCGCTCGAGGACGACGAGGGCACCCTTTACTTCGGGGCTCAAGACGACGCAGCTTATTCGGTCGATCGCACGGGAAAAACCCAGTGGCGCTTCGTCACCGAGGGAGACGTGGACGCACCGTTTACCCTCCTGCGGGATGGCTCGCTCGTGGTTCCGTCGGACGACGGAAGCGTCTACTTACTTTCGCCCTGAGCACACGAACTCCCGGAACGCTGGCGAATCGAGTATAGAAATACGCTTGATCGAGGGGATTCCGCCCGCCGTAGATACCGATGCCGAAGACGTCGCGTGGGCGCTTCAGACCGCCGACGCACTTTGGAAGCGTAACGAACGCATCGACGCGGTCGTCTGGCTCCGTCGCGCGGCACAGGCGGCAGGGGAGGCGGAGGATGACGACCGCGCCCTCGCGCTCGCGCGCAACGCCGCCGACCTCTCCGATTGGATCGCCCAAAATTTTAGTGGGACCGAGCAGCGCCCTTCGTCGCAGGCCGGGTCGATTTCGCAGAGCCCCGGAGGCGTCGACGACCTCCTCTCCGAGCCCATTTCGGATGCTCCCCCCGCCGCGCGGATGGTGCTGCCTGTCCTCAGCTCGGATCGGCCGAGCACCCAGAGCATCGACATCGATATGTCGATCCCGGAGCCCGCGCCGAGCGCCGCGGAGGTCCACGCGGGAATGCTCAACCCGTGGGCAGCGCCCGATGACGAAGGCTTCATCGACGCCGTGACCGCCGTGAAGCCGAAGCCGCATTGGGCGGCCGTGGCTCCCGCGCCCGCGGTTTCCTCCAGGCCCCCGGTCATCAACGACGACGGTGACGACGACGAGCAGGTGGTCACGAGCGCGCGCGGACTCGAAGCGATCACCGGGGAAAATAGGGCTGTTTCGCGTCCGCCGGTATCCGTCGTCGAGTCGCTGCCGCCTCCGTCCATCGAGCCGGTCACCGCGTCGATGATGAATCCTCCGGAAGATGCCGCGCCGCGTCCTCCTCTGCTTCCGGCGCCGCGACCGCCGCCGCGCAGAATGCCGCTCCCCAAGGGGGCCGAGCTCGTCAGTGAACATATGGCCGCGGCTCCGCGCGCGCCATCGCCGCTGCCGCCCCGACCACCGCCACCGTTCCTTCCTCCGGCCGTCGAAACCAGGCCCGGCCCACCGGCGGTCATCCAGACCGCGCCTGGCGTGCTCGATCTGTCGGCGGTGGACGCGTTCACCGATCTCCCCGACGACGCACGAGAAGATTTCGCGCGAGCGGCGAAGCAGCACGCGATTGAACGCGGGGACGAGATCTCCGGCTTCGCACTCGCGTTTCTCGTCGAAGGCTCCGCGGACGTCGCGGCGACAATCGTCGACGCCGTTGCCGAACGGATCGAAGCGGGGGCGGTCCTCCGGAGCCGCGGCTCGGTCGCAGACTCATTCCCGATTCGCCTGGTGGCAGCGTCTCCGAGCGCAATCATCGCCACGTGGGACGACGCGTCCGTCGCCGCTGCGTTCAATTCGTGTCCCTGGGTAGAAGAGGATCTCCGCGCCGCTGCCGATCGCATGCAAGCCCTCGTCGGAATCACCATGGGGCCTCTTGCGGAGCGCCTCGATCCCACCCTTCGCCACGCTCTCATGGCGCGTCTGCAGGTGCGTTTCCTCAGCGGCGGTGAAGTCCTCGTCGAGCAGGGAAAGGCTGTCCCCGGGCTCCTTCTCGTGGGCGTGGGCACCCTCGAGCTCGTCGTCGGCGACGAGGTGCGCGGTTCGGTTGGCGCAGGAGAGTTCATCTTCGCCGATGCCATCCTCGGCGGAGGCGTCGCGCCGATGACGGCGAGAGCGCCGAGCGAGGGCGTCGTGATCCTCCACGCCAATCGCAACGTGGCTCAGGAGCTGCTCGTAACCTGCCCGCCGCTGCTCGAAATCTTCGCGGGAATGTAGCTCCGCTGCTACTCGCGGACGACGATTCCGTCGCCGAAGGCGCTTGCCTTTGCATCCGGAGATTCGACGTTCCAGCGCAGCTCTTCGGACCCTTCGGCGCCCGCGAAGCGCAAACCGAACCACTTTGCGTTCGCGGGTATAGTGGGCTTGTGGTCGGTGACCCGCGCGAACTTGATGCGAAAGGCCTGACGCCACACGGTGGTGTACGGAAAATACGATCGCTCGAGCGCGCCAGGTTTGTTGATGAGCTCGATGTTGGTCGGCGCGACCTCGTCTCCTTGGTCGTCGATCAGGCGCACGATCCACGCGCTGTTCGGCTTGGTCAGATCCGTCCACCGGCGATTTCCGCCGAAGAGAGCCACGTAAAACTGATGAGTCTCCCGCGTCTCGTTCAGCGTCGTCTCGAGGAGCACGCGCCGCTGGTCGACCGTGAGACGGTAGTCCTGCGCGTAACGGATGACGTAGGCCCAGCGAAAATCCCAGGACTCGTAGGTCGACGTCACGGTGAGCAGATCGTCGAGCTCCGAGACCTGCACCAAGTTTTCCGTTCGCGTCCAGCGGTTAAGCACTTCGGGATAATCGGACGCCACGTACTCGCGGGGGCCGCCGTTGAGCGACACCTTCGGCTCGCGGCACCCGGCAGTGACGGCCATCGCCGCGATCAGCGGAATCAGTCGAGCGCGCATCTGGGACGGCATTCTACAGGGCTTTTGCTTGCGCCGGATCAGAGACCGCGCGCCGCGCGCCATTCCCCGCAGAAATAGGTGGAGAGGTAGTTGCGTCCGGTGTCGGGGAGGATGGTGACCACCCGCTTGGTGGGGCCGAGCTCGCGCCCCAGTCGAATGGCCGCACACACCGCGACGCCCGCGGATGCGCCGGTGAGGATCCCCTCCTCGCGCGCGAGCCGCAGGGTCATCGCGATGGCGTCGCGATCGTGGATAGTCACGACGTCGTCGGGCGACACGCCTTGCTCCGCGCACGATCCGAGATCCTCGATCACCCCTTCGACGAGCGTGTGTCCAAACTCGCCCGCGCAGCCCGCACGATCGGGTGCAGCCCCCACGATACGAATGTTGGGATCGCGCTGCCTCAGGTAGCGACCGATCCCTCCGAGCGTGCCGCCCGAGCCGACGCAAGCGACGAACGCATCGATGCGCCCGTCGCAACCTTCGAAAATTTCTGGGCCGGTGCTCGCATAGTGCGATCCGGGGTTCGCGGGATTCTCGAATTGATCAGGCTGAAAAGCACCGAGCTCTTTCGCGAGCGCCTCGGCTCGTCCGATGTATCCCTCGGGCTCGCCCGCCTCGACGTCGGAGCGCGCCATGACGATCTCGGCGCCGAGCGCGGCCAGCACGCACAGCTTGTCCTTCGAGGTTCCCTGCGGAAGGACGATCACGCAGCGGTAACCGCGCACCGCGCAGACGACCGCGAGCCCCACTCCGGTGTTGCCCGCGCTCGCCTCCACGACGATCGCCCCCGGTCGGAGCACCCCCCGCTTTTCCGCGTCGACGATCATCGCCAGCGCCGCGCGATCTTTCACGCTGCCCCCGGGGCCGAAGGTTTCGATCTTCGCGATCACCTCCGCGCAGTCGTTAGGGATCACGCGCCGAAGACGTACGAGCGGCGTGCGCCCGATCGCTCCCAAGACGTCGTTGTGGATCATCACCTCGAGGCTAGTCGACCTGCGGGAGAGTGTGTCGCGCGATAAACATTACGCGGCCTTACCGCAAGATACGTGCTGCACACAGATCCGCAGCCACCGCGTAGATGAGGTGGCATGGCGGGCGGGTCATGGACCCCTGCAACGTGGCGGCGATTCCCCCCCGCCAAGAGGCTCGCTTTCGAGAACTTCCAGCCAGTCTCGCGCGTATCTGAAGCTGGCACACAGACTGCTAATTAGTTAGGCGAACGCAACTTACCCCGATGTGCTCTGGCACTTACACGAGGGAACCACATGATTGAGAAGCTCGATTTCTTGGTTCGGTTTTGGGAGCTGAAAGCCCGCCACGCCACGCTCGGTGAGCCGCTCGGTCAGGACGAGCAGCGCGAGCTCCTGTCGCTTCTTCAATTGGTGACCGGTGACATGCATCTCCCCGAAGCGGCCGCCGCCAGCACGACGACCGCATCCCTCCCTGCCCAAGTCATTGGAGAAGGCGCCCTCGCTAGCGTCGAAATCCGCGCGGTGATGGCCGCAGCCTTGGTCGTGACGAGCTCGACGCCGTTTCATGTCGGCGCGCAGGTCATCGTGCGCTGCACCGACGCCGTGCAGGGGGTCGAGTACGCGCTCCCTTGTCGGGTTGCGTGGATCTACCCTGGGCCGATGAAGACACTCGCGTTCGTCGTCGATGGAATTCCGACGCGGAGTAGCTTCGACGGCGGCGTGACGCCCCCCTGGATGACCTCCGTGCAGGCACACGGGCTCGTCCGCTGGCCAAACACGCAGCACCACGAGCTAGCGCGTCGACAATAAGCGCGTTCGTCTGCAATACTCGCCGCCATGCGAACGGCGGGGCGACGGCAAGTTGCGTTCGGGCTCGCCCTCGTGGCGTTTCTCCTCGCGCCTTGTGTCGCCTTCGCCGACCCGCCGCCGGTCGTCGCGCTCCCGGTTTCTCACGACTCAGGGTTGCTCCGCGTGGTCCTCGGACTCGCGCTCGCGTTCATCCTTGCGATCGCCGCCGCTCACCCAATCGTGCGGCGCATCGAGCGAAGGCTCGGCCTCACGGTGCTCCTTTCGAGCGGGCTGCCTTTCTTGGCGATGGGCGTCATCTTTCGCCTGCCGAGCGTCGGCATCCTCACCGACAACGTCGTCGACGATCTTCGTCCCGCGCTCGAGTTCGGCATCGGCTGGCTCGGCTTCGTCGTCGGCATGCAGTTCGACGTGCGCGAGCTCGATCTCGTTCCTGAAAAAACGGGCGCCGTCGTCGCCGCCGAGAGCGCGATACCACTCGTCACCACCGCGCTCGCTTGCTCCGCCCTCCTCGTCGCGCTCGATCCCCGCTTCTCGTTTTCTAGCTTCGCGAGCACGAAGGAAGCCTTGGTTGGTGCGGCCAGCCGCGCGCCACTTCGCGATGCGCTCGCGCTCGGAGCCTGCGCCGCCCAGGCCGCGCCCGTCGCTGCCGTGGCCATCGCGCGCGGATCGGGATCGGTCAGCGCAAAAATTCTCGAATACGTCACGCGGATCGACGACGTCACGGGCGTCGTCGTGCTCGGGCTGATCTGCGCTTTTTTCCGCCCCACGGACGCTGTCTCCGCGTGGCACCTTCCGCACATCGCGTGGCTCTTCGTGATCCTCGGCATGGGCGGGACGCTCGGCATCCTCACGTACATTCTCGTGCGCGGCGCACAGTCCGGCGCCGAAGAAATCGCGCTCTTGCTCGGCGCGATCGCCCTCTCTGCAGGGATGAGCGGCTACCTCGGGATTTCGCCTCTCGTCACCTGCGCGATCGCCGGCGCTCTCCTCACGAACCTTCCCAACAAGAACTTCGCGCGTCTCCGGGCGACCATGACCCAGGTCGAGCGCCCGCTCTATCTCATTTTCCTTTTGGTGGCCGGCGCTCTGTGGGATCCGACAGCATGGCAAGGCTGGGTGCTCATGCCGATCTTCGTGCTCGCGCGCGTCAGCGGCAAATTGCTGGGCGCACATGTAGCGAAGCGCATCGGGCCCGCAGAGCTCCCTGACGCGACAACCCTCGGCCTCGCCCTCTCTCCCCAGTCGCCGATCGCGATCGCGACGATCGTCAGCTACGTGACGCTCTACAAGCACCAGGCGGCCGACTCGGCTGCCGACTCGACCAACCTGCCTTGGCTGATGACGGCCTGCATCGGAGGCGCCGTGATGACCGAGCTCGTCGTGCAGCTGATCGCGCGACTCCGCGGAGGACTGAAATTCGATATGGGAGATCTCCGCAGCTCGATCGTGTCCATTGCTCCTGGCCCCGGTTCGATGGCGCCGGGCGTTGCCATCCCTCCGGTCGCGGCGATCCCGAGCTTCGACCCGGCGGCGGATGAGCATGGCTCTGGAGAGACGCCTTGATTCGCGCCGTCTTCCTACTGGCCATGGTCGTGGTGCTCATAGCGGCCGCGCGTTCGTTCTTGCCCGAAGAGACCTCGCTCGTCGGCTCCGGCGCAGCGCTCGCCTTCGGGTTCGTTCTTCTTGCGGCGCTCCAATCAGGCACGATTTTCGCGGGATTTCGCCTTCCGCGTTTGACCGGCTACCTCGTGTGCGGCTTCGTCGTCGGTCCGAGCGTCCTCAACTTCGTCACCGAGCGCATGGTGAACGATCTCAAGCTCGTCAATGGCGTGGCCATCGGCCTCATCGCTTTGTCGGCGGGAGGGGAGCTGAACTTCCGCCGTCTTCGCCCGCGCATCCGCGCCATCCTCTCGATCGGGATCGTCTCTTTCTTCGTCGCGATCTTGATCATCGCCACCACGGTCTTCGCGCTGAGTCGATTTCTCCCGTTCATGAACGACATGGACGCGCTTCATCGCGGCGTCGTGGCGCTGACGATGGGGGTCGTGCTGTCGGCGTTGTCACCGACGGTGACCCTCGCGCTCCTCAGCGAAACCGGCGCGGCCGGGCCCATAAGCGAGACGATCCTCGGCGTCGTCGTCATGGCCGACCTTGCGATCGTCCTCACCTTCGCCGGCGTGAACGCTCTCGCCAACGCCGTCTTTGGTGCGGTCGATTCAGGTGGAAACGCCGCGACGGAGCTCATGATCCACATCTTTGGATCCATTGGCGTCGGCATCGTCATCGGAATTCTTTTGACCATTTATCTGAAGAAGGTGAACCAGCGCGTCGCGCTCTTCGTCTTCGGCGTCTGCTTCTTGTGCGCGGAGGCCGGAACGCACCTTCATCTCGATCCGCTTCTCATGTGCCTGTCGGCAGGGCTCTTTCTCGAGAACCTGACGGACATCGAAGGAGCGAAGCTCGTGCACGACATCGAGGCCGCCTCGATGCCTGTGTTTGCCGTCTTTTTCGCGGTCGCCGGTGCGGGGCTACACTGGAGCATTTTCAAGAAAGTCGCTGTCATCGCCTGCGTTCTGGCAGCTGCGCGGGCCGTGGCGCTCCTCATCGGAGCCTGGGTGGGCATGGCCATCGGGCGGGTCCCCAACGAGCAACGAAAGACGATTCCGTACGGCATGCTCTCGCAATCGGGCATCGCCATCGGCCTCTGCGTCCTCGTCGCAAAGCACTTCGCAGGTTGGGGGGAAGGGGCGAGCGCGTGTCTCCTTGGCGCCGTCATGATCAACGAAATGATCGGGCCCGTTCTCTTTCGCGGTGCGCTCCTCCGCAGCGGAGAAGCCGGCAAGAAGGAAGCAGTCGTGGTCGCTCATTGAGAGCCGCGCTTCACGGTGAGCTGCGTGTGAAGATGAGTTTTGCTGGACCACGCTGGCGCGCGATGTGTAAATGGGCTGAACATGCCCCTGAAAATTTCGGTCCGTTCGGATAAGCCGTTTGACGCGTCCGGTGATGTAGTGATTGTTGGCGTTTGGGCCTCCTCCAACCCGAAGAAGCCGTCGTTCCCGGAAGCGGTGGCCGAAGCCGATCGCAAGCTCGATGGCGCGCTGCTCAAGCATCTCGCCAAAGAGGAGTTCACCGGTAAGCGCGATCAGACGCTGAGCGTCCAGACCCTTGGGCGTCTCTCCGCCTCGAAGCTCGTCCTCATCGGCTTGGGCGACAGGAACGCCGCGAAAGACCCTGAAATAAGGGCGTTCGCCGCCAAAGCGGCACGCGCGGCCATGGGCGAAAAAGCGAAATCGTTCACCGTCGTCGCCCCTTCCGGCGTCGAAGCTCGTCTTCGGGCGCTTGCCGAAGGGCTCGAGCTCGGCGCGTACCGCTTCACGAAATATTTCACGGGGGATCGCCGCCCGAAACAACAGCTCGAAGAAGCTTCGATCGTCACCGAGAAAAGAGCGGGCGCCGCAGCAAAGAAGGACATCGCCCTCGGACAGCAGATCGCCGCTGCCGTGAACCTCTCGCGCGACCTCAGCAACGAGCCCCCGAACACGCTCACGCCCGCCGCGCTTGCCACCGAAGCCCAGAAGATGGCCAAGCAGAACGGCCTCAAAATTCAGGTCTTCGACTATAAAGAGATCCAGCGTCGCGGCATGCACCTCATCGACGCCGTCGGTCGCGGGAGCAGCAACGAGCCGCGCTTCGTCCACATCTCGTATGTCCCTGCGAAGAAGGCGAAGAAGAAGCTCATCTTCGTCGGAAAGGGCATCACGTTCGACAGCGGGGGCCTCAGCATCAAGCCCGCCGCCGGCATGGGCGAGATGAAGCACGACATGTCCGGCGCCGCCAACATCGTCGGATTGATGGCCGCGATCGCCGCGCTCAAGCCGCAGGTCGAGGTTCACGGAATCATGGCCTGCGCCGAGAACATGCCGGACGGAAATGCCTATCGTCCGGGGGACGTGTGGGGATCTCTCGACGGAAAAAGCGTGGAGATCATCAACACGGATGCCGAGGGCCGGCTCATCCTCGCCGATGCGCTCGCGTTCGCACATAAGCTCGAACCCGATCTGCTCGTCGACAACGCCACGCTCACCGGCGCGTGCGTCGTCGCCCTCGGAACCACCTGCTCGGGCTGGTTCGCGAGCAACGACGCCACGGCCAACGAGTTCAGCGCCGCCGTGAAGGCGTCGGGCGAGCGAATGTGGCGGCTGCCTCTTCTCGAAGAGCTGAAAGACCAGCTCAAGAGCGACGTCGCCGATCTCAAGCACACCGGCGATCGTTACGGCGGATCGATCATCGCCGCTCTCTTCTTGCGTGACTTCATCGGGACGACGAAAAATTGGGTTCACGTCGACATCGCCGGTCCGTCGGCGTCGGATCGGGCCATCGGCTGGAATGCGAAGGGGGCGACCGGCCACGCCGTCCTGACCTTCATCGCCCTCGTCGAGCGCGCGAACGGCAAAAAATAGCCCTCCGCGAAAGGCCTAGCCTGCTACGAAAGGCCTAGCCATGCCTGAGCGGAGCCCCGAGCAGAAGATCGAGCACAAGCTTGCGCGCGCGGTCTCGAAGGCGATCTCCGATTTCCAGATGATCTCCGAAGGCGATCGGATCCTCGTCGCCGTGAGTGGCGGCAAGGACAGCTACACGATGCTGCACCTGCTTCGCTCGCTCCAGAGGAAGGCGCCGGTGCGCTTCGAGCTCAAGGTGGTCAACGTCGACCAGGGTCATCCCGGCTACCCGGCGCAGCGCCTCCGCGACTACATGGCGAGCGAAGCACACGATTTCACGATGATCGAAGAAGACACCTATTCGATCGTGACCGAAAAGATCGCCGTTGGAAAAACGTATTGTTCGCTCTGCTCGCGCCTACGAAGAGGCATTCTTTACCGAGTGGCGACGGAATTTCAATGCACTAAGATCGCCCTCGGGCACCACAGCGAGGACATCCTTCAAACGTTCTTTCTCAACCTCTATTTCGCCGGAAAACTGGCCACCATGCCTCCCAAGCTGGTCAGCGATGACGGCGCGCACGTGGTGATTCGGCCGCTCGTCTACTGCGCGGAGGCGGACATCCAGTCCTTCAGCGACGCCCAAGGGTTTCCGATCTTGCCGTGCGATCTCTGCGGATCGCAGGACAATTTGCAGCGAAAAATCGTCGGTCGGATGATCGACGATCTCGAGAAAGAGCGTCCGGGGACGAAGGCGGTCATGCTCGCCGCGCTCCAAAACGTCCGACCAAGCCATCTCCTCGATCGATCGCTGTGGGCAACGCTCGGACTCGAGGCCGCGCGCGAAGAAGCGAGCTCGCAAGGGTTCGTGCCGGGTGATCGTCTGGTGCGGGTGTCGTGAGCCCTCGCGTCGCGCGCCTGGCCGCCGCGCTTCGTGGTTCCGCCGGGACCGAGCTAGGGTCCGTCGCCCAGTCCATCGTGCCCGGTTTTTACGCATGGATCGCGACGGTCGCTCCCACCGCGTGGGCCCGCGGCGCTCCACTCCTTGCCAAGGTCGCCGCGCTCGCGGGGCTAGCGCTTCTCGGCGCGTCCGCGTTCGCCGAGGCGCGCTCGCCTAAGTGGGCCCGCGCAACGTCGGTATGGGGTTTGACCGTCACGAGCTGCCTCGTGTGGATCCTCGCGCCAGGGGGCATCATGAATCCGGGAGGCAACGCGCCCGCTCTTCTTGCGTCGAGCCGTCTCGATGTCGCGCGCGCGATTTCGGGGATGGTTGGCTGGGCACTCTTCGCGTACGCCAGCGCGGCCCCCGCCGCCGTCAAAACGCCGCCGCACACCGCTCCGCCTGCTCGCGAGGCCGGCACGGGCGATCTCAAACCTCGTGCTGCCGTTCCCCGCGGCGACATTCTCTTCGTGGCCGGCGGGACGGCGCTCGCCCTCGGACTTCAGCTCGTCGGCTGGCGTGCGGTCAGCCCCGAGCGTGCTCTTCTCATTCGACTCGTCTCGCTCGCCGGCGGCCTCGCGTTGATCGGCGCCGCAACCAACATCGCCCTCGCGCGCCACAAAACGCGCACCTTCGTTCCCGCAAAATACCGAGTGCGTGCCTCCCTTCCGTGGCTCATCGCCTTGGCTTTTCTCGCAATGGGTGGTTTTCTGTTCTGGCTCCGGACCTGACGACATGCAGCCCTTCGACATCGTCGCCGTCGTCATGCTCCTCGCCGCCGCGATCTGCTTCGTGCTCGGCGCGAGCGCGCTTGGACGTTCGGAGGATCTCGCCGCCTTTTACTGGCTCGTCGTCGGCGTGGTCACGGTGCGCGCCTCGGTGCAAATCGCGAAATCCGGTGTCCGGAGCTCGGGGGGCCGCGCTTGAATTCCCGCGAGCTCGCCCGGCGAATCAGCGCGCTGCTGTCCTTCGCGGTGATCGCGCTCCCGTCGCTCGGCTGTGAACGCAAAGCGCTCCCGCCGTCCCCGATAAGCGCAGCGCTCGGCGGACAAACCGTAGCTCGGGTCGGAGACGTCGAGATCACGGCGTCCTTGGTGGCCGACGTGGCGCGCGCAAAGGGAATTTCCCCGCGCGATGCTCTCGACGCACTCGTTGCCGATGCGCTCGCGGCGAAAGGGGCAAGGGCACGCGGACTCGACGCGAACCCAGCCGTCGTTCGCGATGTCACCGCCCTTCGCGCGCGCCTCGTCGCCAATCGCCTTCGCGCTGATGCTCTGGCCGGTGGCGCCCCCACCGACGCGGAAGTGAGGGCGCTCACCGAGCAGCACTGGCAGGAGGTCGATGCGCCCGAGCTCGTTCGCGTCATGCACGCCATCGCCATCCCGACGAAGAAGAGCGATCCGGCCGCGGTCGAACACGCCCGCAGCGTGGCTACCTCTCTCGCCGCTGCCCTCGCGAATGCCTCAGCGGAAACCTTCGAAGCCCGAGCAAACGAGGTCCCGCACGACGCCGTCGATGTGCGCGTGGAACGACTCCCACCGTTCACCGGCGAAGGCCGCATCGCGGAGGGGGAAGGGACCATGGATCCAGCGTTTGCGAAAGCGGCCTTCGCGCTTCCAAAGGGGGGAACGAGCGGCGTGGTCGAGTCGAGCTTCGGCTTCCACGTGATTCGGTCCATCGAGCACATTTCGCCGAAACAAGTTCCGTTCGAAGAGCGCCGCACCCTCTTCACCGCGGAGACCTACGCCGTGCGCGCGCGCAATGCGTTCGACCAGCTCGTCCCGGAGCTGAAGAAGCGCGTTCAAGTGGAGGTCGCAACCGACGCCGACCCGCTCATGACCGAGGTTTCCGCCGCACGCCGCTCCTCGCCGCCTCTCTCTCCATGAGCCGGAAAAACTCACGTTCCATGGCGCTCCGCGACATGGACGCCAGCCCGTTCTCGGCCATCTTGAGCGCCCTCATTGCGCGCATTCCGGGCGCGTACGCTGCAGCTCTCGTCGACGCCATTGGCGAGTCAGTCGATTACGCGGGCCGGGTCGATCCGTTCGACATCAAGGTCGCCGCTGCCACCTGGTGCATCGTCCTTCGCGACTTCGAGACCGTCCCCAACTTCGCCGGCGTCCGCAAGACGCTCGTCATGCGGGGCACGCGCCAAAGCGTGATCGCGCGATCTCTCCCCGAGAATTATGCGGTGATCGTCCTCCTTCGGCGCCGCGCGGGCTTTGCTCCCTCGGCGCGAGCCCTCTCCGCTTGCGAGCACGCTCTCGCCCGCGAAGCCGACTGGGCGCTCGAGGACGAGCTTGCCTGGTTCGCGGTCAGCGTGGCGTGTGATGCGCGTCGCCGCCCCGTCAGCATTGTCTACGGAGGCTTGAAAGAGCGTGTTGAGGTGCTCGGGACGGTCCTTGGCGCAGACTTCACTCTCAGGCCCCGGGAGCGTGGTTTCCGGGTTCGGCTCGCATCAGGTCCCGAAATCACCATCATCCGGGAGCCTGGCGACTATTGGTACGCCGAGGAGCGCGTGACGCTCTGAAACCGCCACGAATCACCGGTGTTTTGCACATCGACGGAATGCGTCACTTTGTGCGTTGACAAGGGGAACCGCCCGACTATGTTCCGCCGCCCTGGGCCTGAGGCGGTGTTCCTCCTGAGGCAAGCTGCACGAGCGTAACGGCTCCAACGCAGTCAGGAAGCACGAGGAAAACCTGTGGATAACTTCTAGTCGTCCACAGATGCAGGTGAGCGGAAAAGTGTGTTCGGTGCGGGATCTCCCGCTTCTTTCACAGAAACCGTTGGCTCGCAGGTCCCTGTGGAGTCTCGGTAGAGCGAGTTCGCAAAGATTGACGACGGACTGTAGCGGTCCCCAAGAAATCTTTCTCAAACTCCTTGACCGCAAGAGCTTCGGGAACTAGTTTACCGGTCCCTTCGATGACGGATGGCAGCGCAGGCTGCGGGGCCCGAAATCGACGGAAGCTTTGAGCAGATGCACCGCTCGCCAATGCAGGCAGAGCCGCCGACAGCCTCTGATAATAAAAAGGCCGGCACCCAAAAATTCGGTTGACGAACTTCTGAGTAATCTATACCTTTCGCAACCCCAAGTTCGGAGCAGCTATTGCTCCCTCGGTCCTTGAAAACTGAATCGTACACGCACACTTTTAGATAAGTTGTCGTCGCGGCATAACCTGCCAAAGCGTCAACTTATAGAAAGTGGGCTCCCGGAGTGCGCGAGGCTCTCTCCATTCATCTCGAATGGGAGTCGCCGAAGTGACACTCCAAATCAATACCTAACAAATGTTAGAGCCACGAGCTCTGCGATGTGAGGTCTGCCCTTAAACAAGGCATATCGAAGCACTGCACCTCGTTGAACTCACCAGATTTAACTGGAGAGTTTGATCCTGGCTCAGAACGAACGTTAGCGGCGCGCTTAACACATGCAAGTCGAACGAGAAAGGGCTTCGGCCCCGGTACAGTGGCGCACGGGTGAGTAACACGTGGATAATCTTCCTTCGGGCGGGGGATAACATTCCGAAAGGAGTGCTAATACCGCATAAGACCACGGAGTCGAAAGACACTGAGGTAAAAGCTGGCCTCTTCACGAAAGCTAGCACTTGAGGATGAGCCCGCGGCCCATCAGGTAGTTGGTAGGGTAATGGCCTACCAAGCCGAAGACGGGTAGCTGGTCTGAGAGGATGATCAGCCACACTGGAACTGAGACACGGTCCAGACTCCTACGGGAGGCAGCAGTGGGGAATCTTGCGCAATGGGC
>JAYTOU010000058.1:0-12551 GCA_043747615.1 Myxococcales bacterium | reverse complement strand
AATTTGTCGACGGCATCGGCATGGGAGAAGTCCATTCTCCGCCCTTTGCTACAGAGATTCCAACGAACCGACCGTCTCAAATCGCACTGGCACGCAGGGCTTGTTTAACAGGAGCCGGGGCATTCCCGGATATCTCGTCGTGGCTCACATGAACGACTCCTCGGTCCTCATCCTCAACTTGAGCGACGGCTCGGTGGCGAAACTCCTTCCGAGCATCTCGACGGCCCGCGGGGTAGTTGCCGGCGACGAGGTCGGGCGAATCTTCGTGACCAGCTCGCCCAACCAGCTGGTCATCGTCGACAACACGTCGCTCAGCGAGATCAGGCGCGTCGGCACGGGTAATTCTCCCGACGGAGTGGGCTGGGACCCTGCCGACAAAATCGTCGCTGTCTCCGACCAAGGTGATGGCGCGGTGTCTCTCATCGCCGACTCGGGCAGTGGAAAGCGCACGCAAGTTCCGCTCGGATTGGAGACCGGCAACGTGGTCTTCGACGCCGCACGAGGGCGCTTCTGGGCTTCGGTGGTGACTGCAGCTCCGCCCGACCAGCTCGTCGCCATCGATCCCGTCGCCGGCACCGTCACCACTCACATCGATCCTCCCGGCTGCACGGGCGCTCACGGCTTGCGCTTGCACCCGGATGGTCAGAGCGCGTTCGTCGCGTGCGAGGGCAACTCGATGGTGGCCCGCGTGGATCTCGGCGGCACGAACGCCGTCGTCATTGCGCACACCGGCGGTGGGCCGGACGTGCTCAGCATCGACCCCGAGCTCGGCTGGCTCTACGTTGCGGCGGAGAGCGGAGATCTAAAGGTGTTCGATATCGGTCAGCCCGGAGTCGTGACAATCGACGCCGAGCACCCGGGAGACAACGCTCACACCGTTGCCGTCGACCCGGCGACCCACCGGGTTTTCTTTCCGCTTCAAGTCGGACCGAAAAGCACACCCGTGCTTCGAATCATGAAACCTTCGTGCCTATGAACCGATCGCACGTGATTCCGGTCGCTCTTTTTCTCACGGCATGTCGCGGCTCGTCGCCTTCGCCCACCGCGGGTGCGGGTTCGGGTCCCACCGCCGTTGCCGCCCCATCGAGTCCCGATGTTCGCGGCGCGGACAGCGGGGCGACGGCGCGCGCATCACTGCCGCTCGTCCTCGTGGCGAACGTGAATCTCCCGGGAAAAGCGGTGCGTTTCGACTATCAGGACGTCGACCCCGCGAAGGGCCACCTCGTCATCGCGCACATGAATGACGCCTCGGTGGTCGTCGTGAACACCAGCGACGGATCGGTCGTAAAGGTGCTTCCCGGCATCCCCACTGCCCGAGGCGTCGTCGTCGCCGATGACGTCGGTCGCATCTTCGTGACGAGCTCTCCGAACAAGCTCGTGATCATCGACAACGGCTCGCTCACGGAGATCGCCAGGGTCGACACGGGAAAGGGGCCCGATGGCGTCGCCTGGGATCCCGCGGACAAGACCGTCGGCGTGTCGGATCAGCGCGACGGGTCGATCTCACTCATCAGCGGCTCCGGCAGTGGGACGCGCAAGCAAGTGCCGCTCGGGACCGAGACTGGAAATGTCGTGTTCGATGCGTCGCGCGGCGTCTTCTGGATCACCGTCGTAACGGCGACCCCGCCCGACCAGCTCGTCGCCGTCACTCCCATCGCTCCGAAGGTGACGACCACGATCCCCCTTCCGGGCTGCAAAGGCGCGCACGGTCTACGGATCCATCCTGACGGCAAGAGCGCGCTCATCGCGTGCGAAGGCAACTCGAAGGTCGTCCGCGTCGATCTCGGCGGCGCCCACGCGATCGACATCGCGCCCTCCGGCGGCGACCCCGACGTCCTCGCGATCGATCCAGGTCTCGGTTGGCTCTACGTCTCGGCGGAGAGCGGTGACCTCAAGGTGTTCGATCTCGGAAAGCCCGGCCTCGTCCTCGTCGGCAGCGAGCATCCTGGCGAAGCGAGCCACTCGGTCGCCGTCGATCCAGCGACGCATCGGGTGTTCTTTCCGCTGCTCGCAGGCCCGCATGGAACGCCGGTCTTGCGCATCATGCGCCCCACGGGAACCTGACCGCGATTTCGGCGCCTTTCGCAGTCACCTGGAGGTGCATCCTCCGCGTTCGACTTCGGTTCGCGTGTCACCTCGAGGTAACTCTCCGCGCGAATCGGCAAGATTTCGCAACGGCACGAGCGTTGCTCACCGGAGCCTACACGCGGTGATCACGCCGCACTCCCTTGGAGTCATCCATGCGCTCAGCCCATGTTGTTCTCTTCGCTCTCGCAGTCGC
This sequence comes from Myxococcales bacterium, assembly GCA_043747615.1. GTDB lineage: Bacteria > Myxococcota_A > Polyangia > Polyangiales > Polyangiaceae > JAYTOU01. The sequence continues at coordinate 10,270 of JAYTOU010000058.1, read as the reverse complement.
TGCAACCGCTTGTGGCGCAGCGCCCGATACCACGACGGAGGACACGTCCGTCGGACACCTCGGCACGGACTCGGCGATCCCCGAGCGCCCTTCGGCGGACGGAAGCGTCGCTCCTTGGGGAGGATCCAATGCGTCGCGCTGGCGTCCGGAGGCGATCATCGCGAACGCCGCGTCTTCGGCGCTCAACGCAGCGTGGAAGCGGCCCGGCGTCGCCGATGCCGTCGTCGCGATACCCACGAAGATGATCGCCAGCAGCTTCTTCGAGTTCGGCGACGGTCAAGCCGACGCCGCGCCCTCGTTCCCTTGGTGGACCGAATCGCGCCCGCAAGTCGTGGCGACGCTCAGTCGCTCGACGAGCGGCGGAAGAAAGTCGTCTTTCGTTTCGACCATGCGCTTCCGTACGGGGGAACGACGTTCGAGGCGCAGTACTCGCCGAACGGCGGTCGGCCCCTCACCTCGGTGACCCTCAACGCGACCCGCAACTCCGCCAACGACGCGATTGCCGAGTGGCAGCCGCCCGCAGGCCTCGGCTGGGACTCGCTCATGAGCGGCTCGGTCGTCCTCGTGCATCCGACTGGCTGGCAAGACTGGTTTCCGATTTGGTTCCGGATGCCCGTGAAGAAAGTCAGCGAGCTCCGCGCGAGCAGCGTCCGCTACATCGACGGGCGAAGCATCATCGACCGCGAGGGGGTCTCGTCGAAGGCGAACCCGAGCGACGGATCGTCACCGTTCCAGCGCCTCATGAGCCACTCCTTTGCGGCGAGCTACAACAACCAAGGGTCGAGCGCGAAGCCGTTCGTGCCGAACGACATTCACGCGCTTTTTCCCTTTCAGAATCATCAGTATGTGACTGCGGTCGGGCGCGGCTGGACGTGGGTGGCCGACGAGCGGCCGAACGGCTTCAAGGACATGTACACCTGCTTCGAGCGACGCCGCGCCGCCGACGAAGCGAGCGCGCCCGACGGCGGCGTGACGAGCGGCGGCGGGTAGCATCAGATCAACGACACCCAGGAGACGATCTTGAACGACGTCGAGTCCGTGCCGCTCGTCGTGGGCTCCGCCATGGGAAACCCGTGGCTCGAATCGACGCTCCCGTCGGGCCGCTTCGCGTACGGCAACACCGACGTCGTCACGATGCGCTGGCTCCGACCAGGGGAAGGCTTCATCACGCCCGCCGGGCAGTGGGCCAACGACAGTCACGGCAATTGGTACGATCAGTCGAACTACCACTGGTACCTTTTTCAGCAGGACCGCGAGGTTTGCACCGAGGAGCTGGTGAGCCCCGCAGGCTCGCCGACGACGGGTTTCAATCTCTAGGAGACTCCGGTGCCGGAGCTCATCACAGCTGAATGTGCACCACCTCATATCTTCCAGTTGTGATAAACATCCGCCGTGGCTGGCGCGAAGAAGCTGAAGCTGAAGCGAAAGGTGCCTGACGAAACAACGTCGTCTGCCGCGCCGCGCTGGTTACTTCTCATCCACCAGATTCCGCCGAAGCCCGATTACTTCCGAGCGAAGGTTCGGCAGCGCGTCCTTCGCCTCGGGTCGGTGGCGGTCAAAAACAGCGTCTACATCCTCCCGCAAAACGAGCAGACCCAAGAGGACCTGCAGTGGGTCGCGCGAGAGATCGTCGCCGAGGGGGGCGACGCGACGATTTGCCGCGCGAGCTTCGTGGAGGGGCTCCGCGACGAGCAGATCGAGGGGCTCTTCCACACAGCGCGCGAGGCCGACTACGATCGAATCGCGGAAGACGCTCGCGACGTCGGCCGCGAGCTGCCACGAAAGATCCGGCGGGCGGACGAGGGGCGACAAGGCGCCGAGAGCGATCTCGCTCGTCTGAAGAAACGGCTTGCTGACACGCTCGCGATCGATTTCTTCGGCGCGCCCGGCCGTGAGGCGGCGGAGACGGCGATCGTCGCAATCGAGAAGCGCCTCGTAGCGGACGAGCGTTCGCAGGCCCCCTCATCGAAGGACAAGCCACGCGCCGCTGACTACCGCGGTCGCATTTGGGTGACTCGTCAGAACGTACACGTGGACCGTATTGCCAGCGCGTGGCTGGTGAAGTGCTTCATCGATCCCGAGGCGCGCTTCAAGTTCGTGCCCGGGCAGGGCTATGGTGCGGAGCCCGACGAAGTCACCTACGACATGTTCGAGGCCGATTTCACGCACATCGGTGATCGCTGCACCTTCGAGGTGCTCCTCGACGCGTTCAATCTCCGTGATCCCGGTCTCCGAGTGATCGCGGAAATCGTTCACGACATCGACATCAAGGACGGAAAGTTTGCGCGGCCCGAGGCTCCCGGCATCGCCGCGCTCGTGGCCGCGATCGCTGTTTCGCGACGGGATGACGAGGCGCGCATCGAACTCGGGGGCACCTGCTTCGAGGCGCTCGCAGATTTCTACCGTCGACGACGAAAAGACAAATGATGAAAGGCACACGAATGACCAAGCGGTACGCTCTTACACTCCTCGCCTCGTTCGCAATCGTTGGGTGCGGAGCATCTCCGACCCCGCCGGCTGCAACGGTCACGGCGACGTCCTCCGCCGCGACGCCCGCGCAGACTCGACCACCGCTCGACCCGGCTGCTATCGGGACGGCCACCGGCGGCAAGCCCGAGGTCACCGACAAAGTCGTGAAGGTCTCGTTTCCCCGCGAGGACGTGCCCGTCGAGGTTGATGGTTGGGCAAAGATGCCGCCGTTCATGGGTCTCACTTCCTGGGCGGCCTTCACGCCGGGCGAAAAGCCGAACGTGGAAGCGATGGTGATGGGCGACCTAGTTCTCTTCGAGGACGAGGTGAATGCGGTAATGAGCGCTGCGCTCGATCACGGGCTCGAGGTGACCGCGCTCCACAATCACTTCTTCTTCGACAAGCCGCACGTCTACTTCATGCACATCAGCGGGGAGGGCTCCTCGGCGCAGCTCGCGCAAGGCGTCCGGGCGACCCTGGACGCGGAAAAAGGAGTGCGCGCGAAGTCCGCTCAGTCCGGGACGACGTTCGGGATGCCGCCGGTCACAACGCCCAGCAAGGTCGATGCGCCGAAGCTCGATGCCCTCTTTGGCGTGAAGGGCCAGAGCAAGGACGGCATGTACAAGGCGACGATGGGTCGAAAGGCGACCGCTCAGTGTGGATGCACGGTTGGCAAGGCGATGGGCGTGAACACGTGGGCCGCGTTCGCGGGCACCGACGAGGGCGCGGTCGTCGACGGAGATTTCGCCGTGAGCGAGCAAGAGCTCCAGCCTGTCCTCAAGGCGCTGCGGGCGGGCGGGATCAACATCGTCGCGATCCACTCGCACATGACGGGCGAGAACCCGCGCATCCTCTTTCTTCACTACTGGGGCCGAGGAACCGCGGAGGGTCTCGCCACGACGATCAAGCGCGCGCTCGACCTTACGGCCTGGGACGGACGCACCGGATCATCGACGTGATTCGTGCGCGCACGTTGGCGATGGGAAGCTTCGTGGCATTTACCGCGACGTTCGCGCCCGACGCGCGCGCGCAGCAGAGCGCCCCCGCGACCCTGACCCTCGATCAAGCCGTCGCGGCGGCGCTTGCGAATCATCCACGAATTCAAGGCGCGCGCGCGAATGAAGCCGTTGCTGCCGCGCGCGTCGACGAGGCGGAGTCGAACAAGCTCCCGGACGTCGGCGTGAGCGCCCAGCTCAATCGCTCGACGGGAAATACACCACCTGGAGCTTTCTTCTCGACCACGGGTTTTCCGCCGATCTCGGGCGCGCCACGAGGGAAAGCTTTCGATGGAGGCACCTGGCAAACGGGCGTCAGCTTGTACGCCTCGTATGACATCCTCTCGATCGCCCGCCAGGCGGCAGCCGTTGATGTTGCGATCGCCGGTCGCAGCGAGTCGGAGGCGGCGACCAATGCCCGCCGTCTGGACATCGCGTATCAGACCGCAGACAGCTTCCTCGCGACGCTCGAAGCCCAAGAAGCCGTCAAGGCGGCCGGAATGAACGCGGGTCGGGCGAAAGTTCTGGCCGGCGTCGTGAAATCGCTCGTCGATCAGAGCCTTCGGCCCGGGGCGGATGGTGCGCGGGCCGATGCGGAGCTCGCGCTCGCACAGACTGCCGTCATTCGGGCAGAGCAGCAGCGGGACATTCGTCGCTCCCAACTCGCTGAAGCGATGGGAAACGCGGCGGTCCGCGCAGAGCTCGTCCCCGGCGCGATCCTCGGTCCGGCGGACGAAGCCACACCGCGTGGCGTTGCGGCCAGCCCGAGCCATCCTCAGCTGATCGAGACACGAGCCACCGTCGACCGCGCCGGCCAAGTGACGAGGAGCGTGGAGCTCGAATATCTGCCGCGCGTCGATCTCGTAGCGGCTCTTTGGCTGCGCGGAAGCGGTCTCTTCGGAAGCCCCGCAGCGGGCCTCGTCCCGGACATTCCGAACTGGGCGGTGGGCGCCGTTGCAAGCTGGTCGTTCTTCGACATTCCGACGATCCGAGCGCGCGCACGCGGCGCGGTCGCCAACGAAGCTGTGGCTGCCGCTCGGCGTGACGAGACCTCGCTCGCGATCTCCGGCCAACTCTCGACCGCCGCCGCGATGCTCGATGGAGCCGTGCGCATCGCTCGCAATACGCCTATCGCCCTCTCCTCGGCGCGCGCCGCCGAGGAGCAGGCGACCGCGCGATTCCGCACCGGACTCACGTCGGTCGTCGAGGTGGCCGACGCCCAGCGCCTTCTCGCCCAGGCCGAGCTCGATGATGCAGTTGCGCGCCTCGAAGTCCGGCGAGCACAGCTCCTTCTCGCGCGCGCGGCAGGCGATCTGACACCGTTCTTCGTTCGAAGCCGCGGAGGCGCGACCTAAGATGTGGCTCGTCACTTGGGCGCTGCGGCGTCCACTCACGATCGGCGTTCTCGTCGTCGCGATCCTCTTTGGGTCCGCGCTCTCCCTCCGTCGCGCGCCGGCCGACATTTTTCCGAGCCTCGGCGTGCCCGTCGTCTACGTCGTCCAGCCGTTCGGCGGAATGTCTCCCACGCAGATGGAGGGGCAGCTCGTCGGTTATTACGAGTACCACTTCCTCTACATCAACGGCATCGAGCACATCGAGTCGCAATCCATTCAAGGGATGGCGATGCTCAAGCTGTACTTTCATCCCGGGACCGACATCGCTCAATCGCTCTCGCAGGTGACGGCGATGGCATTTCGCGCGACGTCGTTCATGCCGACCGGCACGTTGCCGCCGTTCATCGTGCGCTTCGACGTGGGCTCGGTGCCCGTGGGACAGCTTGTTTTCTCGAGCGAAACGCGCGGGGGCGGGGAAGTGCAAGATCTCGCGCTATTCAAGGTGCGACCACTCCTTGCGACCTTGCCAGGCGTCTCGGCGCCGCCTCCCTCGGGCGGCAAGGTGCGCATGGTCGTCGCGTACGTCGATCCGGATCGCCTTCGTTCTTACGGAATCTCCAGCGATGAAGTTGCAACGGCGATCGCCCGCGGCAACCTGACCCTGCCCGCCGGGAACGTTCGCGTAGGTGACTACACGACGATCGCGGCCACGAATGCGATGGTCTCGAGCACGAAGGAGCTCGAGACGCTCCCTTTGCGTACGGGAGCCGGACCCACGGTTCTCTTGCGCGACGTGGCGCGAGTCGAGGACAGCAGCGACGTCGTCTCCAACGTCGCGCTCGTGAACGGCAGGGACACCGTCTACATGCCGCTCACGAAGAGGCCCGACGCTTCGACACTCGATGTCGTCGCTAGCATTCGTAAGGCGCTTCCAGAGATGCGCTCGCGCGTCCCCGCGGACGTGAACGTGAGCTTCGAGTTCGATCAGTCCATTTTCGTCGCGAACGCCATTCGCGGCTTGGCGATGGAAGGTGCGCTTGGAGCCGTGCTCACCGCGCTCACAGTGCTGATTTTCCTGCGCAACTGGCGATCGGCGCTCATCGTCGTGCTCACCATTCCGCTCTCGATTTTCTCCGCGCTCATCGGCCTACGGCTCGCTGGTCAAACAATCAACATCATGACCTTGAGTGGCCTCGCGCTGGCGGTGGGCATTCTCGTCGACGAAGCGACGGTGGCGATCGAAAATATTCACGCCCACCTGGCGACCGAAGAGAACGCCGGACGCGCGGTCGTCGACGCCATGCGTGAAGTTATGCAGCCGCGCTTGCTTGCGATGATCTGCATCTTGGCGGTTTTCCTTCCCACCTTCTTTCTCGTCGGAATAAGCCGCGCGCTCTTCCCGCCGCTCGCCCTCGCCGTTGGTTTCGCGATTGTCGCCTCGTACCTCCTCTCGAGCACGCTCGTGCCGGTGCTCTCGGCGCGTCTCTTTCGAAATGCGAAGCCCGCACACTCGACCAAGCACGGTCTCTTCGAGCGCGCGAGCAACGCCTACGGTCGGCTCGTTGCGGGCATCGTCCGGTTTCGTTGGTTGGCGCTCGCGCTTTACCTCGTTGGATGTGCCCCCGCGGTTCTTCTTCTTCTGCGGCATCTCGGGACCGAGCTCTTTCCCCGCGTCGACACCGGTCAATTTCAACTCCGGATTCGAGCTCCTTCAGGAACCCGACTCGAGCGGACGGTCGACATCGCGCGCGGCGTCGATGCCGTGATCCGCGAAGAAGCGGGCGCGGACGGCGTTCGGATGACGCTCGCCAACATTGGCAACCCGGCCTGGACCTACCCGGTGAATGCCATCTACGTGTTCAACTCGGGGCCGCAAGACGCGCTCTTGCTCGTGTCCCTCAAGGGCGACAAGCGCGTGCCGATGCCTGAGCTCCAAGAGCGCCTTCGTCGCCGCCTGAGCGAAAAATATCCGAGCGTCCGCTTCTCGTTCGAAGCCGGCGACATCGTCTCTCAAGTGCTGAACTTCGGGGCACCGACCCCGATTCAGGTGACGATCTCCGGCAAGAGCCTTTCGGAGAGTCGGGCGTTCGCCAATCGTCTCGTCGAGTCGCTCAAGGGCATCCCAGCCCTTCGCGACGTCCAGATCCCGCTCGCGCTCGATTACCCCACGCTCGACGTGAAGATCGATCGCGAGCGCGCTGGGCAGCTCGGACTGACCGTCGATCGAATCGGGAAGTCGCTCGTGTCCGCGACCTCCTCGAGCGCGCTCACGACGCCCATTTTTTGGACGGATCCCGCCACCGGCGTCGGCTATCGCGTGGAGGTCAGGGTGCCCGAGGATCAGGTCAAGTCCATCGAGGACGTCTCGAATCTCCCGGTCATGCAGGGCGGCTCGGGCCGCGCGCTTCTGCGGGACGTCGCGACCGTCCAGGAGGGCACGACACCCGGTGAAATCGATCACTACGACAGCCAGCGGACGATCAGCGTGACGGCCAACGTGATAGGCGACGATCTCGGCGGGGCGGCCGACGCGGTCGATCGTGCGATCCGCAACCTGGGCCCGCCGCCGAAGGGGAGCAGCGTCGCCCTCCATGGACAGGCCGAGCAGATGCGAACGACGCTCCTGAGCCTCCGCGAGGGCCTCGGTCTTGCCGTGCTGGTCGTGCTCCTTCTTCTCACGGCGAACTTCCAGTCCGTCCGCGAGCCGGTGGTGGTGCTCATGACGGTGCCGGCTGTCCTCGCGGGCGTGCTCTGTGCGCTCTGGGTGACGCGCACCTCGCTCAACGTGCAATCCATGATGGGCGCGATCATGTCGATCGGTGTATCCGTGGCGAACGCTCTCCTCTTCGTCACGTTTGCCCGAGACAAATGGCACGCCGGGGCCGCTCAAACGGAAGCGATCGTGGACGCGGCACGTGGTCGCCTGCGACCGATTCTCATGACCAGCGTGGCCATGATTGCCGGAATGGTTCCGACGGCGCTCGCTCTTGGAGAAGGGGGCGAGCAGTCCGCGCCCCTCGGACGTGCGGTCATCGGGGGGTTGGTGGCATCGACGTTTGCGACGCTCTTGATCGTGCCCGCTGTGTACGTGGCGTTTGGAAAGAAGGGCGCGGCAACGTCGCCATCGCTCGATCCGGATGATCCTGGCGCCGCTCGCGCTGAAGAGGTGCCCGCATGAACAACCCCGTATGGCTGCTTTTCGTCGCCCTATCCGTAAGCGCCTGCTCCCGACCGAAAGACGACTCCGGTTCGGCGGTGACCTCTGCAGGGCCGGCCTCTGTACCGACGATCGAGGCGGTGCCCGTCGTCTCGAAGCCGCTCGACACTCTCGCCCATCTCGAAGGGGAGCTGAAGGCCTACGAGGAAGTCGCGATCCACGCGCGTGCGAACGGCTTCGTTCAATCGGTGCGCGTTGATCGGGGAACGCAGGTAAAAAATGGGCAGCTCCTTCTGACCATCGTTGCCCCAGAGCTCAATGCCCAGCGCGCCGAGGCCCAGGCGAAGCTGCAGGTGGACAAGAGCACGGCCGCCAGGCTCAGCGCCGCGTCGCAAACCCCCGGCGCGGTCGCCGCGCACGAGGTCGAGCTCGCCGAGGCGGCGGTGACGGCCGATCAGGCCCGCGTCGATGCGCTTCGCGCGATGGAGCAATACCTCAGCGTCACGGCGCCGTTCGACGGCGTGGTGACGGAGCGGAACGTTCACCCCGGCGCGCTGGTTGGTCCGCAAGCGGGCGGCAACGCGGCGCAGCTCCTTCGCGTGGAGCAAGTCGCGAAGTTGAGATTGACCATTCCGGTCCCTGAGACGTTGGTGGGCGCCATCGCGGAGGGGACGACAGCGACGTTTTCCGTGCGCGCATTTCCAGGTGTGAACTTCACGGGGATCACGCGCCGGGTGTCGCGCTCCGTCGACGAGAAAACGCGATCGATGGCCGTCGAGCTCGATGTCGAGAACACCGACGGTCGGCTCGCTCCCGGAATGTTTGCGGACGTGAAGTGGCCCGTGAAGCGCACCGCGCCCTCCCTTTTCGTTCCCCCGGCGGCGATCGTGTCGTCGACCGAAAAGACGTTCGTGGAGCGGATAAAGGACGGTGTTGTCGAGCAGGTGCCGGTGACCCGCGGGGTGACGCAAGGCGATCTCATCGAGGTGATTGGTCCGCTCAAGGAAGGCGAGCTCGTGGCGCGGCGCGGGAACGAGGAGCTGCGGACGGGAGCCCACGTGAACATTGCCCCGGCGAAGCCAGTGGGAGCGGACGGAGGAGCGCCATGAAGAACGGATTGAGATGTGCCTTTTGTTGGTTCGTGATCGGGCTCAGCGGATGTCGCGGCCAGGACGCCTCTCCGAGGCCCGCTATTCCGCCTAGCAGCGTGCCCACGCCCGGCGCGAGCGCGGCGACGAGCGCTCCTCCGACGACCGATGCGGCAACCTCGGCACAGCCGGCGGTGGCTCCGACTGGCGCGCGGAGTTGGAACTTCGATTCCGACAAGGCCGGCGCGCCTCCCGCGGGCTTCTCGTTTGGCCGCACTGGCGAAGGACGCGACGGGAAGTGGGTCGTACGCACCGAAGCCGGCGCACCGAGCGGGAGCAACGTTCTCGCGCAGACGGATGCGGACACGACGGATCACGGATTCCCGGTCGCAATCGCCGAAGAACCGACGCTTCGGGATCTCGAGCTTAGCGTCCGATGCAAGCCCGCTTCGGGGAGCGTCGATCAGGCGTGTGGCCTCGTCTTTCGGGTCAAGGACTCGAACAATTATTACGTGACGCGAGCGAACGCGCTCGAAGGAAACGTTCGCCTCTACTTCGTGAAAGACGGTCATCGCCAACAGATCGCGACCCACAGCGGAAAGGTGACGTCGGGCGCGTGGCACGACTACCGCGTCGTCGCTCGTGGGGATCACTTCGAGGTGTTCTGGGATGGCGCGAAGGTCATCGACCAGCACGACCCGACCTTCGTCGAGGCAGGGAAGGTGGGTCTCTGGACCAAGGCCGACTCCGTCACTTACTTCGACGATCTCAGCGCGAAGCCGCTGAACTGAAGACTCGACCGTGCTTCCGGACGAACCCGAGGGATCGCAGGAGACCGCGCCCTGCTCACTGAAGGCACTTCCTCTGGCTTGGCACGTCTGGCTTCGGCGGTGCGATCGCCCTCGCCGGACGCATGCAGCGCGATCTCGGCGAGCAGCGGCGATGGATCAGGTTGAACCCGCGCGGGAGGCACGATCGGGATAGCCTTCGGTCTGTATTGGCGACTGAACCAAAATTCGCTCCGGGGCCCAGCTACAAAGGGCATTCCCCAGCCTCGAGCCGCGCGTCGGCGGCGGCGCGTGGGTCGAGTCGAAAGTAAGGTCTCGCCTGGCCCCGTCCTGACGTAGCTCTCGCTTCATGCTCGGCTACGTGCATGACGACGACGGAAGGATCGAAGTTGCGGCGGGCGCTGGGCGCGCACACGAGTGGCCGTGGGAAGCGATACGA
>JAYTOU010000057.1:0-156040 GCA_043747615.1 Myxococcales bacterium | reverse complement strand
GTGCACGGCAGGCGCATGCTCGAGGGAGCGTCGTGGTGCGCCGCCGGATCGAATGCCGCCGTCTCGTGCTCGTGTGGGTCCATGCTGAGCCTGGGTACTGCACAAGCCGTGCGCTGCGACGATCGGACGCTTCAGCTTGTCAAACCGTGTAATTCCAGCAAATTACGCCGGGCACGGAGCGACATCTTTGCCACAGTCGAAGCGCGTCATCACAGTTCCGCCACGGTAGCGCAGAGCTCCGTAAACGGTGGGGGCCCTCCGCTTCAACGTGTGCGATGGACGGCCGGTGCCTCGCGCCTTGGCTCAAGCTCGTCTTCTCGTTCGAGGGGGACGCCCTCGACGAAGGGCGCGACGCGAGCTCGCATGGCGCCCTCGTTTGATCGCGCTTCCCAAGGACGCGCGTCGAACTCCGGGAACACGTAGTAAATGCCGCCGTTGTCGTCGACCTCGAGCTTCACGCTGTCGGATTCTTCTTTGGCGAGTGCGGTGAGGAGCGCATCGGCTTCCGAGACGCTGAGCCCTGCGGCGCGCGACACGTCGACGGCGTTGAGCACGCCTCCGCGGTGAGCGGCCAGCGCGTAAATCGCCCTATGCTTCGTCGACTTCTCGGTCACGCTGCCAGTGTTCTTCAAGCGGCGCCCGCCGAGAACGAGCGATGAGCCGACGGCGAGGCTCACGAGCATGATGACCGCGCCGAGGAGCCACCCGATGAACCCCGCGGGCAAGATCGCCTGAAACAGCGCCGTCAAGAGAACGGCGACTATGACGCCGACCCCAAGCACGAGCCAGCCTAGGATCTTCGCGACCGACCCACCGATTTGCGAAGGCTGACCCGCGAGATTGACCGCCGGCCCCGCAAGAGGCGCCCGGAGCTTCCCGCACGCCGTGCAGTACGCCACTACGCCTCGGTACACGATGGGAGCGTTCTGCCGGCAGTGGGGGCACATGGTGGGTTAGTTAACCACTCAAACTTCGGGTGGCGAGGGCGTGGCCGGCGTAACCGTCACTTGGGCTTCGGCGTCCACCTCTCGCTCGTAAATGCGGAGGGCCGCGAGGAAGAGCGACATGAGAATGGGCGCGACCAACAAACCGGCGAGGCCGAAAAGCTCGACGCCCCCGATGAGCGCAATGAGCATCAGCAGCGGCGGCCCGTGGTCTTTCCCGCCAACGAGTCGCGGACGAATCACGTAGTCGGCGAGGGCCATCACCACCAAGAGCCCCCAGGCAAAGAGGAAGACTCCGGGCAAAATAGCCCCCGACATGAGCAGGAAAATGGTGACTGGTCCCCAGATGAGGCCGGTGCCGACGAGCGGCAAGAACGAGGCGACCGCCGTGAGCATCCCGAGGGTCACGAAATTCGGTACGCCCGCGATCATGTAGCCTACGCCCGCGAGCACGCCTTGAGCGAGGGCGGTGGCCACGGTTCCGATGAACGAGCTCCGTCCGACATCTCGGAACTCGAGCATCAGCGCGCGGGTGTGACGAGGATCGAGCGGCAGGACGCGCTCCAGGCGGACGGAAATCGTCGGCCACTCCAGGAGGACGTAGTACATCGTCATGAGCGCGACGATCAGCCCGAGGACGGCGCTGCCCGTCGCTTGCAAGATCACGGCGACTGCGCCGGTGAAGTACGCGGTGGCCTTGGTGAGCTCGTGGCGAATCCGCTCCATCAAGTCGGCCCTGTCGAGGCCGAGGTGATCGACCATCCGTGCGCCGCGGTCGCCAATCAGCTCGGTGAGCGAATTGGTGTCCATCTTTTGCTGCAAAATGCCGACGAGCGTGATGAGCTCCTGCGTGACGGTGTAGAGCGCGATGGCGCCCGCGACGGCCGCGAGGATCCCGCCGATGATCGTGACGAGCGCGGCAGCGAGGATCCGCCTGTTTCCAAGCCTGCGGGTGAGGCTGCGGTAACTCTGCTGCGCGGTGAAGGCCATCGCGGTGCCGAGGGCGAGCCCCACCCAGATCGGCGAAGCGATCCACGCCACCGTCAAAAACGTGAGGAGCACCACGAAGGAAAGCGCCAACTTGCGCCCCTTCTGAGTCTCCGCACCGACGAACGCCGTCGAGAGCGTGGGGAGCTCCGTGTCGCGCAGGCGCGCCCTCGGCGACTCTTGTGGGGGCATGACGGCGGGATTTTCTGACGCGCTCAAGGCGTGGGTCTAGCACGCTTTCGGGTGGGCTCTCGGGCTGGAACTTCTCCCCGAACTTTTCCGTGATACGCTGAATGCGTGCAGAGATCCGGCGCTTGGGGGATCGGTTGGTTCGGGGTGGCGTGCATGGCGATGGGGTTCACCGCACTCGGTGTGGTGGCTACTTCGTGCGTGACGACGTCGGGTCTCGCGGGCGGCCCGGAGCCGACGACGGACGCTTCCGCGGACACGAGTCCCGTCAATCCGAATCCGTGCGGCAAGGATCTCCCGAACGATCCCGGCAACTGCGGGACGTGCGGCAACGCCTGCAGCTTCGGCGCAAACAGTTTTCCTCTGTGCACCGCCGGCGTCTGCAAGATCGGCTGCAACACGCAGTACGGCAACTGCGACAACAACGACAAGAACGGCTGCGAATCCATCCTCGCGGGCGACCCGCTGAACTGCAACGCCTGCGGTCGCGATTGCGGCGGCGGCAAGTGCTCGGCCGGGCAGTGCGGCCCCGTCAGCCTCACGCCGAAGGTCGATGCCGGGCAGGCCGACGGCTACCCCCTTTCGCTCGGCCAGGACGCAACGAGTCTCTTTTACGGTTGGCGATCGAACACCAACAGCACGTACGACCTCGTCAAGCTCGACAAGGCCACCGGCGCCGTCCTCGTGCTCGCGAGCGACCCGACCTACTACGCGGAGTCCCTGACGGCAGATGCCGACCCCAACGGCTTCGTCTACTTTCCGCGACAGCGCATGCAATTTTTCCCGATCGGCGGGCCATACACCAGCGCCGACGGCGCGATCCTCAAGGTCTCTAAGATGGGCGGCCCGAGTGCAGTATCCATCTTCGCCGGGACGGCCCTTGGAACTGCGGGCGGCCTCTTCGTCGACAGCAACACCCGCATCGTGGCCACCGCAACGGGCATCTTCTTTAGCGTCTTTGGCTTTTCCCCGACGATCGGCGGCGGCGTCTTCAAGTGCCCGGTCACAGGAACGTGTCCCTCACCCGTGCAGCTCGCCGCGAGCGGCAATCAATACGGCATCATCTCGCTCGCCGTTGACGAGACCGCCTTCGCTTTCAACAACGCGCAGACCGCAGCGGTCTACACATGCCCGCTCGCGGGCTGCCCCGCTTCGCCGACGCAGGTGCAGACTACGACCTCGGCGCGCCTGATGTTCGAGGACGCGGCGAACTATTACTGGATCAATCAATACAACTCCTCCATCGTGAAGGTTGACCGAGGCACGAACGTCGCGACCGTCCTCGCCTCAGGGCAGACGAACCCGTACGGCCTCGCCATCGACGACAAGAACGTCTACTGGACGAACGCGGGCAGTTCAGGAAACGTCAGCGCGTGCGCCATCGCCCTGGCCGACGGTGGCGCGGGGTCAGGCTGCGGGGGCAACCCGAGTCTCCTCGCGCAGAACCTCAACCAGCCCTACAGCGTCGTCGTCGACGCGAAGGCGGTCTACTGGGCTACCCAGACCAGCGGCGGGGGCATTTTCGAGCTCGTCAAATAGCCGCACGTAACCGCACCGCATACAGTAGGCGACCAATTGTGCGTGACGGCGAAGCAGCCCCTGATTTTCGCTGGTAGGCTTAGTACGTGGCGGTGTCGGCGGTGAATTCCACTCTTCGTGTCGTCGGGCGTTACGCGCTCTATGGAGAGATCGCTTCGGGCGGAATGGCGACCGTCTATCTGGGACGGCTGCTCGGCCCCGTCGGCTTCTCGCGCACGGTCGCCATCAAGTGCCTCCATCCGCAGTTCGCGAAGGATCCGGACTTCATGTCCATGTTCCTCGACGAGGCGCGGCTCGCTGCACGCATCCAGCATCCGAACGCCGTGCAGACGCTCGACGTCGTCGCCACCGAGACCGATCTTTTCTTGGTGATGGAGTACGTCCAGGGCGAATCGCTGGCGCGGCTCGTTCGAGAATCGAACACGAAGCGCGAGCCGATACCAACGGCGATCGTCGCCGCGATCATGTGTGGCATGCTCCACGGCCTGCACGCGGTGCACGAGGCCCGCGACGAGCACGGTGTGGCGCTCGGGATCGTCCACCGTGACATCTCTCCGCAGAACGTCCTCGTTGGCGTCGACGGCGTGCCGCGCGTTCTGGATTTCGGCGTCGCAAAAGCAGCGGGGAGGCTCCAGACCACACGCGAAGGACAGCTCAAAGGGAAGCTCGCGTACATGGCGCCCGAGCAGCTCAGCGGCAGCGCGCCCATCACCCGCCAGACCGACATCTACTCGGCCACAGTCGTGCTCTGGGAAGCGCTCACCGGCCAACGTCTTCACGACGGAGAGAACGAAGCGCAGATTTTCGGGCGCGTTCTGCAGGGAGAAATCCCTCCTCCGAGCCACATCGTTCCGGATCTTCCCAGCTCGCTGGACCAAGTCGTCGCGCGCGGAGCGAACCGCGATCCGAATTTACGATTTGCTTCGGCGCGCGAGATGGCGCTCACCCTCGAGGCCTGCGTCCGGCCGGCGACCACCACCGAGGTGGGCACGTGGGTCGAGCACCTCGCGCATCAGAAGCTGACCAAGCGCGCAAAGCAGGTGACCGAGCTCGAGAGCAGCTCCGCTGTGAAGGTCCCGATCCGGCTGACCGGAAACGCCGCGAACCCTGGCTACGATCTATCTGTGCATCCGTCGATGCAACAGGCGTCGCCGGAGCCTGGACCCGGCTCCCATCCGGGCCTCGGCTCCCATCCTGGGATCAATACGGCGTACGCCGCGCCTTGGGGAGCCGAAGCCGCCAGCGGGCCGTACTTGCAGCCGCCCCCGCCCGGGCTCTCGAGTGTCTCGCAGGTCTCGCAGGTGCAGCACCCGCAGTCCAGCGTCAGCCAGATGCACATGCAGCAGCAGACGGCGCCGCAGAGTCTGATGGGGATCAAGGTCCTCGTCGGGGTGGCGACCGCGGCGCTCGTCGTGGCGACGTTCGCTGCGGTGATCGGCCTTCGCGGGCAGCAAGCACGCGCCCCTGAAGCACCGCACGCAGTGCCCCCGGCGGTCGTCGCGACGGTGCCGGTCGTCGAGCCCACGCCCGAGCAAGCGCAGGACGTGGCGCTTGTTGCTCCTTCCGCGGTCGTGACGCCGCCAGTGGTGACGCCCCCAGTGGTCATCCCGCCCGTCGTGACCCCGCGCGTCGCTGCGCCCGCCATCACGCTGCCGCAGCAGCCGCTTGCCGCGAAGCCCAAGCCGGTCATCCCGAAGGTCAGCTGCGATCCGCCGTACACGCGCGACGCAGCGGGTGTAAAAACCTACAAGCCTGAATGCCTAAAATAGCCCGAGCCTGCCCTGTGATTCAGGGCGATCACTCTCCACAAGGAGTCCACATGCCGCGCGTTCTGTTCTCCGCACTCGTCGGCATCCTCGCCGCCGCGTCCCTCGCCTGGAGCGCTCCGGCGCGCGCTGGCAACGACGACATGAAGACGTGCGCAGATGCGGCCGAAAAAGCCCAGCGGTCGCGCAACGAAGGGAAGCTCAAGGATGCGCGCGAGCAGCTCGTCGTTTGCGCGCGCAGCGTTTGCCCCGGTGTCATCCGGAAGGACTGTGAGCCCTGGTTGAGTGAGCTCGATGCACGCTTGCCCACGGTCGTCGTCTCGGCAAAGGACGGAGCGGGAAAGGAGCTGCTCGACGTGCGCGTGAGCATCGACGGTGCGCTCGTCACGAGCAAGCTCGACAGTAGACCCATTCCGGTCGACCCCGGCCCGCACGCCTTCAAGTACGAGCGCGACGGGAGCCCCGCCATCGAGAAGAGTGTCGTCTTTCGCGAGGGTGAGAAGAACCGCGTCCTCGACGTGGTGTTCGAGTCCGAAGCGCCGAAAAAAGAGCCCGTTGCCGAGAAGGAAAGAGAGAACCCCACCGAAGTCGCCGGAGCGCCGATCGCCGGGTTGGTCTTCGCGGGGATCGGCGCGCTCGCCGTGGAAAACTTCGTACTGTTTGATCTCTCGGCAAAGGGAAGCGCCGACACCCTGCGGGGCACGTGCGCGCCTCGATGCGCCCAGTCCGACGTCGACTCCGTGAGCGGCAAGCTGATCATCGCAGACGTCTCGCTCGGCGTCGGGATCGTCGCCCTTGGCGTGGCGACCTACCTCTTGATCACCCACTACAGCGCGAAGCCGGCTCACGTTCAGGTTGGCCTCGGAGGCGTGGGCGGTCGTTTCTGATCGGCCGCAAGCTTACAGCGTGACGAGGTGAGACAGCTCCTGCGCGGAGTGCGCGCTTTTTTCTCAGGATTTCATTTCATCCTCACCACCCCCAGGATCTGGGTGTTCGCGGCCATTCCAGCGGCAGTGGCGATGCTCCTCATCGGCGGGCTCATGGTCCTCGGGGTGTGGGGCGCCGGCGCTGCGGCCTCCGCGATGTTTGGCGAACCGAGCGGCGACCTCGGTGAAGCAGGACTTTTCGCTACCCGGATTTTTTTCTACGTCCTCGCCGTGCTCGTCGCGATCTTCGCTGGGATTGCGCTCGCGCAGCTGATCTCGGGGCCGGCGCTCGATCGCATCGTGCGCGCGCAAGAACAGACCCTCGGTGGACGCACCAGGCCAGACCCGAGCTTCACGGAGTCCCTCGGTCGCTCGCTCCGGGTGACGCTCACCACCCTGGCGATCGGCGTACCGATCATGATTCTCCTCACGGCGATCGAGCTCGTTTTTCCGCCAGTGGCGGTGGTCACCATGCCCTGCAAGTTCTGCGTTTCCGCCCTGCTCGCCACGTGGGATCTCATCGATTATCCGTTCAGTCTGCGCGGAGCCGACGTGCAGGCTCGCTTCACATGGCTCAAACGAAACTTCGCCGCCGCGTTCGGCTTCGGCGCGATGATCGCGCTCGTTGCACTCGTTCCCTTCGTCGGGCTCCTGATTCTCCCTGTCGGCGTCGCCGGGGCGACGAAGCTCATCTTTGTCGAGGAGTCCGGTTCATGATGTGGGGCACGCCGCACGGTCTTTCGAAGTTCGGCTAGGCAACCCGAGCGCGCGCGGGGCCGATGTGAGAGAACGAAGATGTCTATGTCCCTCGAGCAGTCCTCCGCCCCGTCCATCGACGACGTCCTCCTAAACCGTTTTCAACTTCCAGCTTTTCACGCGTGGCAGCGCGAGGCCGTCGAGGCGCTCCTCACCCCCCCGGGAAGAGTGCTCGTCGTCGCCCCCACCGGCGGTGGAAAATCGCTCACCTACCAGCTGCCCGCCACCGTTCTTCCGGGCATCACGCTAGTCCTGTCACCGCTCGTCGCGCTCATGGAGGATCAGGTACGGGCCCTCGCCGCACGCGGGATCGAGGCCACGTTTCTCGCGGCAACCCTCGATCCCGAGGTACGCCGTCAGCGGGAGGCGAACATGGTTCGCGGCGCGTACAAGATCGTCTACGCGGCACCGGAGCGGCTCGCGTCGGAGTCGTTCCTTTCTCTCCTCGGCAAATGCGACATCTCGCTCGTGGCCATAGACGAGGCGCACTGCATTGCGCATTGGGGTCACGATTTTCGGCCCGATTACCTGCGGATTGGCACGCTCCTCAAGCGCCTCCGTCCGCCGCGAATCTTGGCGTGCACGGCGACGGCGACTCCGCTCGTGCGAAAAGAGATCCGTGAGCAGCTCGGGATCGAAGGCTCATGCCACGAAGTGCTCCGCGGATTCGCGCGCCCAAACTTGCACCTCGCGGCTCTCAGTGTCGAGGGTCCGAAGGCGGCCCGGGTGGCGCTTGCGGAGAAGCTAAAAGAAGCCCTCGGCGATCCGCGAAGTCCACGCGGAGGTGCGATCGTCTATGCGGCCACGCGCAAGGCGACGGAGCAATGGGCTACGTTTCTGCGCGAGCGGCATTGGAAGGTGGCCGCCTACCACGCAGGACTTCCCTCGGAAGACCGCAGCCAAACACTCAAGCATTTCTCATCACGCAAGCTCGACATCGTGGTGGCGACCAACGCGTTCGGGATGGGCATCGATCGCTCCGACATTCGCGCGGTCGTGCACGTGCAGCCGCCGTCCTCAATCGAAGCCTATTACCAGGAGGTCGGCCGCGCCGGGCGGGACGGTGCCGAAGCCCACGGGCTCCTCATGTGCTCGGGCTCGGACATAGCGCTCCGCAGGCGAATGACGGAGATGAGCTCCGACGGTGTCCCCGCGCCGGTGGAGCAAGCCGCCCGCGCATGGAGCCTTTTTCGCGAGCTCCTCACCTATCTCGACGCGCGCACCTGCCGACACGACTTCGTCCTTCGCTACTTCGGTGACGAGCAAGAGCTCCTCGGCGGCTGCGGACACTGCGACATCTGCGCATCGCTCGACGAGCGTGATGACCAGGCCGACGAAGGCGAGCTCGCCGCCGCTCTCCTTGTCGTGCAAAAAGCGCTGTCCGGAGTGGCGCGCGCTCAGAAACGAGCGGGCTTGGGAGCGATCGCCGACATGCTCCGCGGCGTCGATTCGGAGAAGACGCGCAAATTCGGCTTCACCCGTTTGACGACCTTCGGCCTGCTCTCGGACCGCTCGCCGGAGTGGATCCTCGCGCTCCTTCGGGCGCTTCTCGCGGCAGGTTGGATCGATCTGACGCCGACGGAGCATCCGGTGCCGTTCGTGACCAAGCCCGGTTGGGACGTGATGAAGGGCCTCGCGCCCATGCGCCTTTCCCTGCCGCCGGCCGAGAAGACACGCAGCTCGTCTTCGCGCGCGACTCGTCCTGACCGGAGTGCCACGGCCGCTCTCGACGACTCCCTCCGTCCGGCGTTCGAACGCCTGAGGACTCACCGCGCCGAGGTAGCGCGCTTGCGGGGCGTGCCGCCTTACGTCGTTGCGTTCGATCGCACGCTCGTCGAGCTCGTCACTCGACGGCCACGCACCTCCTCCGATCTCCTCGGGATCTACGGCTTCGGACCGGCGCGGGTCGAGCAGTACGGCGCTGGATTTCTCGAAGCCCTCGCTCGCGTCTAGCTCGCCTCCCCCTCGGAAGCGCGTTCACCTACGAGCCGCGACACGACCGCGATGAGCTCGATCGCGTCGACGGGCTTGGGCACATGAGCGTCGAAGCCTGCGCGGATCGCCTTCTCGCGATCTTGTTCTGCGGCGTACGCGGTGAGGGCCACGGCGATCGTGCGCGACTTCGACCCGGCCTCGAGCGCCCGCAGTCTCCCGACGAGCACATAGCCGCTTTCGCCCGGGAGCCCGATGTCGGAGACGACAACGTCGGGCCGCTCTTGGACGAGGGCAAGGCACGCGTCCTTCACGGTGGATTCTGCCCGCACCGTGGCGCCCGCGCGCTCGAAAATGACGCGCACCATTCCCCGCCCGTCCGGCTCGTCCTCCACCAACAGAATGTGAAGACCGTCGAGCTCGCGGGTGTTCACCGAGGGCGCGCTTTGTGGCGCGGGCGGCGGACGGAGCGAGTCCGGCGGGTCGGCAGGAATCGGCAGGTCCACGAAGAAAGCGGCGCCGCGGTCTTTGCCCTCGCTCGTCACGCTCACTTTGCCGCCGTGAGCGAGGACGAGGTGGCTGACGATGGCCAAGCCGAGACCGAGGCCTCCCTGCGTGCGCGTGCTCGTGCTGTCGGCCTGACGGAAACGATCGAAGACGTAAGGCAGAAAGTCTTTGTCGATCCCTTGACCCGTATCGCTGACGACAACCCGCGCCGAGCCTTCGTGCTCTTCGAGTGCAATATGCACGGACCCTCCGGACGGCGTGAATTTTACGGCGTTCGAGAGCAAATTGCCGACCACCTGCAGGAGCCTGTTGGTGTCGCCATGCACGTCGCGCACGGGCGCGTCCATGCTGATGTCGATGCTGATCTTCTTGACGCTTGCGGTCGGGCGCGCGCCGTCGACGGCGACTTGAACGAGCTGCTGCAGGCGCACCTTGCCGAGATTGAGATGCAGCTTGCCCGTCACGATCCGGGAGACGTCGAGGAGGTCGGCGATGAGCTGCGCTTGCGCCTTCGCATTTCGTTCGATGGTCTCGAGTGCGCGCGCATACTGACCCGGCTCGAGATCACCCCCGCGAAGGAGCTGGGTCCAGCCGAGCATCGCGTTGAGCGGGGTCCGTAGCTCGTGAGAGAGCGTAGCCAAAAATTCGTCCTTCGCGCGGTTCGCATCTTCGAGCTTTGCCCGCTCCGACTCGGCTCCGGCGTAGAGCTCGTGTGCGTCGATCGCCGCGGCCATCCGTCGCGCGAGATCCAGCACCATCTCCAAGTCGTCTTGGGTGTAGCGCTCGCGGGACTCCGTAAAAAATAGGGAAATCGCGCCGTACGTCCGCCCTCGGGTGATGAGCGGGACACGGACGAGAGACAGGAAAGGAATGGCGCGCATGCGGGCGAGGGTTTCGGCGTCGCCGGCCATGGCTACCCTGAACGCATCCGTCACTTCGGCAATGAGCTCGGGCTCCCCGGTGCGGACCACTTTGTTCGGCCCATGCTTTGCGTCCGGCGACCGATCGAAGGCGAGCTCGAAGGCGGCGTCGAGGGCGATAGAGGGTTTCTTGGCGACGGTCGTGCGGCGGAGAATTCCGGCCTCGTCCACCGTGTCGATCGCGCAGATGTCGGCGCGCGTCTGGACAGCGAGACGCGCCACGACCTCGAACGTCCGGCCGCACTCGAGTGACGAACCGAGCGCGGTGCTGGCGTCCGCAAGGAAACGAAGCGCGTTCTCGGCGCGCTTGAGATCATGAATATCCGTCGACGTACCCATCCACGTCGTGGACGCGGCATCGTGCGGATCACTGCGCACCGGAACGGCACGAACGAGATGCCAACGATAGGTTTCGGTCGCGTGCGATCCGAGGCGAAGCTCCCCTTGCCAGCCCTTGCCCGCTGCGTGCGCCTTCTCCCACTCCGTAGCCAGCCGCGAGCGATCTGCAGGCGCGACCAGCGCGTCCCATTGGAGCGCCAGCGGATCGGTGGGGGAGAGCTCGGCGCAGTCGAACCACCTGCGGTTGCCATACGTGAGCCGACCCGCGGCATCTGCCGTCCAGACGATCTGGGGCATCGACTCGGCAAGATCGCGGTACCGCTGCTCGCTCAGGCGTTTCACGTCCGCCACATCGCGGTCGCGCAGCATCTGCTCCTGCAACTTGAGCTGTTCGGCCTTCCGGAAGATATCTACGAACACCTGGACCTTCGAGCGGAGCACGCTTGGATCGAAGGGCTTCGTCATGTAGTCGACGGCGCCGACGGTGTAGCCCTTGAAAACGAACAACTCGTCTTTGCTGATCGCCGTCAGAAAAATGATCGGAACGTGCCGAGACCGCTCGCGGGCCTTGATCAGCCTCGCTGTCTCGAAGCCGTCCATCCCCGGCATCTGCACGTCGAGCAGAATCACCGCAAAATCACGGGCCAAGATGTGCTTCAGAGCATCGGGGCCGGAATGCGCCTTGACCAAGTCGGCGCCTAGCGACTCGAGGATTGCCTCGAGCGCGAGGAGGTTTTCCGGTCGGTCGTCCACGAGCAAGACGCTCGCGCGGCTGAGCACGGTGGGCGCTTGTCCGGAGCGAGTGGGCTCAATCGGCATTCTTTGCCATTTAGGATCGACGCACGTGCCGTCGAGCTCCGTCGTATCACAAAACCAACCTTACGGGCTCAGGCGCAAGCCGCGCGGTATCAAGAGTTTTTCCAGCCAGCCGAACGCCGCTTCGGCTACCAGAGCCAGCGCCGCCGCAGGCGCTGCCCCGGCGAGGAGCATCTGGTGATCGTTGAGCGCGAGACCCGAGGCGATGCGCTCTCCGTACCCGCCCGCGCCGATGAACGCGGCGATGGTCGCGGTGCCCACGCTGATCACCGCGGAGGTCTTGATCCCCGCCAGGATCGAGCGTGACGCGAGGGGGAGCTCGATGAGCCGGAGGCGCCCAAGACGCGGCAAACCAAGAGCGATCGCCGACTCCCGAAGAGACGGCGCGATGTCGGTGAGGCCAGTGTACGTGTTCCGGACGATCGGCAGGAGTGAGTACAAGAAGAGCGCCGCCAGGGCGGGCACGAAGCCAATCCGCCGAAACACGGGAATCAAGAAAGCGAGCAGCGCTAGCGACGGAATGGTTTGAATCACTCCGACCGATCCCAGGATGAGCTTTGCTGCCCGCGGGCGGTGGGCAGCCCACACTCCGAGCGGTACGCCGGCGACCACCCCGAGCGCGAGAGACAGCAGCACCAGCGTGACGTGCTCGGCGGTGAGGCGAAGAAAATCTGGACCGAAGAGGCGCCGCACGAACGGCGTGGGCTCGGAAATGTTGGCGCCTAGCGGCTGGCCGTCGGCGTACGCGGGCTGATGCGCGACGTAGCGCGTAGCGATGTCACGAAACGACTCGGCGCGGAGCTCGGCGTCCGCATTCATCTTCGTCATGTCGGCGCCGGAGATGCGGCCGCGCAGAAGCGCTATTTTCTCCCAGGTTCGTGGCAAGCGTGTCGGGAGATCGCGGCGGTAGAGGAGCACCGCCTCGTAGCGTGGGAAAACGCGGCGGTCGTCGGTGAGGATAGTCAGCCGGTACTTTTCGACCTTCGCGTCCGTCGAATAAATGTCCGTCACGTCGATCTGGTCGCTGGCGATGGCCTCGAAGGCGAGTCCGTGATCGAGCCCTCGCGGGCGGGCCACCGGAAGGTGGTAGGCAGATTGGACCGCAGGCCAGCCGTCGCTCCGCTCGATGAACTCCTGGGACAGCCCGAAACGCAGCTGGGGGTGCATGGCGAGATCGGACATGCTGACCAGGGCGAGAGTGCGTGCATCTTCCTCGCGCACGGCGAGCGCGTAGGTGTCGTTGAAGCCGAGTGGAATTCCGGCCTCGAGCCCCATCGGCGCGAGCGCGCGGTTGAGATCGTCGAGATCGGTCTCCGCCTTGTTTTCGAGGAGCTCGCGGGCGATCGTCCCCGTGTACTCGGGGTAGATGTCGATGCTCCCGCTCTTGAGCGCGGCAAAGACGATCCCCGTGTTTCCGAGCCCCTGCTTGTGAACGGCAACCGCTTCGCCCCCGCGCGCCGCGACCTCACGAACGATCTCACCAAGTACGTACGACTCGGTGAAGCGCTTCGAGCCCACGCGTAGCTCGGCCTCGTACGCACGGGATGAGCGGGCGGCAAAAATCGAAAGCACAAGGACGCCGAGGGCCCCCAGCCTCTTCACGGCGTGCTCCCGGCAAGGTCGTCGACAGGAGAGCGCTGCGCGTGAATGAACTCGGAGACGAAAGGCTCGGCGGGACTCTCCCGTAGCTCGCGCGCCGTTCCCCGCTGAACGATGTGTCCTTCGCGCATGAGGACGATGGTGTCGCCGAAGTAGACCGCTTCGCCTATGTCGTGAGTCACGAGAACCACCGTTTTCTTCAGGCGGCCGAAGATCTCACGCAGCTCGGATTGGAGCGCGCGGCGGGTAATCGGATCGAGCGCGCCGAGTGGCTCGTCGAGGAGCACCCACTCAGGATCGAGCATGAGCGCGCGCATCAAGCTCACGCGCTGCCGCTCGCCTCCCGACAGATCGTGCGGGAAGGAGCTGAGAATCGCCGCGGGGAGGCGCACGAGCTCGGCAAGCTCTGCGATCCGCGCGGCACTCGCATCCGCAGGGCGACCGAGGACATCCGCCAGTAGCGACACGTTTTTGCGCGCGGTCAGATGCGGAAAGAGTCCACCGTCTTGAAGGACGTACCCCGCGCGGCGCCGAAGCATCTCGACGTTCCCTCGCGTGAGCGCTTGGCCGTCGAAGAAGACCCGGCCTTCGTCTGGCAGGATGAGGCCCAAGATGATCCGCAGGAGCGTTGATTTTCCGCAGCCGCTTGGCCCGATGAGAACCGACGTCGAGCCGGAGGGAAAGGCGAGCGTCGTTGCCCTGAGGGCTGCCCTTCCATCGTGAGAGGCGTACGTCTTCGTGATCCCCTGCACTTCAAGCATGAAAGGGGACGATGCTACCCCAGGCTTGCTCTACTTGCGGGCGACTTCTGTGGGCGGCACGGCTACTTCGGGGGAAGCGTTCGTCGGAGCGGCAACGGAAGGCAATGGCAGTCGCGCGATCCGCACGCTGTGGACGCCGTGATCGAGCTTCGCGCCGAGCTTGGCACCCGCGGAGAATGCGAGCACGGACCCGAAGGCGGTGAAGGAGGCTACGGCCAGCGTTCGTCGGAGAGTCGAAGGCGTGAGCGACATGGGATGACTCCGTTCCACGCGGCATGGCAGTGCAATCGATGTGCCGCACGAGTTGCTGCGAAAAACGGCGATTTGTGGCATTTCGCGAACGGTCGGAGCGTGACGCGTGGCAGAATGGCGCTCGGGAGTGGCCCTTTCAGCCGTCTCCGACGTGACCACGTTGGGAACGGTGATGGTTTGCGTGAGTTACCACACCCCAGTCGACAGGGTTGGTAGCGTAGAGTCTGGCGTGTCCCGTCCACTGTCGATCAACGCCACGCTCACGATTCCCGGCGCGGAGCTCGAGTGGAGCGCCACGCGCGCCTCCGGTCCTGGCGGTCAGAACGTCAACAAGGTTTCGTCCAAAGTCGAGCTGCGGTTCGACTTCGAGGGCTCACCTCTCCTCGATGCGATGACGAAGAGCCGCCTCCGCGTTCTCGGCAAGTCGCAGCTCGACGCGGAGGGTCGGTTGCGCATCGCCAGTCAGCTCACGCGCGACCAGGGACGCAATCTCGAAGACGCTCGAGCGAAGCTCTGCACGCTCGTCCTGCGTGCGCTCGAACGTCCGAAGGCCCGAAGACCCACCAAGCCGAGCCGCCGCGCCAACGCTCGCCGGCTCGACGCCAAGGAACACAACTCTGCAAAGAAGCGCGACCGCCGCGTGGATTCCAAGGACTAGACGGCCTTCGGAGCGCGCCGCTTGTCCCAAGGACGCGGCTCTACGCCGGATCGAATTCGCGAAGCGATGTTTTCAGGGCTTTGATGATGCACTTTTCGATGCGCGACAGAACACGGTCACTGTTGCAGACGACGTACAGAGGCTCGTTGACGCTCCAGCCTTCGACCGTGATCTCGGTGAGCGCGCCGATTTGCACGAAGCGTCGCGCTGCAATGAAAGGCCCAAAAACAAGCTGATCCGTGATGCACGCGAGCTCGAGCGCGAGGCTAATGGTCTGTGCCTGATGACCGATCTGGCGGTCTGCGTGCGTGAGCGGACAGTCGTCGTCGACCATCATGAACTGACCGTCGCGGTGGTAAATCGGGCAGATGAAAGGCACCTCGCGCAATCGCTCGGCGGAGACGGGCTGCGGTCCGAGCCTCTGGGCAAGCGCCGGGTTCGCGAAGAGCGCCTTGCGTACGTCGCCGACTCGCGTGCTCGCCCATGCACCCGGCAAACGATCCGCATCGCTCGTCAAGATCGTGACGTCGAAAAAATTCTCTGCGGCGTACGCGCGAATGAGGGCGGGAGGAAGCTCGAGCCCGCGCATCTTGATCTCAGGATGAGCGGCGGCGATCGCAGGCACGAATTGGGTCACCAACCAGGATGGTGCGGCGAGAGTTAGCTCCGTCGTCCCGTCGTGGTCCTCGCGACCGAGGAGCTTCAAACGCAGCACCACTTGCTCGACGAGCGGCGCCATCCGCCGGCCCGCGGCGCTGAGAGCAACGCCGCGCGAGCTTCGCGAGAGGAGTCGAACGCGCAGGAGGTGCTCGAGCCGCGTGATCGCCTTGCTCACCTGTGACGGGGTCACCCGAAGCTCGCGCGCGGCCCCCGTGATCGAGCCGCTCGACTTGACAGCCAGGAAGGCGAAGAGGTCACCAAGGCGCATCTGCCCAAGCGAAGTGCTCTGAGTCATGCCGAATCCTACACCGAGGCTTTGCCCTAAAGCTCTCGACGAGAATCCAACATCTGAGTCTCACCTTCACGCACGACGGGCTCCCGTCTGCGCAGACGGCGGTCCATGTCTGCACGCTGGATGGTTGCGTTGGAGCCCTGGTCGTGGTTCCGTAAAGCTCGACGAATTGTGCGGGGGCTTCAAATATTTCTTCTGGGAGCAGATTGACGACCAGCGGCAAACCACCTCCGGTGAGCATTCGAGCGAGCGTCTTCTCGTTGGGCCTTCCCAACGTGGGCGACGTGCTCGCTGGGAAGTACGCGGTCGAAGCCGTCCTCGGTGTCGGGGGGATGGCCGCCGTCGTCGCGGCGCGTCACCTGGAGCTGGATGAGCGGGTAGCGCTGAAGATCCTCCTCCCGAAATTTCGGAAGAACGAGGAAATCGTCAAACGATTCCGGCGAGAGGCCCGCGCCTCCGTCAAGATCAAGAGCGACCACGTGGCCCGCGTTTTCGACGTCGGGACCCTCGACGACGGCGCTCCGTGCTTGGTCATGGAGTATCTCGAGGGGCAGGACCTGGAGACGCTCCTCTCCGATCAAGGGCCGGTAGCCGCCGAGACGGCGGTGGGGTTCGTCCTCGAGGCCTGCGAGGCACTGGCGGAAGCGCATGGCCTTGGCATCGTTCACCGCGATTTGAAGCCCGCAAACCTCTTCCTATCGCTCGGCCCCGACGGTCGGCCCATCGTGAAGGTCCTCGATTTTGGCATCTCCAAAGTGCGGGGGATGCTTACGCGCAAGCAATCCTCGTTCGGAACGCCGCACTACATGTCGCCCGAGCAGCTGCAGAACACGGAGAACGTGGACGGGCGGGCGGACATCTGGGCAATCGGCGCGATCTTGCACGAGCTCATTTCGGGCAAGCCGCCGTTCGACAGCGAGGATCTCACCGAGCTTCAGAGCTTGATCCGCTCCGCCGCGCCGCGGAAGCTCCGGGCGGACGTGCCGAATGCGCAGGAGGGGCTCGAGCTCGTCATCCTTCGTTGCCTCGAGAAGGACAAGGACGAACGCTTCGACAACGTCGCGGATCTCGCGCGCGCCCTCGTCCCCTTCGGTGCAGATGGCTCAGCGCTTCTTGCTGAGAGCGTCGCTCTCGTCGCGCTGGCCGCCTCTAGTCGCCAGGCAGTCACCGACCGCGGCCACGCCGAGCGACCGCCGACCCCGCTCGCGTTCGTACCCGTCTCGGTGCCGATGCCGTCCATGGGGTTGTCGCCAACCGACGTGGCCGAAACGACGAAGCACGCCACGAACACCTCGATTGCACGCGACGCCGAGGAGCTCCTGCCTCGCCCCACGTCGCGCTGGAAGGCCATCGCGTTCTCTGGGTTCATGGCACTCGCGATCGTCGGGGGCGTCCTTGGATTTGCCCGCTATCGTGCGGCGGAAGGCTTGCGCAACGCGTCTGCGCCTCCTCCGCCCTCCGCGGTAGAAACCATCCCGAGCGCGTCGGGCCTTGCAACCATCCCGAGCGCTACGGCGCCCATCGAGCTCAAAGCTGCCGTTGGCTCCCCGCCGCCTCAGGCCGGTAAGGCAGGCAAGCCGGCGAGAATTTTGAAGCCCTCGACCGCGCCGAGCGCGAAGAGTAACGTCTTCGACGACCGTAAATGAGTTTCTAACCAGGGGTGCATGAAGACCGTCTTGCGTCGGGGGGACCGACGTCTCGTGGGGTACTTCGCACGAAGCCACTTACTCGGGCTCGGCCTGCTCAGTTGCGCGAGCAGCTTGGTTTCATCCGCCGCGCTGGCTACACCGTCGGCTGCGGAGGTCGCGGTGGCGCAGGGCCTCTACGACAACGCCAAGGCGCTGATGGACCAAGGCAAGTACGGCGACGCGTGCCCGAAACTCGAAGAGAGCCATCGTCTCGATCCGGGGCTCGGCACGCAGTACCACCTCTCCGATTGCTACGAGCAGCTCGGTAGAACGGCGAGCGCATGGGGCGGCTTCCTTCAGGTGGCCGCGATCGCCAAGGCATCCGGACAACTGGATCGCGAAGAGGTCGCGCGGGCACGAGCGCGAGCGCTCGAGGCCAAGGTGCCGCGGCTCTTCATTGAAGTGCCCGAGGGCAATCGCGTTCAGGGATTGCAAATTACACGCGATGGAGTCTCGCTCGGTGAAGCCCAGTGGGAGACGCCCATTCCGCTCGACCCGGGCGAGCATGGAATCGTGGCAAGCGTGCCGAGCGGAAAAACGTGGCGCACGACGATCATGCTTCAGCGCGACAGCGTCACGATGAAGGTGGTCATCCCTTCGCTGTCGGGGCCGGCCGCTCCCGATCCGAGCCTCGTGACGGCGCGCCCACCGCCGGCAGAACCTCAGAGCGACGGAAAGACCCAGCGCTTGGTCGGCGTGGCGATTGGTGGCGCAGGGCTCGTGAGCATCGGCGTCGGGACCTACTTCGGCTTTCGATCCATCTCGCGCCACGACGACGCCGTGAGCTTCTGCAAGGCAGACGTCTGCACGGGCCACGGAACCGAGCTGCGCGCGCAAGCGGTCAGCGCTGGCAACGTTGCCACCATCGGGCTCATCGCGGGCGGCTCGGCCGTCGCGGGCGGGGCCATTCTTTATCTGGCGGCTCCGCACGCGACAACGCTTCGTGTCGGGCTGGGCGGGGTGGTCGCGGAAGGTCGCTGGTGAGCGCGGTCTACAGATCGATCTGAGTGCCGAGCTCGACGACTTGCTCGGGCGGGATGCCGAAAAACAGGGTGGCGGGATCGGCGTTGTTGGAGAGAAACCTGAAGACGCTCTCGCGAAAGCCTCCCATGTTTCCGCGTTTCGTGGCGAGGAACGTCTCGTGCCCTAGGTAGTAGGTGAGGTCGTTCGGTTGGCTCGTGATGTTGAGCAACCTCAAAGCCTTCATGACGAGCGCGGGCACGTTCGGCTTCTCCATGAATCCGCAACGCGCGATCACGCGGTAGACGCCCTTGCCCATGTCCTTGGTCTCTAGTTGGCGCGCGGGATCAATCGTCGTGGGACTGTGCTCCGTCACCACAGTCACGAGAACGACCGTCTCGGGAAGCACGCGCATTCGAGCGCCATGGTGAAAGAGCGGTGGGGGCACGCGGTCCTGATTCGAAGCCAAATAAATGCCCGTTCCGGGAACGCGAGGGAGCGAACCAATCTGCTCGAGGAACGTGCTCATCGATGGCGTAAATTTGGACACGTAGTCGGCGAGGAGGCCGCGTCCACGCTTCCACGTGAGCATCAGGAAGAAGAAAACGGCGCCGGCCAAGAGCGGCACGTACCCTCCTTCGAAAAACTTGAGGAGGTTTGCGGCGAAGAACGGAATGTCGAAGCACAGAAAAACGAAGACGACCGATCCCGCCTTCACCTTCGACCAGCCCCAGGTGTTATGGGCGACGACGTAGTACATGATCGACGTGATGGCCATCGTACCGGTGACGGCGATTCCGTAGGCCGCCGCAAGTCGCGCGGACTTCTGGAAGGTGAGCACGAGAGCGACGCAGGCCACCATCAGGAACCAATTGATCTGGGGGATGTAGATCTGGCCTTCGGCTTCTCCGGACGTGTGGCGAACGGTGACGCGCGGAAAGTAACCGAGCTGAACGGCCTGATGGGTGAGCGAAAACGCGCCCGAGATCAGCGCTTGTGAGGCGATGACGGTCGCTGCCCCCGAAAGAATCACGAGCGCGATCGTCCAGTGTCCTGCTGGAACGAGCGAGAAAAAAGGGCTGCTGAGCGCGCTCGGGTCGCGGAGCATGAGCGCTCCTTGGCCGAAGTAATTGAGCACCAGCGCGGGCATCGCCACGAGCCACCACGCAAGACGAATCGGGCGATGACCAAAGTGACCCATGTCGGCGTAGAGAGCCTCGCCGCCGGTCACCGCCAGAACGACGCCGCCGAGAACTCCGAGCCCGCGAAGCCCGTGCCGTCCGAAGAAGGCGGCGGCGTGATGCGGCGAGAGGGCAACGAGGATCGCCGGGTTCTTCGCAATCTGAAAAGCGCCGAGCGCGCCGATGGTCACGAACCACACGAGCATCACCGGACCAAACGCTCGTCCCACGCTCCCCGTACCGCGCCGCTGGATCGCAAAGAGGCCGACGAGGATCGCGCAGGTAAGCGGGAGGACCAAGGGCGTGAGCTTGTCGGTGGCCACTTCGAGGCCCTCGACCGCGCTGAGGACCGAGATCGCCGGGGTGATGATCCCGTCGCCGTAGAGGAGCGCGGCACCGATAAGCACCAGGATCGGCACCCAACCAATCCTCTTCGATCGCACGTCGCCGCGAAGCTTCTCGGGCACGAGGGCAAGGAGCGCGAGAATGCCTCCTTCGCCCTGGTTGTCGGCCTTCATGATGAAGCCCAGGTACTTCACCGAGACGACCATGGTGAGCGCCCAAAAAATCAAGGAGAGCACGCCCTCGATATTTTCTGGGGTGGGGGCCGCTCCGTGGTCGCCGCTCGTGCACTCGTGGAGCGTGTAGAGCGGGCTCGTTCCGATGTCCCCGAAGACGATGCCGAGCGCTCCCAGGGTGAGAGAAGTGATGCGTGTCTTGGGAGTCATGGCTCGAGGAGGAGAGTGCCGAACGCTTCCGGAACGTGGAAGTTTGGCTTGGCGGTTCGAGGAGGGCTCCACGCAAGGTAGCGGCGAGGATTCTTTCCATCCATCCGAAAGAGACCGAGTGGCAGCTCGCGGCCTGGCCCAAGCGCGTGCAGCACATCCGGTGCGTTCATGCGGACTTCGATCGTCGCGGTGCGCTTTGCCGCATCGTGGATCGTCGCGATCTGAAGCCCGGCGGACCACTCCACGTCCTCGCGCTTCGCCTTGCGATCGACGTCGATATCCAAAAAATGCCCGAGAGGGCCAAGCTCGATCTCGTAATAGTGACTAGGCGTATGCGGATCGGGAGTGAGGAACAGCTCGACGCAGTCTTCGTCGTAGAGCCTCGCGCGCTCGACGGCTATGGCGCGCGACGTGTCCACGTTGAGATCCGCCTGTTCGAGCTCGATGAGGACGGCGAGCCCGGCTTTCGACCAAAGAGCGCGCACGCGGGTGAGCGTTCCCGTCGGAGCTCCAGCGTAGTCGGTGTCCCACGAGACGGGCTGCGCCTTCGCCCACGCAGCGTCGCTCCCTTTTCCGTCGATCACCACGTCGCCAAACGGCGCACGAAGGCGCGGACGCGACTCCGACGACGCGCCCTTGTGAATCGCGAAAGGCGCCATCCCCACGAAGTGCACGGGACGCGCCGAGCGAAGGAGCTCTGCCCCGTCCCCGCTCACCACCGGTCTGTCGAGATCGATCCCGAAGCGCTTGCCCGCCGTTTCGATGAGTGGTGAGCTCGCGTGACCTCCTAGCTCTTTTGCGAGCGCCGGCTCATTCCACAAGCCGAGAAATTGCGAGCCGACGCGATCGACGAGGATGGGATGCGTTCCGCCGATGGCCACCATCTCGGCACTGGGAAAGAGCGTTTGAAATCCGTCGCCGCCCATCGCGGGCGCCCCTTCGGCGAGCACGGCATCCGGCGCTTCGATCTCGAGGACATCGGTCATACGCTCCGCGAAGATCTCGAGCGCCGCCACGTACGCCGCGCGATCATTGGGCTGGTCGGCGTTCGCGCCCTCGGTCGCCGCGTGGGCTTTGCGAGCGTCGAGGTACGGATTGAGCTCGCGGTGCATGCGCCACTTCTGGCGAAACGCGGGCGAAGCATCGGAGAGCATCACCGTCCCTTGCATCCCCTTCACCGACATGGACACGACGCCGAAGCGATGGGCTTTGATTTTCGGGAGCGACAAGAACATCCCGTGCTCGAGATGCTCGGCAAGGATCTTCGGAATGAGCAGGTTCGGCACGTGCGTCGCCTCCATTCCGCTCACCGTGAGCGGTTTTCCAGGCTGATCCAGCTCCACGTCGAAGACGCCGTCGTCATCCATGGCGACCAGAGGCACACTCTCTTCCGCGGTCATCTTCTCGTATCCGGACGCGCGAATGAGGTGCTCCCAATCCTTGTGCGTCGCCCCCCAACCTTCGGCCACGGTGATCTTCGTGTGCCCCCGCGCCTTCAGGCAATGAATGACTCCGCGCACGAACTCGGGATCCGTGATGCGCCCTTTCAGCCCGTCATCGCCCGCGTTCTTCGCGGGATCCTTGAACCAATCGAAGCCACCGATATTCGGCTTGAGGAGAACCGGCGTGTCCTTCGACCGATGAGGCACGACCTCAGCGCAGATCCGTTCGCCGAGCTCGAGCGCCGTCTTTCCTTGGAGGATGATCACGGGGGCCGCGCGGGCGAGGCGCTCACGGTTGCGCGCTCGGAGGCGGGCGCCGTCCACTACGCCGGAGGTGACGACCGGCGGGCCCGCATCCCACAGAGCCGAGGCGTGGGTGACGATATCACTGGCGTCGAGGTTGGGCGTAGCCGAAAGCTCGGCACCCGCATCGAGAGTCGCCGTCGCCGGTGCCGCGTCGGGGTTGCACGATTTCGCCGAGCACGACGTGAGCGCAAGCGCCGCGAGAGCGAGAGAAAAAAGAAGGCGCATGAGGCGCGCATCCTCGCTTGACTCGGGCACCCCGTCGAGGCTCCCATGCGGCCATGGAACTCAAGATGGAAGATCTCAAGCAGGGCGCAGGAACGGAAGCGACCGCAGGAAAGAACGTGACCGTTCACTACGTGGGCACGCTCACCGACGGCA
Source organism: Myxococcales bacterium (assembly GCA_043747615.1). GTDB lineage: Bacteria > Myxococcota_A > Polyangia > Polyangiales > Polyangiaceae > JAYTOU01. The sequence goes on along the minus strand of JAYTOU010000057.1, from coordinate 133,514 downwards.
GCAAATTCGACAGCTCACGCGATCGCGGAAAGGGCTTCTCCTTCCGCCTCGGCGCAGGCCAAGTCATCAAGGGGTGGGACCAGGGCGTCGCCGGAATGAAGGTCGGCGGACTGCGCAAGCTCACCATTCCTGCGAGCCTCGGCTACGGGGACCGCGGCTTTCCGCCGGTCATCCCGCCGAACGCGACGCTCGTGTTCGAAGTCGAGCTGCTCGAAGTCAGCTAGGCTGCCCCTCGTCACCCCGAAAACTTAAATGAAAAAGGGGCGCCGAATCAACGGCACCCCTGCTTTCAGTTAGGCTTTCAGTGAAGCTGGTTCGAGTCAGGAAATGACGCGGACGTTCTCGGCCTGAAGACCCTTGGGGCCTTTTTTGACTTCGAACTCGACCGGCTGTCCTTCGGTCAGGCTGCGGAAGCCGCCGGCCTGGATCGCGCTGTAGTGGCAGAACACGTCGTCTCCGCCGTTATCCTGCTTGATGAATCCGAAGCCCTTCGACTCGTTGAACCACTTCACGGTGCCAGTAGCCATCTTACTTGATCTCTCTATCTACGCTCGTTCGAGCACACGCAAACGACCATCGAATGCTTTACGTGCTCTCACGATGCTAACGGCCAAATGAATAGCGGACTGAGCGAGAATGTCGAGGGTAAGTAGATCACGCGAACTCGAGCGTGAGGAGCTCCTCCGACGTGATTACGTAGCCTCGTCGCCGGTGCATCGGCTCGAGCGCGAGACCGAGAGGCGCGGTGGTCAGGCCTTCGATCATCGACCAACGAGGCGCCTCTCCTGGCGCGAGAATGCCGACGCTTTCACCGGCTAGGCAAAAGACTTCGTCTGCACAGGCGCTCGCGCCAGCGAAGGTATCGTTTGCCAGATCGTAGGTGGTGAGCGCATGGGGAAGCGCGGTGACGACGTCGGCGTCGTCGAGCTCCGCGAGGAGTGGTTCGAGCGCGACGTCGCATGTGGTCGTGCTGCCAAAGAGCCGCACCGTGCGGTTCGCCAAGCACACGACTGCCCGGACTTCACGGGAGCGCCAGGGAACGATCCGGATCTGCGGCGCGCGTGGTGCGATGAAGCGGAGGGTCAGGACGTAGGCGGGCCCGAACGCGACGAGAAAAGGGCGGCCAGCGCGCTCCGTCGTGAAGCACGCGCCAAGGTCGAGGTTTCCCGCCGGTGGTGAGAGCGGCACGTGCGCGAAGTCGCCCGTCGTCGGATCGATCAAGTCGAGCGCCGTGGCGTCGGAGCGAAGGACGGCGAGGCGACTGTGGAACCAAGCTGGGCCTGCATGCGGTCCGCGCAGCGGTGAGCCGTCGAGCCCAAGGAGGCGCGCTCGGGCCACGATCCGAGCGGAGAAGGGAGCCGTCATCCGTGGAGGACTGGATCGCTCACGCGTCTCTTCAGGAGCTCGCGCATGGCGTGCCTCGCTCGGTCGAAGGCGCGCATTCCTTCATGAAGACGAAACGGACCGACGCGCGGAAGATCGCCAACGACGACCGTGAGCATGTCTTTTCGCGACGGGATGGCCATTGAGATGCCTCCCGCACGGCGCCACGGAGAACGCGACGCCAAGTGATGAAAGAGCGTGCGACCCTCTTTCAAACCGGCGAGCCCGGGACGATCCGCCACGCCGCCGTCGATGAGCGGTCGACCGTCGCGCCAAACCGGTTGAAAGAGAAACGGCACCGCGCACGAAGCATGGAGCGCCGAGGCCAACGGACCGCGATCGAGGATCGTCGTTCTTCGCGAGAGCAGATCAAAGACCGAGACGGACAGGGGCACGCGGCAACTTTCAAAATCACTCACCCGCAGGAGCGCTTCTAGCCGCGCGCGAAAGAGTGCCCCGCGGAGAAGACCGGGACCGAAGCGAGGATCCCAGAAATCCTCGCGGCGAAGTGCGTCGAGCTCGCGCGCGAGATCGGCCCCGCTCACCCCCGCGGCCCAGGCCCCACCCACCAGCGCTCCTGCGCTCGAGCCCGACACCCGTGACGGGAGCAGCCCCTCGTCCTCGAGGACTGTGACCACCCCCGTGTGGGCGAAGAAGCCAAAAAAACCCGATGACATCCCGAGGGCAAATGGGGCTTCACGAAGCCACTCTTCAAGCGTCGGCGGATGCATAAGTGCCGTCCACGATAACCGATCTGGTAGAGAAGCGTCGATGCCGCTCCGCCGCGCCGCGCTCGCTCTCGGACTGCTTGCCTGCTCTCGTTCGGGGCAGCGGGTCGTCGAAGAACCGCCGCTGTCGACGTCGCCTGCCGTCGTCGCGTTGGGCGCATCGAGCGAGGTCTCAACGTCACCGTCGGTCCCGCTCGCCGACGCGGGCACGGACGCGAAGCCCGGCCTCAGAGTTCGTCGTCCGGGTGCCTACGCGAACCTCGATCCCGACGACGACCTCATCATCGGCCCGCCAGCCGCGTTTCCGGAATGCGAAACGGAGCTCGCGCAGGCGGGCGTCAAATTCAAAGCCGCAGCGCTCCCGGTCCACAAAGAAAAAGGCGTGAAGCTCGAGTGCGGCGCGCCCCAGGTCGTCACCTACCTTCGTGGGCCGGGCAACATTGCGTACAGCGCGGCGCCGCTTCTCACCTGCTCCATGGCTCTCGCGCTCGCGACGTTCGAGCGCATCCTTCAGAAGGAAGCGACGACGATCTTCGGCTCACCCGTCGCGCGCATCGATCAGATCGGGACCTACAGCTGCCGGGAGATCGCGGCCTACCCGGGGCTCGTGAGCGACCACGCCTACGCGAACGCGATCGATCTGACGCGCTTCGTGTTGAAGAACGGCGCGAGCATCGAGGTCCTCCGCGATTTCGATCTCTCGGAGGGAGCACCGAGGAAACCAGCTGGAGCGTTCTTGCGCGTCGTGTCGCAGCGCGCGAACGACGAGGACGTTTTCTCTCACGTGCTCACCCCTTTCTTCAATGCGAGCCACCGGAACCACTTTCACCTCGATCTCGCGCGCTACCGAAACGACGGAACGAGGCCGCAGACCCCCTGAGGCGCTCTTCGGCATCGACCCCCAGGAGGTGTACGCGATGACGAATTCCAAGAAGAAGTCGAACGGCGTCGAAGGAGAAGGCAGCTACACGGCCACCCACAACTACAACGAGGGGCTCGAGGAATCCGTGAAGGCCGGGCACTCCGAGGAGCTCGGAAAACTAGCCAAGAAGGCGCTCGAAGGTCCCGAGGGCGAGAGCCTTCGTCAGGCCGAGAAGGCCGCGAAGGCCGGACAGACCAAGCCGACGAAGAAGGGCAGCTAGCCGCCACGGGCAACCCGCGCCACGGCTGAGTTAGTGCTACTCAGTCGTGATGCTGGACGTGGGGATCATCGGAGCGGGCACGGCAGGAACGGCGGCCGCTCTTTTTCTCGCGCGTTCGGGTCACGCGGTGACGCTCTACGAGCGCGTGCCGAATCCGGGTCCGGTGGGCGCGGGGATCGTGCTCCAGCCGAGTGGGCTCGCGGTGCTCCAACGCCTCGGCATGATGCGCGACGTTGCTGATCGCGGCTCGCCGCTCACCCGACTTCGCTGCGAAACAGCCGCGAAAAAGACGGTGATCGATCTCGAGTACACGTCCCTCGGTCCGGACCACCAAGGCTACGGTCTTCACCGCGGAGTCCTCTTCGAGCACCTCCATCGCGCGATCCTCAAAGAGCCTGCCATCGAGCTTCGCTGCGACTGCGCCATCGACTCTTTCGGGCGTGCGAATCGCGGCAAGCGGTACGTCGTCGACTCCGAAGGAGTGGAGCTCGGACCGCATGATCTCATCGTCGTCGCCGACGGCGCGCGCTCCCGTCTTCGCGACGGCGCCAGCCAGCACAAGTCAGTGACGCCTTACCCATGGGGCGCGCTGTGGTTCATCGGAAAGGATCCAGAAAATCTCTTCGCAGGTGAGCTCCACCAGATCGTCGAAGGGCCGCAGCGCATGCTCGGCTTTCTGCCGACGGGGCTCGGGCCAGGTGAAGGCGCGACGCCGCTCGTGAGCCTCTTCTGGAGTCTTCGGGCAGATCTCTTTGGGCAGTGGCAGCGCGACGGTCTCGAGGCGTGGAAGGCGAGCATCCGGGCGTACGCGCCGCACGCCGAACCTCTCCTCGAGCAGATCGTCGATCCGCAGCAGATCACATTTGCCGGCTACCACGACGTGGTGATGGACCCGTGGAACACGCGGAACGTCGTCTTCATCGGAGACGCGGCGCACGCAACGAGCCCTCAGCTCGGGCAGGGATGCAACCTCGCTCTGTACGACGCGATGATCCTCTCGGATTGCGTGGCCGAGGTGCCGTTCTTACCGTCGGCCCTCGACGAATATTCGCGACGTCGGAAGGACCACCTCGCCTTCTATCAGTTCGCGACCCGCTGGCTCACCCCGTTCTTCCAGTCGGATTACGGCGTTCTCGGTCTGCTCCGCGACGCGCTCATGGGGCCCATGTGCCGGATCCCCTTCATCCGCCGCGAGATGGTGCGCAGCATGACTGGAACGAAGGCCGGCATGCTCTTCGGAGACATCGCCCGCGACGAATGGCCCTACGATAGACTCTGATGCTCCCATGAGACTCATTCGAATCGCCCTCGTCAACGTCAACACCACCGTTGGCGCGGTGAAGAGCAACGTCGACCGCGCGCTCTCCATCACCAAGGCCGCGGCCGAAGACGGAGCAACGATCATCGCGCTCCCCGAGCAGCTCGTTGGCGGGTACATGCAGGAGGATCTCGTCCAGTGGCGAACGTTCGTCGAGGCGCAGCGGCGTGAGCTCGAGCGTTTCGCGACGGAGACGGCATCGCTCGGTGCGGCCATCGTCGCCGGGGTCACCATCGCGCGCGGAGATCACCTCTACAACTGCGCAGCTCTCATTCACGGCGGGCGCATCCGCGGACTCGTACCGAAGGAGAAGCTCCCCTCGTACAACGTCTTCTACGAGGGGCGAACCCTCGCCCGCGGCGCACCCGGGCTCTACGACGAAGTTGCCGGCGTCCCGTTTGGCGATCTGATCTTCGATCTCGATTTCGGAAGCGTGGCCATCGAGGTGTGCGAAGACTTGTGGTCGCCCGACGGACCGATGCGAAGGCGCTGCTACGCGGGCGCCGAGCTGGTCGTGAACATCTCCGCGTCGCCCTTCCGGCTTGGTGTCGTCGCCACGCGGCGCGAGATGATCTCCACGCGATCAGGCGATAATCAAGCCACTCTGGCGTATGCGGCTCTCGTCGGCGCGAACGACGGGCTCATCTTCGACGGCGGCGGCTTCGTCGCCCAGAACGGGCGCATGCTCCACGTGGCGTCACGCTTCGAAGAGCAGTTCAGCGCAGTCACCGTCGATCTCGATCGCACGCGCAGGCTCCGTGTCGAGAACACCACGTGGCGCACCGATCAAGAGACGTTCGTCGCCGCGTCTGCGCCTCACGTGCGCCGCGTCAAGGTCACCGAGCCCACCTCGGGGAGGGACGCACTTCGCTTCACGCCCCCGCGCTCAGGCAGCTTTTTTCTTCCGGGCGCCGACGTGCCGCGCTCCGCTCGCGAAGAGTTCTGCGAGGACCTCCTCGATGCGCTCTCACTCGGCATCGGCGACTACTTCGAGAAGACCCGCGCATTCAAGACCATCGGCGTCGCGCTCTCCGGCGGAAGGGACAGCCTTCTCTGCCTCATCCTGGCCCAGCGCTTCATTCACCGGAAGTACGCGTCGCTCGCCGCTCCTGCGCGCAAGGCGAAGATCGCCGAGCACCTTCGCGCCTTCTACATGCCGACCCGGTTTTCCTCGGATGAAACGCGCGCGGCGGCGGAAGCGGCGGCGACCGAGCTCGGGGTTCCTTTCGCGGTGGTGTCGATCGAAGACGCGTTCGTCCGCGAGGTCGAGGCGATGACGGGAATGCTCCAGCCCGGCGAGGCGCTCACCCAGGTCGCCAAACAAAACGTGCAGGCTCGCCTTCGCGCAGAGCGCATGTGGACGTGGGCGAACAGTGCCGCCGGGCTCTTTCTGCAAACCAGCAACATGAGCGAAAAAGCCGTGGGATACACCACGATCGGCGGTGACATGGAGGGCGCGCTCTCGGTCATTGCCAACGTGCCAAAGACGGTCGTCAACTACCTCCTCGACTACGTGCGCGAGACGACCGGCTCCGAGGCCATCCGCCTCACGATGCTGAAGCCCGCGTCGGCCGAGCTCGCCGAGAACATGGAGGACGAGAAGGATCTCATGCCGTTCCCCGTGCTCGACGCGTGCTTCTACTTGTACGCCGGCGAGAAGATGAGCCTGGCGGAGGTGGCGCTCGCCCTCAAATCTATTTTTCCCGGCGAGTCTCCGGAGCGCCTCGAGACATGGGCCGCGAAGTTCGGACGCCTCTTCACGCAGTCCATCTACAAGTGGGTGCAGACCCCGCTCAGCTTGCACGTCGGAAATCTCGACCTGGATCGCGAACGAGCGCTGCAGCTTCCCGTCGTGCAACATACGGAGTGGGAAGCGTAGAGCACTCGTTGCGCTCAGCGGCGACGGCGCTTGAGGACCGAGAAGAGCCCCAGGATCGTCGTCCCGATCACCATCACCGAGCCGAATGCGTCGTGCTGTTTCGGTGTGCTCGCGCAGCCCTTGCTCGAGCTCGAAGCTTGCGGATCCTGCGCAGGCTGGTCGGAGTAGCGCACCGCCGTGTGACTGCTCGTCTGCACGAGCCGCGGATCCTTCGTCGGCTCGAGACGCAAGTCCCCGGCGCTGAGCGCGTCGACCGGAAGCACCGCGCGCAGGCGGGTCACCCACACGTCGTTCGCGTGCAGCCCCTTCATGGCCACGTCGAGATCGTCGAAGCCCGGGCACGTCGAGGTGTCGGGCGGGTTCGTAGGGGGGGCTCCCGCATCCCGCGGAGGCTTCGGAGGGAGCCCAGCATCGGGCGGAGCTGAGGCTTCGACTGCCCCGTCGCCCGCGTCGCTAGCGTCACCCGCATCATCGACCGAAGCTTCGGGCGCGCTGTCCCGCACCACGTTCGCATCGCTCCCCGAGTCCATGGCCCCCATGCCGCGATCGCACGGCTGGGGAGGCGTCGTCCCTTGACCGTTCGCTGATCCCGAGCCGCTCGGCGCGCGGTAGCTTGGGCTTCTGCACGACGCCAGGTATGCGTCGGCCAATCCGGGATTTCCGCTGTACCCACCGCCCGACGGGTAGCCCCCGTTGTTGTAGCCGCCGTTGTTGTAATACCCAGGGTTGTTGCTGTTGGCCGGAAAGAGCTGCGGGTGATTGGCGGACTCGGTGAGCCATGAGCGGCCGTTGCTCTCGCCCATTGCAGCGATCGAGAGCTCTTCGTAGTTCGACCGGCTCTGCGTTCGATCCCAGGTGAGCTTCGAGTAGTCAATCACGGCGTCGGGGAAATTCTGCGGGTGATAGCGCCCTTCGCTGATCACGTAGAGGGTGAGACCGACGCGCTCGCCGACACCCGCGGCGATCATGCGAAGCGGCAACGTCGCGTCCGCGCCGGGGCTGACGATGCGCACCGGCTTCATCGAACGCTCGTTGCAGATCGGGCGCAGGCGAAGCGCGATGAAGTCGAAGCCCTCCGAGGTGTAGGAATCGATGGTGGGCTGAATCGCCGGCGGAATCTCGTAGGCGTGCTCGTTCAGCCAGTTGATGAGCGCCTTCGGATCGGTGGCGCGAAGAGTGACGGTTTCGTACGGACCGATCACGCTCTGGCTGATGATCTGAACCTGCCCCGCGCCTGGCACTGCACTGGTCGAGTCTGCGCTGCCATTGCACCCACCGAGCGCGCAACCGCCGCCTCCGTAGCTGCGGTAGGGCTCTGAGATCACGGGCTGCGTGCTTGCGTCGAGGGCCGCGAACCATTCGTCGTGAGATAGCTCGACGGTCGCGCCGGGCTGCACCGGAAGCACCCAGGCAAACTCCTTCGGGTCGCCAGCGTAGCGGATCTGATCCCAGAGCACGGTCTGCTGTTGCGAAATCGAGAACGCCATCCGGTGATCGGTCACCACCGTTCTCTCCGTCGCCTGAGGTGGTGAGAAGTAACCTCCGCATGCCTCCGCAGTGCGCTCGTGAGAGCCGAACGCAAAGACCGCTGCTGCCAAGCCGAAGGGAGCGAGGCGATTAAAGCGACGAAGCATGGGATCTCCTAAAAAAGTTAAGTGCCCGGGTGGTTACGCAGACCGTGACATCGACGCCAGACCCCTTCGTTGCAAGGCAGGGTCTTTCTTCGACTAGGCGATGTCGTCAGGACCGCCATCCCGACGACAAGGCAACCGTCGTGCCGTCCCCGTGCGGCGGCGTAGGCATCGCGACGGTTGAAGGAGTTGCGGTGCACGTCTAGCCTGGTTGGCCCTGCCATGAATGCGCAAATAACCGCGGCCTTGCTCAGCGAACACTCCGTGACTCCTTCCCTGGCGACCCGCTACTCGAGCGTTCGCAGGGCGTCGGAAGCGCTATGTGCGTCGCTCCTCCCCGAGGACTACGTGGTGCAGTCGATGGCCGATGCGAGCCCGCTCAAATGGCACCTCGCGCACACCACCTGGTTCTTCGAGACGTTCGTGCTCGGCAAGGCGCTCGCGGATCATCGTCCTCATCACCCGACGTTCGGTCTTCTCTTCAACTCGTACTACGAGACCGTTGGAGATCGCTTCGAGCGTCCGAGGCGCGGAGTGCTGAGTCGGCCGAGCGTCGCCGAGGTGCATGCGTACCGCTCGGCGATCGACGAGGCGATGCTCGAGCTGATGAACGGAACGCTTGGCGCGGAGACCACCAGCGCGATCGTGCTCGGCCTGCACCACGAGCAGCAGCACCAAGAGCTGATCCTCACAGACATCCAACATGCGTTTGCGTCGAACCCGCTTCGCCCGATCTACGCGCATGCGAAATTCACGGCGGCGCCCGAAGAGAAGGCTGCCGCTCTTTCGTGGCGCGCTTACAACGAGGACCTCGTCTGGACGGGCCACGACGGAGACGGATTTGCGTTCGACAACGAGATGCCGCGGCACCGCACGTTCCTGACGGCGTTCGAGCTCGGGACGCGCCTCGTGACGTGCGGCGATTACGCCGAGTTCATCGCCGACGACGGGTACGCGCGTCCCGAATTGTGGCTCTCGGATGGCTGGGCGACGAAGAACGCACTTTCCTGGACGGCGCCGCTCTACTGGGAAAAACAGGGCAACTGGTACACGCAGATGACGCTCGGCGGAATGCGCGCCGTTCACTCTGCGGCCCCGGTGTGCCATGTCAGCTTCTACGAAGCGGACGCGTACGCTCGCTGGGCAGGTGTACGATTGCCCACCGAGCATGAGTGGGAGCACGCCGCCGCGGGGCTCGTCATCGACGGAAATTTCGCGGACTCGAAGGTCCTGCATCCCCTTGCGGCGCGAGTCGCGAGCACTACACGCGAGCCCCAGCAAATGTTTGGCGACGCCTGGGAATGGAGCGCGAGCCCCTACGCACCCTACCCCGGGTTCCGCCCCGTCGAGGGTGCGCTCGGCGAGTACAACGGCAAGTTCATGTGCAACCAAATGGTGCTTCGCGGAGGATCATGCGCGACGCCCCGCGGTCACGTCCGGGCTTCGTATCGCAATTTCTTTCCTCCGGAGACGCGCTGGCAGTTCAGCGGAATTCGTCTCGCGAAGGACGCATGACGCGACTTCAGACGAAGCAAATCGGGCCGATCACCCTCTACGACTACGCTCCCACCCCGGAGTCTTTTCGTGACGAGGTGCTGCGCGGCCTCGGACGGCAGCCGAAGTCGATCCCCTGCAAGTTCTTCTATGACGAGCGAGGCTCGCGCTTGTTCGACGAGATCTGTGATCTCGACGAGTACTATTTGACGCGCACGGAGACCGCTATCCTCCAGACCTTTGCGAGCGAGATGGCGGCGTGCATCGGGCCAGGCGCGCTCATCGTCGAGCTTGGCAGCGGCAGTGGCACCAAGACGCGTCTGTTGCTCGACAAGCTCGAAGCGCCGGTCGCTTACGTTCCCGTGGACATCGCGCGCGAGCACCTCATAGCCAGCGCGGCGCTCCTCTGCGATGCGTACTCGTCCCTCGAAGTCCTCCCCGTATGCGCGGACTACACGCGGGCGATGGCCCTCCCCAAGCCGAAGCGCGAAGTCGCACAGGTGTGCTTCTTCTTCCCTGGATCGACGATCGGGAACATGAACCCCACCGAAGCGATGACGTTCCTGTCGCATCTTCGCACGCTCGCGGGCCGCCCGTGTGCGGTCCTCGTCGGCGTAGACCTAGAAAAAGATCGCGCGGTCCTGGAGCGGGCGTACAACGACGAGCGCGGCGTCACAGCGGCGTTCAACTCGAACCTCCTCACCCGGATCAATCACGAGATCGGGGGCAGCTTCGATCCCTCACGATTCCGCCACCGTGCGTTTTACAACGAGGCTGAGAGTCGGGTGGAAATGCACCTCGTCTCCACCTGCCGCCAAGTCGCGCACGTCGGCCCCGTGTCGGTCGCGTTCGACGAGGGCGAGGCAATCCTCACCGAGTACTCTCACAAGTTCAGCCTCGAGCGCATGAGGGCCATCGCCGAAAAAAGCGGTTTCGCCGTGCAGCGCGTCTGGACTGACCCTGCGGGTCTCTTCTCTGTTCAATTTTTTCAATCGGGTTAGCCGCTGCCGCGAGGCTGCCGCTGCCGCGGGGGCTTACTTCCCTTTGGGGAAGGAGTACGCGCTCGCGAAGATCGGCCGCCGGATGGCGCGTCCTCGGGTCGTTGCGACGATCGAAAAGATCATGAACTAGCTAACGATCTCGAACGCCACCAAAAGATCATGAGCTAGCTAACGATCTCGAACGACCGCCAAAAACAAGGGGTTCCATGACCCCCAAGGCGACGTTGATCAGGACGCGCCCATCCCCCCCCCGTCACCGCTCGCCGGTACTCCTTCCCTTTGGGAAAGCGCCCAGAGGATGGGGCTGTCCCCCCTGTGGGGGGTGGGGGGTCCTCCTTTAAACTTGGAGCTGTACCCTAATCGTTGCTCACCCCTCCCCCTCCGATCCCCCTCGCCTTTGAAGAGGGGGCTAGGGGGTGCGGGTTAGGCCCCCGCGGCGAGAGGCGGCGGTGCAACGTGGAAATGGAATGTCCCCCCGGTGACCAGCCCGTGACAATCCCCACCTAAGGTGACGCCATGTCCATAGAACAAGCGGCACCGGGCGAACGGAGAGCGGATCGAATCGATTGGTTCGCGGCGATTCCGTTCTTCGCCGTTCACATCGCTGCGATCATCGGTGTGGCGTGGCTCGGGTGGTCTTGGAAGGGCGCGGCGTTTGCTGCCCTCTTCTACTACCTGCGCATGTTTGGAATCACGGCGGGCTTCCACCGCTACTTTGCGCATCGCTCCTACAAGATGGGGCGCGTGATGCAATTTCTCATGGCCTTCCTCGCCACTACCAGCACGCAAAAAGGCGTTCTGTGGTGGGCGGCTCATCACCGCCACCATCACAAGTTCTCCGACAAAGCGGAGGACATTCACTCCATGAAGCTCCGCGGCTTCCTCTGGTCGCACGTCGGCTGGATTCTCGCGCGCACGTACAACGAGACCGAGTGGGACCAGATCAAGGATTTTGCGAAGTACCCCGAGCTCCGCTTCCTCAACCGCTTTCATCTCCTGCCGACGCTCGTGCTCACCGTGGCCCTCTTCGCGATCGGCGGACCGTGGGCGCTCGTGTGGGGGTACTTCGTTTCCACATCGTTCCTGTGGCACGGCACCTTCTTCGTGAACTCGCTTGCCCACTGGCTCGGCAATCGCCGCTATGCCACCACCGACGAAAGCAAAAACAGCCTGTCGATCGCGCTCCTCACCATGGGTGAGGGCTGGCACAACAACCACCACTACTTCCCGAAGTCTGCGAGACAGGGCTTTTACTGGTGGGAAATCGACATGAGCTACTACATCCTGCGCGCCCTCGGCGTCGTCGGCCTGGTGTGGGATCTCGAGACGCCGCCCGCCAAGATTCGCGATCGCCGCATGGTGGCGCGGGGCACCCGGCAAGCGAATGCCGCAATCGCGCAGCTACCCGTGGTCGCCGACGACCTAGAAATTGCGGGCGTTTCGCAACTGTAAGGTCCGTTTCGGCTGCCCGTTATTAGGGCACGAGCCGACTTATGGTCGTGCGTCTGTACCAGCGCGCGATCGACATGACGCTTCAAGCACTCTTCGCCCGAATAGGCGTATCTTCGCAGGTCGCATGAGCGACGTTTCGATCCGAGCTGCGCGCGCCGAAGACCTGTCCACGATTGCGCGGTTTGCCGCCGAGCTAGTGCGCTTTCATTACGCGATCGACCCCAAGCGATTCTTGTGCGTGGACGGGCTCGAGAAAGGCTACGAGCGCTACCTCACCGGCGAGCTTCGATCCGAGGGCGTCGTCCTCCTCGCTGCAGAAGCAGACGGGAAATTGTGCGGCTACGTGTACGCGCGCATCGAGCCTCGCAACTGGAACGATCTCCTCGAGAGCTGCGGAAAGATTCACGACATCTACGTCGACCCGAACGCCCGCCGGCAGAGCGTTGGAAGGCGACTTCTCGAGCGCGCCGTCCACGACCTCGAAGCGCTCGGAGCGCCGCGCGTAGTCCTTCTCACGGCCGCGCAAAATGAAGAAGCGCAGCACCTCTTTGCCTCCTTCGGCTTCCGGACCACGATGCTCGAAATGACTCGGGAAGCCGTGAAGCCGCCCCAAAATGCGCCGAGCTCACATTCGTAGCCGCAGGTGGCGCCTGCGGTTCGCCTGCGACACCGGCGTTGGCAAGGTGGCGGACCCGGCATCCTGTAAATACGCTAGTTTTACCGAATGAAACTGGTCTAACACTTCTTCACAGTTCTCTTCGTACAACGTTGACAGCGGGAGCCCATTGTCTCTCCTCGTCAGGCGCATGTCGCGCCTCGAGGAGGTTAGAGCGATGGTCGGGTTTCGGCTGGTGCACGCCATCAGCGGCGAGCTGGAGTGAGCGTGGCGCGCGCTCGAAGCTCGCTCAGTCGACGGCGGAGGATCTCGATGTAGACCTCACGCTCTCCGACAGTGCTGGCATGGAGATCGGCGCGGCCGGAATCGCTCGCTGCGATGCTCCCAAGATCACCGTGCCTGTCGAGCAAGACGGGCGGGCGCTTGGCTCGGTAGGGATCTGCGCTACGCGACATGGGTCGTCTGGTAAAGCTCCCCAGCCGCGTTCGGGTGGGAAGGAGTTTGCCCGGCAAAAGAGCGGCGGCGGAGGGCGGTGCGCGCGTGGGCGTCGATCTCGTGAAAATGTGAGAGTCAGATGCCCCCGCGTGCAACCGCTTGCACCGCGGCAGCGCTGAGGACGCGCACACCGAGGATGAAGGCACCGAAGCGCTCGTCCTTGGTGAGCCCTTGTTTGTAGCGCCAGTAGATTTGCTGAGCGACGCCGGCCGTTTTGAAGAGCGAGAAGGCAAAGTAGAAAAGCATGTTCGAGACGTCGACCCCACTCTTGTCGGCGTAGCGGTCCACGATTTCCCGACGCGTCATGCACCCGGGAAGGTTCGTCGGCCCGAAGGCGAACGAGCGAATCTCCTCGGCGTCACCCGCTTCGACCCAGTAACCGAGGGCGGTCCCGAGATCCATGCGACGATCCCCGAGGGTGGACATTTCCCAGTCGAGGACGCCGCGGATCTTGGTGAGATCGCCGGCATCGAGGACGAGGTTGTCGAACTTGTAGTCGTTGTGAATGATCGCCGGTAGGCCGTCTGCGGGGAGGTTTGCGGCGAGCCAGGTCGCCATCTCGTTCATCTCCGGGATGTCGTCGGTGGCCGCGTCTGCGTACCGCTTGGTCCACCCCGTCACTTGCCGCGCGATGTAGCCCTCGGGCTTCCCGAGATCGCCCAGCCCGGCGGCCGCTGGGTCGACGGCGTGAAGGAGAACGAGGTTGTCCACGAACGACTCGCACAGCGCGCGCGCCGTCTGGGTCGTGAGCACGACTGGCGATCCTCGGCGAAGAACGACCCCCCGAATGCGTTCCATGACATAGAACGGCGACCCGAGAATTTCAGCGTTTTCCGTGTACGCCAGAGGGCGCGGCGCGGGCGGATACACCACCGAGAGCTTCGACAGGATCTTGTACTCGCGACCCATGTCGTGCGCCGTCTTCACCCGATTTCCGAACGGCGGACGGCGAAGGACGAGCTCGCGGCCGCGCGCGTCGCTTACCAAGTACGTCAGATTAGAGTGCCCTCCCGGAAATTGCTCGACGACGATCGGCGCGGCAACGTCGGCGATCTCCTTCGCCAGAAACGCCTCGAGCTTCGGCACGTCGAGCTCTTCGCCCGCGCGCACTGCTCGCGTCTTGTCGAGCTCGACCTCGGTCATGACACGGTGACCCCGTAGCCTCGGAGGATGCGCTTGGCGACCACCACTTTGTGCACCTCGTCGGCGCCGTCGTAGATCCGCGCGGCCCGTTCGTGCCGGTAAAAATGGGCAAGGGGCGTGTCGTCCGTCATCCCGAGCGCGCCGTGCACCTGGATGGCGCGATCGACGACGTTCTGAAGGACGTTCGCGACATAGAACTTGATGAGCGAAATTTCTTCACGCGCGGCGTAGGCCCCCTCGTGCTCCATTTTCCAGGCGGCATGGAGGACCATCAGGCGCGACGCGTGAATCTCGGCACGGCACTCGGCGATCCACATCTGAATGATCTGCTTCTGCCCGAGCGTTTTTCCGGGAGACATTTCCCGCGTAGCGGCACGCTTGCACATCAGATCGAACGACCGCTCGCAGATCCCGATCCAGCGCATGCAGTGGTGGATCCGTCCCGGGCCAAGGCGCTCCTGGGCGATGACGAACCCCGACCCTTCCCCGCCGAGGAGGTTCGTCAAAGGAACGCGGCATCCTTCGTAGACCACTTCGGCGTGGCTCGAATAACTGTCACCCGCCTCGCCCATGACTGAAATGTTTCGCACCAGACGAAAGCCCTTGGTGCTCAAAGGAACGATGATCTGGCTCGCGCGCATGTGGGGATCGGCCTCGGGGTTGGTCACGGCCATCACGATCGCGAAGGCGGCGCCGTCGGCGGATGAGGTGAACCACTTGTGGCCGTCGATGACGTATTCGTTTCCTTCTTTTCGCGCCGTCGTCGTCAGCCATGTGGGATTCGATCCGGGAACGTCGGGCTCGGTCATCGAAAAACAGCTCCTCGCTTCCCCGCGCGAGACGGGGCCGAGGAAGCGCTCCTTCTGTTCCGGCGAGCCGTGGGCGATGAGAATTTCCATGTTCCCGGCATCGGGTGCCTGGCAATTGAACGCATAATGACCAAGCGGCGTTCGGCCGAGCTCTTCGCTCACCCGCGCGTGCTCCATCAACGTGAGACCCATTCCGCCGTGCTCTTTGGGGAGCTGCGGTGCCCACAGCTTCTTCTCTTTCACTTTCGCGCGGACCGCTTCGAGCGCCGGCTCGAGGGCCTTGAAGCTACCGAGACGAGCGAGCTCGCCTTCGAGCGGAATGACGTCCTGATCCACGATGGCGCGAATCTGCTCGAGGACGGGACCAAGGTGCGCAGGGAGAGAGAAGTCCATGCCCGACCTTACCGCAAAGCGCACGGCTCATGGCGGCCGCCAAAGTGATCCGTGAGCGGGAGCGCCTTGCCCGAGCCGAAGTGGGCGGCACAGCGCGAAATCCACTGGAAATCAGCTCCGCGTCGCTGGTCGAGCTCCAGGCTCGCTCGATGCCTTGTCCGCTCTGCGGGGGCTCGATGCGCGTCGACGAGCACACGGCGGACACCATCGAAGGCGAGCGGCTCCGCACAGCGCACGTGGTTTGCGTGACCTGCGGAGCACCGCGAAAAATCTATTTCCGGATCGTCACGGCCGCCCCAAACTAGAGGCATGGTCGACGCCGCGCCCGCAGCCGAATGGCAGAAGACGCTTCGGCCGGGCAAGACCGTCTCGATTGACGGAACGACCATCGCTTACGAAGTGCTCGGCGAAGGAACGAAGACGCTCCTTCTCGCCAACGGCCTGGGCGGCCGACTCTACGCGTGGCAGCCGCTCATCGACAAGTTTTGGCGCACGCATCGCCTGATCACCTGGGACTACCGCGGGCTGTTCGACTCCGCGACGGTCGCCACGGGAAGCCGGCGCCTTGCGCTGAGTCATCACGTCGAGGACGCCGAGGCCATCTTGCGCGCGGAGAGCGTCGGGCGCGCCGTGCTCATCGGGTGGAGCATGGGCGTTCAGGTTTCACTCGACGTGGCGGCGACCAGTCCTGAGCTCGTCGCTGGTCTCGTGCTCATCAACGGCACCTACGGGCACGTTCTGCAAACGGGGTTTCAGCCTCTTTTTGCCGTGCCGTTCTTGCCGAAGCGCCTTCACGCGGTCATCGAATTTTTGCAGAAGCATCCTGAGCTCGCCAAGACGCTGACGACTGTCACCCGCCTCTTCGAGCTCCCCACGGCGGCCGCGCTTCGGGTGGCTCTCGGCTCACGCAGCAAGGACGTGCGGCCTCTTCTTCGCCGCTACTACGACGACGTACTCGGTCCGAGCTTTCCGAACTACATGCGTCTTTTTCAGGAGCTCGACGCGCACTCCGTCTACCACCTCTTGCCGTACATCCAAACGCCGGCGCTCGTCATCAGCGGGAAGTTCGACGTCCTCACTCCCGCATTTCAGTCGCACGAAATCGCCCGCCGCCTTCCGAACGCCACTCACCTCCGCCTCAAGCGCGCGAGCCACTTTGCGATGATCGAACGGCCGGGGGACGTCATCCCGGAGATTGAACGATTCCTCGAGACGCGTGCTCGCTTCGATCCCGAATCCAGTAGCGCGCCAGCAGCGCAACCCCGACGGTGATGGCCACGTCTCCTCAAGGAGCGCGCGCTCTTTCAGGGTTGGCTGCGCGCGATGGCTCGCACCGAGGGGCTGCGTGGGGTGTGCGTTGCGCATGGCACCGCTGTGCTCGAAAATCCGCGCGACGCGCTCGAGAAAGCCGCCGACCGACTGGGCGACTAATCCACCACCTGGCTTCGCGCGATCCCGGACGCGCGCGGAAAATTATTCCAGGCCTGCGTCTTTGGCGGGTTTGGGATGCCTTTCGTGGGCCTGTTGGGTTGGCAGGAGGAATGCATTGTAAGAGAACATGCGCTTTCGTCTCGTCCCCGCTGCACTCGGTCTTGTCGTCCTCAACGCATGCTCGGCGTCTGGTAGTGGGTCCAGCGAGAGCGACGGGATCACGGCCGCGGAGCTTGCGGCCGGCGCAACGAGCACGGGCGAAGACGGAGAAGAGCCCACGGCCGACACCGATGGCGATCAGCAGCTCGACGCCGCGCAGGATCCGGCAGCTCCGGGCACCTCCGCCGACGCCCTCAGCGCGTGCACGAACACCCATGGATACCGCCGTGGTGTCGAGATCTCCATTTGCGTGACGAGCGTCGAAGGCAAGCTGGTCGAGGTTCACACCGCCGCCTCTTACCAGGCGCTCAAAGCCGCCGCCCGCGCCGACGGCGTCGACCTACGCGTCGTCAGCGGCTTTCGGACGATGACTCGGCAACGCGAGCTCTACTCCGCGTACCGAGCGGGAACCGGGAATCTTGCGGCGCATCCAGGCTTCTCCAATCACCAGAGCGGCAAAGCGCTCGACCTCAATACGAGCGATCCGGGCGTCTATCGCTGGCTCGCGAGCCACGCCGGTGGGCATCGTTTCCGGCGCACGGTGACCTCCGAAAAGTGGCACTGGGAAGACTGATCGAAGCGGCTGGCGGAGCCGTCAACGCATACGTTCGCTCGCCATCTCGTCGAGAAGACCAGACATGAAATGAACGAGGGCGAAGTGCTCCTGCACGCTGGGCTCGCCGCCGAGCTCTACGTGAGAAATCGCCGGACTGATGAGCGCGCTCCTCAAGCAGGCCTGCGGCACGTCCCGCGCGAGCCACGACGTTTCGCTCGGCGGAATGACAGTGTCGCCTGCACCGTGGAGCAGATACACGGGAACGTGCACGCCTCCGAGATGACCGTGCGGAGAGACGGCGGCCATCTCGCCTTCGTGGCGGCCGAGCACCGCGAGAATCTCAGGCCCGATCTCTCCCGAACGAGGCGAGAAGAGGAGCGCGAGCTTCGCCTGCCCAGCGGCGCTGAGAGCTTTTGCGCCCACGCGGGCGGCGTCACGGTCTTCCCAGAGCCACGCGCGGAGAGCGTCACGCGCGCCGTCCGTATCTTGCGGCGCGAAGAAATCCTCCGCGTGGGCGTGGACGAGGACGAGGAGCCCGTAGTCGTGGGCGGTCAGGTGAAGCATGCGGCCATCGGCATCGGAGATCTCGTTCGTGGCGAAAAAATGCGAGACCCGCGAGAGATCGTCGTGCGCACCCACGGCGGCAACGAACGAGATGCTCGGCGCATAGAGGGGATCGGCCGCCGCAAGAAGAGAGAGTCCGCCCGCGAAGCTGAACCCTAGAACCCCGACCCCGGAGCGATGCACGCGCTCTGCGAGATCGCCGGCGGCCCTCCCGATGATCTCGATCGACCGCGGATCGACGCGGTAATCGGCAAGATCCTTCAGCTCGGGTGTGAGCACGACCACCCCCGAAGACGCTATGGCGCGCGCGAACTTCACCATCCGCGGCTCATCGACGCCAAGGCGGTGCACGCCATGCACGATCACCAGCCCCGGCGGCTCCGCCACGCCTTTCGGCTTGTAGAGGCGCGCGCGCGCTCTCGGAATACCCGGGAATTCAAGGACGAAACTGACCTCCTCGACCGCGTGCCCGCTCAGCGCGGAAAATCCCGTGGGGGCGTCGGCCGTCGAGAGAAGAAGCAGAAGCGAGGCTGCGCGCACGTGCGACCAGGGCTCGGTGGCAAGGACGATCATCAGGGTCGCCGGGAGCATCCATGCGCCACGCCACGAAAACCGCGGTTGCCGGCGATTTCTCATGGCATCCAAAAACGCGTCACGGCAAGAAGCATAGGCCACGCGTGATGTTTTGTTGGAAACCACAACCCATCGGCTGGCATCAGAAGAGCGGTGTGAAGAGCTATCGTGACCGTCCTTCTCCTTCAGCCACCATCAAGCTCGCCATTTCACCTCGAAACGGCGGGGCTTTCCGCGCCCGTTGAAGAAGTAGAGACCGCGAGGGATCTCCTTGCCCGCGTCGAAGCCGGCGGGGTGCAGGCGGTCGTGCTCGGCCCGGGGGTCGACGGGCCAGTGCGGATCGCCCAACGGGTGCGTGCCATCGACGCGAGTGTGGGCCTCCTGATTCTGGCGTCTCGTGAGCGACTCGAGCGGCTTTCGCGAAGCACGGATGCGGCACCTTTCGTCGGAGAGAGAGTGATCTGCCGCTCCGCGGAGGATCCGAAAGGCATCGTCAGCGCTCTCGAAGAAGCACTAGGGCGGCCGCGCGTCACCTCGGAAAAACGTGCGGATCGCCTGACGCCGGTGACGATGTCCACGATGCGTTACCTGGACAGCATCCTCGAGCACGGAACGAGCGGCGTGCTGATCTGCGACAGCAACGGGGTCATCGTCAGCCTCAACGATCGCGCGAGCGAGATGCTCGGACTGCGCGAGGAGGACGCCCTCGGCTCTCCCCTCAAGAATTTTTTCGGGACGGAGCAGCTTCGCGAGATCGCGGCCGTCGCCGAGGGCTCTCGGGTGATGCAGCTCTCCCACCGCGATGGAACGACGCGCAGCCTCGAGCTCCGCGGTGCGTCGGTGAAGGAAGGGCCAGAGCACGTCGCTTTCGTTCTTCTCCTCGACGATCTTACCGAACGGCGCAAGGCCGAAGCGAGCCTGGCAAGCGCGTACGAAGACCTTCAGCGGATGCACACGCTCCAGGTGAACCTCTTGTCCATGGTCTCGCACGACATCCGCGCACCCCTCGGGGTGATCATGGGCGCGATCAACGAGCTCTCCAGGAAAGACGTCGGCCAGCTCAACAAGGACCAGGAATTTCTCGTTGTCCTCGTTCGACGGAGCGTCGAGCGCCTCACCCGCTTGGCCTCGAACCTCGTTCTCTTGTCGCGGATAGAATCAGGAAAGCTGGATCTCGTTCGGCGCAAGACGGACGTTCGCCCGCTCGCCAAGCATGTATGCGACGACACACAGCGCATCGACGGCGGCACCACCATAACCATCCAGCTCGACGCCCCCGCCTCCCCCCTCGAGGCCAACGTCGACGCCGAGCGGATCACGCAGGTGCTGTCGAACCTGCTCTCGAACGCGGTTCGCTTCGCAAAAACATCAGTGAAGGTTCGGTTGTGGGCCGAAGGCGAAGACCTCGTCCTGGAAGTGACCGACGACGGTCAGGGTATTCCCGAGAACGCCATCGACAGCATTTTCGAGCGCTTCTCGCGGGTGGAGGCACCCAAATCCGGAACGGGGCTCGGTCTTGCCATCGTGCGGGCGATCGTCGAGACCCACGGCGGTAGCGCGCGCGCAGAAAATCTCAAGACGTCGGAAGGTAAGCCGGCAGGCGCCCGACTGACGGTACGCGTACCTCGGGAAGTACCGCTCCCCACAGCGTCCTCGTAGCTCAATTTTTTTGTGGGGACTACGCGACGAAAGCGACCCGCGTGACGAGCTCACGGAGCGTGGAAAAGTCGAAGGGCTTTTCGAGCATCGCGGCCGCTCCGAGATCGACGGCCATGCGGCGAACGCTCTCGTCGCCGACGGCGCTGATCAGGACGACAGGCAGACCCGGTTTCACTTCCTGAAGACGCTGTAGCACGCCGAAGCCGGAGCAGCGGGGCATCATGACGTCGGTCACTACGACATCTGGAAACCCGTGCTCGTCACACATGGCAAGGAGCTCGGCGCCGTCGCGCGCCTCCAGAACGTCGAAGCCGGCGCGACGCATCACGGAGGCAACGAGATGGCGGTGATCCTCGTCGTCGTCCGCAATCATCACTAGCTTCGTCTTGCGAGTGCCGTGCACGTCCAAGCCTTTTTCCTTTCCGTTGCTCCGCGTGGTTCTTGGGAGCAAGAAGGCAGTGCACCTCACGTGCCGGTGCGAGCGCATGGAAAAGTGCGGGATATCTGCGGGAAACAGAGCGCGCGCTCGTTCGGGCCCGTTCCTTTCTGCCTCACAACGCCGCGATCACCACGCCGCTTACTACTTCGAGCATCCGGAGGATGTGGACTGCCCAAACCAACGAATGCGGGACAGCCCCTACTCGCGGGAATCTTTTTTGTTGTCGCCCGCGCCGCACCGCTCCAGCTTGCGGTAGAGGGTGCGCCGGTCGAAGCCAAGGACCTGGGCGGCCATGGTTTTGTTTCCGCCGACGGCCTCGAGCACGCGGAGAATGTAACGACGCTCGACCTCGTCCATCGGCAAGAGCTCGGAGGGATCTTCCGTCTCCACGATGATGCGCGATGACTTGAAGTCCCGAATTTTCTCGGGAAGATCGTCGACCCCGATTTGCTCGAAGCGAGCAAGAGCGACGGCGCGCTCGATGCAGTTCTGAAGCTCTCGCACGTTGCCCGGCCACGGATAGGAAAGGAGCTTGTCCGCCGCGCCGCTCGACATGCCCGTTACTTTCGAGCGTGATTGGGCTGCGTAGCGCTCGATGAAGTGCTGCGCGAGGAGAAGGACGTCGCTCCCTCGACCACGGAGCGGAGGCACGTTGATGCGGACGACGTTGATTCGGTAGAAGAGATCTTCGCGGAAGCGCTTCTCGTCGACCTCGGTCTCGAGATCGCGGTTGGTGGCCGCGACGAGCCGCGCGTCGAACGGAACCTCGACGTCACCGCCGACGGGGCGCACGGTGCGCTCCTGAAGGGCGCGCAGGAGCTTGGCTTGCATGCCCATTGGCATTTCGCCGATTTCATCGAGAAAAAGCGTGCCTTGTGTGGCCTTGACGAAGAGTCCCGGTCGGGCTTGGCGGGCGTCGGTGAAGGCGCCGCGCGTGTGTCCGAAGAGCTCGCTCTCGAGAAGGCTCTCAGGCATGGCCGCGCAGTTGATGGCTACGAACGGCCCCTTCGCGCGTGGGCTACGGCGATGCAGAGCCTTGGCGACGAGCTCCTTGCCGGTGCCGCTTTCGCCGGTGACGAGGACTGTGGTGTCGCTGTCGGCGACGCGGTTGAGGAGATCGTGGACCTTCTCCATCGTGCCGCTCTGGCCGATGATGTCGTCCAAACGCTTCGTCTCGTCGACGGCGCGCTTCAATCGACGAACCTCTTCACGCAGCTGCCGGTGGCGAAGAGCGCGCTCGAGGGTAAGCGCGATGTCGTCCATCTCGAACGGCTTGGTGACGAAGTCGTAGGCGCCTGCACGGATGGCGGCGACGGCGGTTTCCATGCTGCCAAAGGCCGTCATCACCACCACCGGAATGTCCTCGCGGTTCTCGGCGATCTGACGACACAGGTCGACGCCGCTCATTCCTTGCATATTGAGGTCGGTGACCACGACGTCGAAATCTTGGTCCCCGAGCAGCCGAAGCCCCTCTTCGGGGGAGGTGCGCGTGGCAACGGCAAAGTCGCGCCGCTTGAGTGCACTCTCGAGGATTTCACACATGCTTCGGTCGTCGTCGATGATGAGGATCCGCCCCTGGGCCGACGGTCGATCCTTCTGAGGAGCCTCGTCCGACCGTGCTTCAGCGAGCTGTGTCATGGATACCGGAGTTGGATGGTGGCGCGTTCCACCACGTTGCGAATTGCCTCACACGTTTTTGTGCAGGATCGCTCCCAAGGCGAATCGCCTAGCAAAAACAGCGGTGTACGGCGTGTCACGCGCGCCCGGCCCACACGTGTCCCACCAAAAGCTCAGCCGTGAGTGGCGCTCACCCCGAGTAGCCGTCCTCACCGTGCTGGGTGGAATCGAGGCCTTCGCGCTCGTCGCTCTCCACGACTCGGAGGCCCATCGTTTTGTCGATGACCCGCAGAAGCACGAGGGTGACGACCGAGGCGTAAAGGCCGGCGACTGCGCAGGCGAGCGCTTGAATCCCAAGCTGGTGCGCGTTGCCGAACAAGAGCCCGTCGGAGCCGGCGTCGTTGAGCGATTTCTGGGCGAAGACCCCGGTGAGGAGCGCGCCGGTGAGACCGCCGACGCCGTGAACACCGAAGGCGTCGAGAGAATCGTCGTAGCCATATTTGTATTTGGCTTGGACCGCGAGGAAGCAAACGACGCTCGCCACGAAGCCAATGACGATCGCGGCCCACGGGGCGACGAACCCCGCGGCAGGCGTAATCGCGACGAGACCGGCTACGAGGCCCGACGCGACGCCCAGCGCTGTGGGTTTTCCGGTCCGGTACCACTCGATCGCGAGCCACCCGAGCGCGCCACCGGCGGCTCCCAAGTGGGTCGTCACGAAGGCGAGAGCTGCGAGCTGCGACGAGGCGAGCGCGCTTCCGGCGTTGAAGCCGAACCACCCGAACCACAGAAGCCCAGCTCCAGTGAGGGTCATCGTGAGGTTGTGCGGTAGAGGCCGTTCGTGCGGGTATTTTAGCCTTTTTCCGATGACGAGCGCGCACACCAGCGCGGACAATCCGGCGGTGAGATGCACCACGGTGCCGCCCGCGAAGTCGAGCACGCCGAGCTTGAAGAGCCAGCCGCCCTCGGCCCACACCCAGTGCGCGACCGGATCGTAGACGAGCGTCGACCACACCAGGATGAACACGATGTACGCCGAAAATTTCATGCGCTCCGCAAACGCGCCGGAGATGAGCGCGGGCGTGATGACCGCGAACATCATCTGGAAGGCGACGAACGCGAGCGTCGGCACGGTGCCGTGGAGCGTCCCAGCAACTCCGCGCAGGCCCACGTAGTCGAGGCCGCCGATGATTCCCCACTTCGTTGGTGCGAACGCGAGCGAGTAGCCGAAGAGCACCCACTTCACGCTGAGGATGGGAATGGCCGCCATCGAGTGCATGATGGTGGAGAGGACGTTCTTCTTCCGCACCATTCCCCCGTAAAAAAGGGCAAGTGCGGGGGTCATGAGAAGAACGAGCGCCGTGCTCATGAGGAGCCACGCTGTATCGCCCGTATTCAAAGTAGTGGCGTCACCCAAGCTGAGCTCGAGACTACGAGCCCTGTGTTTCGGTCAGGTTTCTCAGTCGATCAATTCGTCGCTTCGCCGAGTCGTTCAATTCATCACTTTGCCGAAAAGACGACTCGAAACGCTGCCACTTGCTCGACCTTCGAGCCGGTTCTCAGCGCGCGCCTGGGTTGGTTCAGGGCGTCCATGACTCCGATCATCTCGGCGTAGGCCGTGCGATCGTCCGTGTGGAGGACGATACGATCGAACGTGGTGTCGGTGGGATCGCGGTGAACGCCGCTCGTATTCCAGGCCTCGGCGACCTTGGCGGTGAGGTCCGGGAACTGAACGACACGCACCGTTCCTTCGCGATGCACGACGTCCTTTCGTGGGACCTCGAAGCGATCGATCACCGTCGCCCCGTCGCGCCAGCTGAGGACGAATTTTTCGGCGTCGCCCATCTCGACGTGGAGCGTTTTTTCCACCTTGTCGGGGGTGGGAGCGAGGGTGGGATCGCCCGGTACCTGCGCGTTGGCATCGAGCCGCGTCATGTTGCTCCAGACCGCGGTGATCAACAGAAACGAGATCGTCACCATGAGGAGATCGATCATTGGAATCATGTTCAGCTCGGAATCGAGAGCTCTTCGACCGCCCTTGCTCCCCGAATCGACACTTACTCCGGCCATGGTGCGCTCCCTCGGTTTACCGTGCAGGGATTCAGACCAACCGAGTGTCACCGAGCTTGGAGGATTTCTTGGAATTCATCGAATGCGCGATGGGATCGGCGCGACCGTGAACTGTGGTGAGACTTCGTCAGCTCGGCGGATTCGCCGCAAAAAATGCGGTCAATTCGCTCACGACTAGCTCGGGCTTCTCTTCCACCACCCAGTGCGACGCATCGGGGATTCGGTGCACGCGCAGATCGCGAACGTGCTCTCCGAGACGATCGAGGAGATCTGCTCCGAGGGCAGTGTCGCGCTCGCCCCACAAGACGAGCGTCGGTCGCTCGATCTGCGCGAGGGGCTTTGTGGGCCGCCGCGCGGCTGCGCGGTAGTAGTTCAGCATGCCGCTCGCTGCGCCGGGCTCGCGGACGGCTCGCGTGTAGGTGTCGATCACCTCGTCGCTGAAGGCCTCTTTTTTGAACGCAGAGGCCATGAAGAGCCGGCGCATCGTGGTCGGGCGCGTGAGGAAAAGCTCCGGGAGCCAAGGAAGCTGGAAGAAAAAGATGTACCAAGACTTCTTCCGCTGCGCGGCGGAGTGTCGCAGGCGCTCGCTTATGCGATCCGGATGGGGACCGTTGATGATCACCAGTCGATCGACGAGCTCGGGGTGCGACGCGGTGAAGTGCCAAGCGACGACGCCGCCCCAGTCGTGCCCCACCACGTGCGCGCGACCGTGACCGAGAGTGCCGAGCAGGTTCTTCATGTCAGAAACGAGAACAGGCGTCGCGTACTGCGCGGCGCTGCGCGGTTTATCGGAGAGGCCGTAGCCTCGCATGTCCGGCATGATCACCCGGTAGCCTGCCGCCACGAGGGGCGCGACGATCTCTCGCCAGGCGTACGATGACTGCGGGAAGCCGTGAAGCAGAAGGACAGGCGTGCCCTCGCCGGCCATGAGCACATGGAGGCGGACGCCTCGCCCCACATCGATCAAGCGCTCTTCGGTCACGGTCACGTGGCGCGACGGGGTGCCCTCGTTCATCGATTCGGCCATGTGCTCCCCTTATAATAAGATGGGGAGGATGTCCCCCTTTCTCAACATCGATGCAGGTGAGTTCGAGGACGAGCCCGACGCGCTCTACACGTACGCGCATCGCGTGAACGTGGCGTGCGGCGGACATGCGGGGGACGAAGCGTCGATGCAGCATGTGGTTGCACTATGCATTGAATCGGGAACGGCGCTGGGGGCGCATCCTTCGTACGCGGATCGCCCTGGATTCGGCCGCGTCTCGGTGGCGATTGCTCCGGAGGCGCTCGCTGCTTCGGTGACCGAGCAGGTCCGGGCGCTTGCGCAGGTGGCGGCGTCATTGGGTGCACGGGTGACCTCGATGAAACCGCACGGCGCGCTCTACCACGACGCAAACCGCGACCGCGCGCTTGCCGAAGCCGTGCTCCGTGGTGCTGTCGAGGCGCTGGGAGAGGGCGTTCTCGTGATCGGTCCGCCGACCGGCTTTCTGAGGGAGGTTGCGAACGCACGTGGTCTTCGCTTCGCCCGGGAAGTCTTCGCCGATCGCGGCGTTCGTGACGGTGCGCTCATCCCGCGCGGCGATCCCGGTGCGCTGATCGACGATCCCGACGAGGCGTCAGAGAACGCGCGTGCGCTCCTCGCGCAGGGCAACTTCGAGACGATCTGCGTGCACGGTGACACGCCGCGTGCCGTGGAGATCGCGCGCGCAGTGCGAGCGACGCTGGAGCTGCCCAGGTGAAGAACGTGATCGAAGCGCTCGGAGACGGAGCGGTTCGCTTCGTTCGTCCGAGCGGGATGTCGGCGCGCGCCCTCTTCGAGACGCTTCGTCGAGAGGCTCACGTGATCGACGTGGTGATCACCGAGGGACACGTGGCGCTCACCTTCGACCCAAGCGAGCCTCCGCGCGATCCGTCGCTGATCCTCGCCGCGCTGACCGCCAGGAAGGTAGGCGTCGTCGCCCCCTCGCGCGCAGCGGTCGAGGTGCGCGTGCGCTACGACGGCGTCGATCTTCCGGAGATCGCAGCGGCAAGGGGGATCACGATTGGCGAGCTCATCGCGCTTCACACCGGTCGTACCTACGTGGTGAAGATGATCGGTTTCCTTCCGGGCTTTGCGTACCTCGGGGATGTCGATCCGCGTATCGCGTTTCCGCGCCGCGCCCAGCCACGACAAAGAATTCCCGCTGGCAGCGTCGGTATCGGCGGCTCTTACACTGCCGTCTATCCGTTCGCTTCTCCTGGTGGATGGAACCTCATTGGCACGGCGCTCGACTTCGCGCCCTTCGCGCTCGCGCTCGACGATCACGTGGCGTTCCGAGCCGCATGACGGTCGAGATCGTCTCCATCGCGGGGCTCGCGATCGTTCAGGACGGAGGTCGTTCGGGGTTCATGCATCTCGGCATCCCGCCGGGCGGAGCGCTCGTCCCCCGCGATCTCGCGCGCGCGAACAAGCACGCGGGAAACGCCTGGCACTTGCCGGCGATCGAGCTCACGGGGAAGCTTTCGATCGTCGCTATCGAGAGCGTCTTCGTTGCGACGGACGAAGGACCAACGATGCTCGCTGCCGGTGAGCGGTTCGACGTGAGCTCGCTCGGCGATCGCCGGGTACGCTACCTCGCGTTTCACGGCGGCCTCGATGTTCCCATCGTTCATGGAGGACGAGGGACGTTGCTCGTCGCGGGCCTCGGGGGATTCCATGGCCGCGCGCTTCGGCGAGCCGATCGGATCGCGCTCGGTGGAGGAGACCGTGGCAAGCCCGTTCCTCGGGCGCCAAAGGACGAAGAAGAGGAGAAGGCCCTTCGCCTGGTTCCGGGGCCGGACCTGAGGGATGCGCTCCCGCTTCTGTTGTCGTCGGTGTTTGCGCTTTCGGCGGTGAGCGATCGAATGGGAGCACGGCTCGAGGGGCCGCGCCTTCCGAGCGCGGAGGTAGAGCGGTCGATGCCGATGGTCGCGGGAGCGATCGAGGTCCCACCTTCCGGTGAGCCGATCGTTCTTGGTCCGGACCATCCGACGACGGGCGGGTATCCGGTGGTCGCCGTTCTCGCCGACGGTGAGCTCGGGCGCCTCTACCAGCGTGCCATCGGGGCCCCGGTTCGTTTCCGGATTTGAGGTCTGAGCGGATCACCGGAGGGATCAAGTGGATCCCCATCGATCCGGTTTCTTTGCCCGTATTTCCTCAAAATCGAGGGGAATTTGGCGTGGACCAAGATGTGCTTTTATCCCACATCAACTGACATGAAACTTGGACTGCGCCATCTCTTGCCTCTCGCTGCCATGCTCGCCGGATGCGCGCTCGACGCAACGGACGTCGCCGCCGACGCCTCGGAGGATGCTGTGGTGGTCGACACGAAGTCTCCCCAAGCGCGCGCGCAGTACGATGCGAACGTCGCGTTCGCTAACAAGTACCAGGCGACCTGCAAGTCGACCGGCAAGAACCCGCGCGTCCTCGTCGTCGGCTTCGGACGCTTTCTCGACAACAGCAACAACGCGACCGGACGCATCGTCGAGAAGCTCGTCCCCGCGGCGGTGTACCCGCAGACCACGAAGCCCCCGACCGGCAAAGTAGATCTTCCCGCCCCGCAGACGCGCGTCGCGCTCGGAAAAATGTCGCTCCCAATGAGCGGCGAAGTCGACGTGTGCGCCATGATCGTGCCCGTCTACTGGGATCTCGCCGCCATCCTCGTTGCGAAGGAAGTCGACGCCTTCGGCCCGAGCTTGGTGATGATGAACGGCATCGCGGACGCCACCCAGGATCTGTGGATCGAGCTCGGGTCGGTGAACAAGGCGATGGCACTTACCGACGGCTCGGATGCGCTGGTGCCCGTGCCCCCGAAAGGAAAAGACGTCGCGCCGATCGTCATGTCCGCCTCGGTAGGCGATCAGAAAAAAGGCCTTTTGCTCGCGTGGAATGCAGTTCGTGATGCCGCGGCGGCCAGCGTCGAAGCACAGAAGGCCACCACTGAAAATGGTCGCGCCCTCGGGGACATTCTCTTCGGCGCCAAGCTCGCCGGCTTTCCGCGGAGCGGCAACACGTACCTCTGCAACAACATCACGTACGTCACCAACTACCTCATGAGCTATCCGGACAAGTCGGTGACCTTGCTAAAGGCGAGTGTTCCCGCCGCCGGCAAACCGAACTCCGTCCGCGCGCGCATCACCCGCGATGTCCGCAGTGTCCCACGCGTGTTCGTGCACTGGCCTTCGTCTCTCGTCGACTACCCGATCCTCGTCGGCGCGGCGTCCGAAGTCATGAAATCGATGATCGACGCCCAGCTCACTGCAACCGCTGATAGCAGCATCGGCACCAACGAGCGGGCCGACGTCAGCCTGACCGGAGACACGTTCTAGATACGCGCTCCCGCCTTCTTCCTAACGCGCGCGATCATCGATCCACTTGGGTCCGAGCGGGAAAGTGCGGGGGATCGAAATAGCGTCGGCCAGGCGCTCGGGATCGTCATCGAAGGCGAGGAGATCCATGTGCTCGGGGGACGCAAATCCTTCCTTCACGACGCTGGCAACGAGCGCGCGAAGTGGCTGAAAATAGCCCTCGACGTCGAGCACGCCGATCGGCTTGGCATGCAGACCTATCTGGGCCCAGGTGATCACTTCGAAGAGCTCGTCGAAGGTGCCGCAGCCGCCGGGGAGCGCGACGAACGCGTCGGAGAGATCGGCCATCATCGCTTTACGTTCGTGCATGGTCTCGACGATCCGGAGCTCGGTGAGCCCGTGGTGGGCGACCTCTTTGGCCGCGAGCCCGTGGGGGATGACGCCGATGACCTCGCCACCCGCCTCCAGCGCCGCGTTCGCAACCGCCCCCATCACTCCGATCTGCGAGCCGCCGTAGACGACACCGATGCCGCGGGCCGCGAGCACGCCACCGAAACGCGCGGCTTCGGTTCTGTAGATTTCTCGTGCGCCCGAGCGCGACCCGCAAAACACGCAAACCCGGCGAGGACGGGTCGGACGGTAAGCATGTTCCATCGGGAGACTTTATCGGAAAGACCTGCCGGCGGGAGCTTCCCGTATAGTCCCCAAATGAGAGTGTTCGTTGCGGGGGCAACCGGGGCCACGGGGCAAGTGTTCGTCCCGTTGGCGACGGCTGCGGGGATGGACCTCCGTCTTCACGTTCGCCCTAGCTCGGCTGCGAAAACGCCGCTGAGCAAGGATCCGCGGGCAGAGATTTTCGATCTCGGAAATGCCGCCGAGCTCGAGCGCGCGCTCAAAGGATGCGACGCCGTGCTCTCCCTGATCGGCACGATGCAAAAACGATTTGCCTCAGGCGACACCTACGAATCGAGCGACGTCGGAACTACGCGCCAGCTCTCGAGGAGCGCAAAAGCGGCGGGCGTCCCGCGCTTCCTTCTTCTCAGCTCGGTCGGCGCGGGCGGAATGGGCTCCTACCTGAAGATGAAACGCGAGTGCGAGACGATCGTGGAAACGAGCGGTCTCGCGTGGACGATCTTTCGCCCGTCGATCCTGGTGAGCCCCGTGGACGCCCCCGAGGCGACGCACGGCAGCCGCAAAGCTCCTCCCGGGACGGGCGCTTTTTTTGGCATGGTGGGCGCGATCCCCGGCCTCTCTGGCTGGGCGAACCGGATGCGCCCCATTCCGATCCGTGTGCTGTGTGGCGCTTTTCTGAGCGTCCTCCGCAACCCGCAACACGGGGCGATTCTCGAGGGCGATGCCTTGTGGGCCGCGGTCGGTTAGGCTCGCGCGCATGCCGTTTTTTCAGAAGGCGCCCGTCACTCCCGAAGAGTTGGAGCGCGCCAAGCCGCTCGCAATCCCTCCGGAGACTGTCCTCTCGTTCGACGAGAAAGAGTGGTACGCGCGGGCCTACCGCGGCGTCGACGTCCCTCAGCTCACGCTGCGCGCCGTCGTGATGGGAACCGTCCTTGGCTTCTTCCTCTCGTTCACGAACATCTACATCGGCCTCAAAACAGGCTGGTTTTTGGGGGTGAATCTCACGGCGTGCATTCTCACGTTCACGATTTCGACGGCTTTGCACAAGGCCGGGATCGTGAAGACGCCGATGACGATCCTCGAGACGAACTGCACGACGTCGACCGCGTCTTCCGCCGGTTACGCCACGGGCAACACGCTGGTGAGCGCCATCCCAGCGATGCTCCTCTTGTCGGTGGGACCAAATACGCCGAACGGCGTGCCGATCCCGATGGCGGTCATCGTCCCCTGGGTGTTCCTTCTCGCCGTCCTCGGGGTGTGTCTCGCCATCCCGATGAAGCGGAACATGATCAACCAGGAGAGGCTCAAATTCCCCTCGGGAACTGCCGCCGCCGTCACGCTCCAAGGACTCTACAGCTCAGGAAAAGATGCCCTCGAGAAGGGGCGCGCACTGATGGCGGGGGCCGCCTTGGGAATGCTGGTGCCGCTTTTGAAGGATCTCAACATCGTCAAGCACGCGGGCGCTCTCGGCAAGATGACGCGCGACACGCTCCTCCCCGGAGCGAGCAACGTCTTCGACTGGCTGCCGGGAATTCACGCCGCGGGAAAAATCTACAAGCTCTCCGACTTCACGGTGAAGCTCGATCACAGCGTGGTGCTCGTCGGGGCTGGGGCGATCGTCGGCCTGCGGGTCACGATCAGCATGGTCGGCGCGGGGCTCTTTTTGGCTTATTTTCTCGGTCCGTTAGCGATGGAGACTTCCTGGCATAGCCCCGCAGGCGCGGTCATCACCGCTGCGACGAAGCCGGGGTCGACGTGGAAAGAGATCGGCATCTGGTTCGGCGCGCCGATCATGGTCTCGTCGGGCCTCCTGTCGTTCGCTTTTCAGTGGCGCACGATCGTCCGTGCCTTCGCCGGAATGGGCAGAGGGCAGAAGGATGCAGACCCGCTCGTGACGGAGACCGAGCCGCCCATGAGCTGGTTCTTCGTGGGCACCGGGCTCGCGGGTACGGCCATCGTGCTCCTCGCGTGGAGGTACTTCGAGGTCCCGCCGCACTACGGCGCGCTCGCCGTCGTCCTGACGTTCATTCTCGGCCTCGTGGCGTGCCGCGCGACGGGCGAAACCGACATCACGCCTGGCAGCGCCATGGGCAAGATCATGCAGCTCACGTACGGCGTGCTCATTCCGCAGAGCACGACGGCCAACCTGATGACCGCCGGGATCACCTCAGGGTCTTCGCTCGCGAGCGCGGATCTGTTGAACGATCTGAAGAGCGGCTATCTCCTCGGAGCGAATCCGCGCCGGCAGTTTTTGGCGCAAGCTATGGGCGTGCTTACGGGGACGATCGCCAGCTGCATTGGCTATTTTCTGCTGGTTCCGAACGCCACCGCGCTCACGGGCATCGACGGAGCGGACCCGAAATTTCCCGCGCCGTCGGCCCAGCAATGGAAAGCCGTGGCCCAGGTCTTCAAGCTCGGTATCCAGAATCTCCACCCGATGGCCCAGCAAGGGATCGTCTGCGGTCTCGTCGTCGGAGCGATCCTTGCGACGCTCGAGCTTATCTTTCCTAAAAAGAAGGAGTGGCTCCCCTCCCCAACTGGCATCGGCTTCGGGCTGATGCTCCCCTTCGTCTTCCCTCTCTCGCTCTTCCTTGGGGCATTCATTGCCTACGTCGTCTCGAAGCTCGACAAGAAGACGGCCGATCGCTTCGTCATCCCGATCGCCTCCGGGGTGATCGCCGGTGAGAGCATCCTCGGAGTCATCGTCGCGGGGCTGAATAACTTCGTCCTCAACTGACCTCGAGGAGACTATCTTTGAGCTGGGCTGCATCTGTGCGTTTGCGAATTGCGTTACTCGACGACCATCAGATCTTTAGAGACGGCCTGCGCGCCGGAGCTCCGGCGCCGTGATCCTCAATGCAAGATGATGATGCTCAGCATCCACGGCACAGACGAGAACGTCATGGAAGCGCTCGCGGCTGGCGCGCTCGGATACGCATTGAAGGATCAGCTCGCAGAAGAGATCGTCACCGCCATTCGCGTCGTGGCCAGCGGCGAGCACTACCTTGCGCCCAAGATTCCGAAGGCGGTCCTCGAACGTCATCGCCGCGGCGAGGACGCGAGGGCGAGCCCGCTGAAAGAGCTTTCGGCGCGAGAGCGGGAAGTGTTCGATCTCGTCGTGCGCGGCTTTACCAACGAGAGTGCCGCGCGCGAGCTCACGATCAGCGTGAAGACGGTCGAGACTCACCGCGCCCGCATCAATCGCAAGCTCGGCGTCCACTCGACCGAGGCACTAGTTCGCTTTGCCGCGATGCGAGGGTTACTCTCCACGGACGGCCTCTAACCAACCGATCTCCATGGGCATCGGAGTGGCAAGTCGGCGTCGACCCGCGGCCGGCAGAGTGCGGGCCGCGCAGCGCCAGACGCAGATCACGGCGAGGCGAGCCGGGCGTCGAGGAGCGGCGACGCAAATGGAAGCCGCTTCACGGTTTCGCTCCCGCTGCTGGCCCGCGCTTGACGGCCCGGCGCGGTTTCCTTATACGCGCTACCGTGACCGAGCTAACGTCGGACCTCGAAAAACACGTTCGCGCAGCATCCATCTCCGATCTGATCGCGCTCACGAAGCCGCGCATCACTGCGGTGGTTCTCACCACGACCGCCGGCGGGGTCTGGCTTGCGCCGGTGCACATCACGCGCCTCGCGTTCGCGATGACGATGCTCGGCTCGCTCCTCATCGTGTCAGGCGCAAACGCGCTCAACATGTACATGGAGCGCGACATCGACGGAAAGATGGATCGCACCAAAAACAGGCCACTTCCAACGGGTCGCATGGCCCCGCGCACAGCCCTCGTCTTTGGCGTCGGCATCTCCGTCCTCTCCGTTCCCATCCTCGCCATCGGCGTCAACGCGGTGACCGCGCTCCTCGCAGTGCTCGCCAACCTCAGCTACGTCCTTGCCTACACGCCGATGAAGCAGCGCTCGCATACGGCGCTCCTCGTCGGTGCGGTCCCCGGCGCCATCCCTCCGCTTATGGGGTGGACGGCCGCAACGGGGCGCGTCGATTGGGGCGGGATCGCGCTCTTCGTCATTCTTTTCATCTGGCAGGTCCCGCACTTCCTGGCCATCGCGCTCTTTCGCAAGGCCGACTACGCCAGGGCGGGGCTCTTCGTGACGCCCAACGTCTTCGGCGACGAGGCTACGAAGCGGGTCATCGTCCGCTACACCTTCGCCCTCGTCGTCTCCACACTCATCATCTTTCCTTTGGGAATCGCCGGCCGCGGCTACCTGATCACCGCCTTCGTCCTTGGCTCGATCTTCTTTGGGTGGGCCTGTATGGGCTTCCGTCAGGAGGCGGGCCGAAGCTGGGCGCGGAGCTTCTTCGCCGCGTCAATCGTCTACTTGGTCGTACTTTTCAGTGCCTTGATGATCGACTCCACCCCCCTCGTCTAGGCGATCTTCCCAACCCGAAAAAACGAAAGAATTGCGCGGAGGTGCTTCTCCGTAAGCAAAGGGTTGTGTGTTGATGGTTCCGTCCCCTATAAGGACCCGGAACGGCAGAACTAGGCGCGCACCTCGTCACCCCTTTGCGGCAAGACGCGTTTAGCCGCCACCCAGGCTCCGATGCAGCTATTCCCCCGGTCGCTCAACAAGCTCCCACTCGTCGCCGCCATCGGCGTCAACGTCGCGATCATCAGCGTGGTGCTCGCCATTTGGTACTATGCGTCGCCGAAGAACCTCCAGGTCGGCTACGCACCCATTCAGCCCGTCGCCTACAGCCACAAGCTGCACGCCGGGCAACTGGGGATCGACTGCCGCTATTGCCACGCCAACGTCGAGCGCGCGGCGCACGCGATGGTCCCGGCGACGCAGACCTGCATGGGATGTCACTCGCTCGTGAAGACCGAGTCGGCGCGTCTCGCCCCCATTCGCGCCAGCTGGAAGACGAACGCACCCATGGAGTGGGTCAGGGTCCACAAGCTGCCCGAGCACAGCTACTTCGATCACACCCCGCACCTCAGCGCCGGCGTTGGCTGCGTGACGTGCCACGGACGCATCGATCAGATGGAGGTCGTGCGCCTCGACAAGCCGATCGGCATGGGTTGGTGCCTCGAGTGCCACCGCGATCCGACGCCCAACCTCCGTCCCAAAGATCAAATCACGAACGCGGATTGGAAGCCGGAAATGGCCCCCGCGGGCTGGAAGCCGCCGAGCGTGAATCCTCCCCAGAACTGCTCAGGGTGTCACCGATGAGTCGACGCGACCCGAATGTTGAATCCGAAGCCGGCCACGCAGGCAGCTCCGGCTCAAAGCTGTTTTGGAAGAGCATCGAGGAGCGGGCTTCGGTCGATGGCTTGAAGAACGCCAAAACCGCTGAATTCCCGCTCGATCGTCCGCTGCAGATGATGAAGGAGGAGGCGCCCGAGTCTCTCGCCGCGCTCATCACGGGCGACGCAGGTCTCGGTGCCAACGTCAGTCGACGCGGGCTCATGAAGTTCGGCACCGCGGTGACCGCGCTCTTCGGTCTTGAAGGGTGCCTTCGTCGCCCGGTCGAGAAGCTCGTCCCCTACACCCGCGCGCCCGAGCAGGTGATCCCCGGCATCTCGAATCACTACGCCACGGCCATCTACCGCCGCGGCGACGCTCTCGGCGTTCTCGTCGAGAGCCACGACGGTCGTCCGACCAAGGTCGAAGGCAACCCGGATCATCCCTCGAGCCGTGGCAGCACCGACGCTCTCGCCCAGGCCTCGATTTTCGACCTGTACGATCCGGACCGCTCGACCACGCCGATGCATGGGGCCGCCAAGGCCACGCATGAAGAGTTCGGCGAGTTCTTCGACAAGAAGCTGAAGGAGCACGACGCTGATCGCGGCGCAAAACTGCGGGTTTTGGCGCAGCCCACGAACTCCCCTACCTTCGTGCGACTCCGGGATGCGGTGCGCGCGCGCTTTCCGCACTGCCGCTTCCACACGTACGCGAGCGTAGGCGAGAGCAACATGCGCGAAGGGGCGCGGCTCGCGTTCGGTCAGCCTGTCAACGCGCTCTACGACTATGCGCACGCGCGGGTCATCGTCTCCCTCGACGCCGATTTCTTGCAGACCGAGCCGGGCATGGTGCGGGCCACGCGTCTCTTCGCGGACGGCCGGCGAATTCGCTCCGGCGAAGAGAGCATGAGTCGTCTCTACGTCGTCGAGTCCACCCACTCGACGACGGGGGCAAACGCGGATCATCGCCTGCGCCTCCCCTCGCGCGACGTCGAGCGCTACGCGCGTCTCCTTGCAAAAGAGCTCGCCACAACATTCCGCCTCAATCTTGGTCCGGTCACCGCGAGCCTCGGGACGCATCCCATGGACGGGATCCCCGAGCATTGGATCAAGGCCGTGGCCAAGGAGCTCGCGGACAACCAGGGACGAGCGATCGTCGTCGCCGGATCGCGTCAGCCGGCCGCCGTTCACGCCCTCGTTCACGCTCTCAACGCCGCGCTCGGAAGCGTGGGAGAGGTCGTCAACTACACACCGGTGGTCGATCTCCTCGAGCAAGATCACGCCGCGGACGTGCGCACGCTCGGCATGGACATGGAAGCGGGCAAGGTCGAGACGCTCCTCATCCTCGGTGGAAATCCCGCATACGACGCGCCGTGGGATGCGAAATTCGCCGACCGTCTCGGCAAGGTCGCAACCAGCATTCACCTCGCCAGTCACCTCGACGAGACCTCCGCAAAATGCACGTGGCACCTGCCGCGCGCCCACGAATTCGAGGCCTGGGGCGATCAGCGCTCCCTCGACGGAACGTGGACTCTCCAGCAGCCGATGATCGCGCCGCTCCATGGCGGGGTGAGCGATCTCGAGATGCTCGGTCGTATGATCGGCCCGCAGCCCGGAGCTTCAGACGCCAGCAATGCCAAGCCCAAGAGCGGCCACGACCACACGCGCGACACGCTGCGCGCGGCATCGACTGCAACGACCGGCTTCGACAAGCAGTGGCGAACGGCCCTGCAAAAAGGGCTGATCGTCGGGAGCGCGTCCTTCGCGTTCACCCCTTCGGAGGTCAAGGGCACCGAGATCGCGGCCGAGCTTTCCAAGGTTCAGGCGCCGAAGAAACCTATCTCGGGCGCGAACGTCGAGGTCGTCTTCCTCGCCGATCCAAAGATGCTCGACGGCCGTCACGCCAACAATCCGTGGCTGCAAGAGCTCCCCGATCCCATGACCAAGATCGTCTGGGACAACGCCGCGCACATCTCTGCGACCACGGCAAAAGAGCTGGGCATCGAAAGCGGGGACATGATCGAGCTCTCGCGCGAAGGTGCGCGTATCGAGATCGCCGCGTGGATTCAGCCTGGTCAGGCCGACGGGTCGATCTCCGTTTACCTCGGCTGGGGCCGAAGCAGCGCCGGTCGCTACGGAACGAACCACGGCTTCAACGTGAACCCGCTGCGCAGCCTCGACGCCATGGACTTCACCGACGGCGTCGTCGTGAAGAAGACCGGCGGCAAGTACCAGCTCTCGCAGACCCAGGATCACCACTCGATGGAAGGCCGCCCCATCGCCATCGACGCGACCCTCGATCAATACAAGGCAACGCCGAACTTCCCGCAGTTCCGCAGCCCGAACCCCAAGGTCCTCCCGCTGTGGAAGCCCGTCGATTACAGCAAGGGGCACAAGTGGGGGATGAACATCGATCTCAGCTCGTGCACCGGCTGCAACGCCTGCGTCATTGCCTGCCAGGCCGAGAACAACATTCCCACGGTCGGTAAAGATCAGGTCGAGCGCGGTCGCGAGATGCACTGGATCCGCATCGATCGCTACTTCCTCGGTGATGACATCGCCGATCCGGAAGTGGCTCTCCAGCCGGTGGCCTGCGTGCAGTGCGAAGACGCACCGTGCGAAAATGTCTGCCCCGTCAACGCGACGGCCCACAGCCCCGAGGGGCTGAACGACATGGCCTACAACCGTTGCATCGGCACCCGCTACTGCGCGAACAACTGCCCGTACAAGGTCCGGCGCTTCAACTTCCTCGAGTACCAGGGAGACCCGATGTACGGCGATTTGCCGGAAACGGTGAAGATGCAGTTCAACCCGAACGTCACCGTCCGCATGCGCGGCGTCATGGAGAAATGCACCTATTGCGTGCAGCGCATTCAAGAGGGGAAGATCGGCTCCAAGCGAACCGGCAAGCCCCTCAAGGACGGAGACATCACGCCTGCGTGCGCGCAAGCGTGCCCCGCGAACGCGATCGTCTTCGGCGATCTCAACGATCCGTCGGCGCGGGTCACCGACCTCGCCGCGCGCGATCGCAACTACGCGCTCCTCGCTGACATCGGCACCCACCCTCGGACGACCTATCTCGGGAAGATCCGAAATCCGAACAAGGAGATGGCGTGATGAGCGCGGCCAATCCGAAGCTTCCGATCGCCGAGCTCGGCGAGATCCCTCTCGTCACCCCCGGGGAAACGTTCGCATCCATCAGCGACCGCGTGGCCCGGGTGACGGAAACCGCTGCGCCGCGCGCCTGGTGGTACGCCTTCCTCACCGCGCTCGGCGCGACGGTCATGCTGTTTACGGCCGTCGGGTACCTCTTCTGGATGGGCATCGGCGTGTGGGGAAACAACGCGCCCGTCTACTGGGCGTGGGACATCACCAACTTCGTCTGGTGGATCGGCATCGGTCACGCCGGGACGCTGATCTCCGCCGTCCTTTTCCTCTTCCGCCAGAAGTGGCGCACCTCGATCAATCGGTTCGCCGAGGCGATGACGATCTTCGCCGTCATCTGCGCCCTCCTATTTCCGGGCATTCACGTCGGTCGCGTGTGGGTTGCATACTACATGTTTCCGTTTCCGAACGAGATGGCCATCTGGCCGAACTTCAAGAGTCCGCTCATCTGGGACTTGTTCGCCGTCAGCACGTACTTCACGGTGTCGCTCCTCTTCTGGTTCGTCGGACTCATCCCGGATCTCGCGACGCTCCGCGATCGGGCCAAGACGCCGCTTCGCCGCAAGGTGTACGGGGCGTTCGCCCTCGGCTGGCACGGCTCGAACCGTCACTGGCAGCACTACGAGCGCGCGTACCTCATTCTCGCGGCGCTCTCGACTCCCCTCGTTCTGTCCGTGCACTCGGTCGTTAGCTTCGACTTCGCGACCTCGGTCATCCCCGGCTGGCACACCACGATCTTCCCGCCGTACTTCGTCGCCGGAGCTGTTTTCTCGGGCTTCGCGATGGTCATGTCGCTGATGCTGGTGACCCGCGTCGTCTACGGCGTGCGCAGCATCGTCACCATGCAGCACCTCGAGCTGATGAACAAAATCATGC
Source organism: Myxococcales bacterium (assembly GCA_043747615.1). GTDB lineage: Bacteria > Myxococcota_A > Polyangia > Polyangiales > Polyangiaceae > JAYTOU01. Next base: position 94,761 of record JAYTOU010000057.1, on the reverse strand, counting down.
TCGTGACGGGCTCCCTCGTCGGTTACGCGTACGCGATGGAGTTCTTCATCGCCTGGTACTCCGGCAACGAGTACGAGCGCTTCGTCTTCATCAACCGCGCCACGGGCCCGTACGCCTGGGCGTACTGGACGATGATCAGCTGCAACGTACTTTCACCCCAGTTCTTCTGGTTCAAGAAGCTCCGCACGAGCATTCCGTTCATGTTCGTCATCTCGATTCTCATCAACATCGGGATGTGGTTCGAGCGCTTCGTCATCATCGTGACCTCGCTGCACCGCGACTTCATCCCCTCGTCCTGGGGTTACTTTCACCCGACGTACATCGACATGTGCATCTACGCCGGCACGCTTGGTCTGTTCTTCACTCTCTTCCTCCTCTTCATTCGCTGGGTGCCGATGATCGCCATCTCCGAAGTGAAGGGCGTGCTCCCCGAGGCCGATCCGCACGCGGATCACCACGAGGAACATGACGCAGAGCTTGCGGGCGACGCTGCCTTGGTTCCGGGAGAATGAGTCATGAGTGACGACGATTCTCTCAAGAAGACGAAGAAGGAAGGGCTCTCCGAGGCGGCCAAGGAAGCCGTCGATCGGGTGGTGAAGGCCCGCACCGACAAAGTGCCAACCGACCTCGGGCATCCGGTGGCGAGCACGCCGCACGGCAAAGAAGACATCGATTCTCACGCCAAGCCTTTTCCGCCTGCAGATTCGGATGACGAGGCGCCGTTGGCGACGTTCAAGAAAATCGATCCCGAGGATCGCGAGTCACCCGGACACAAAGGCCCGGGGCGAGCGGTGGGCATCGACGACGAAGGCCATCACGAGCCTCCGACGCATTCGTCGAGAAACGGTGCGCCTCCCGAGCGGCGCGCGGCGCTGTTACTTGCGGAATACAAGTCGCCTGGCGCGTGCCTGCGCGCGGCCGAGAGGCTCCGTGACGCCGGCTACACCAAGTTCGACACCCACACGCCGTTTCCGGTTCACGGAATGGACAAGGCGATGGGGCTCCCGGACTCGAAGCTCGGCTGGCTCGTGTTCTGTATGGGGCTCACCGGCGCGACCCTAGGGTTCACGATGATGTATTGGATGAACGGCATCGACTACCCCATCGTGATCGGAGGCAAGCCTCCCGGCGCCGTCCCCTCGATGGTCCCGATCCTCTTCGAGCTCACTGTTCTCTTCTCGGCGCTCACCGCTGTGTTCGGCATGCTCGGGATGAACAAGCTTCCGCGGCACAACCACCCGCTCTTCGAGTCGGAACGCTTCCGAGGTTTCTCGGACGACAAATTTTTCGTTTCGGTCGAAGTGGAAGACCCGAAATTTAAGCTCGAACGAACGCGCGATCTGCTGGAGAAAACCCACGCAGAGCATGTCGAGCTCGTCGAAGAGGACGCGCCGTGAAACATTCTCTCCTCGTCATCTGCCTTGCTCTCGCCGGAAGCGGCGCCACCTTGTTGCTCACGGGCTGCCGCGGCGAAACGACGCGCGAAACGCCGTTCGTCGGTATCCGCAACATGTACAACCAGCCGAAGTACAAGACCCAGGGCGAGAGCGCCTTCTTCGAGGATCATCGCGACATGCGTCCGCCCGTCGAAGGAGCGGTCTCCCGTGAAGCCGAGGTCGACGATCGCATCGCCAAGGGGCTGCTCGACGATGGCTCCGGCTACGTGCTCACCGTCCCGAACGAAGCGGTCGAGCGGGGCGGCGGAATGGAGTCTCTTGTCCACCGCGGCCAGGATCGTTTCGGGATCTACTGCACGCCCTGCCACGACCAGACCGGAAATGGCAACGGTCTCATCGTGAAGCACGGCATGCTCAAGCCGCCGAGCCTTCACGAAGAACGCATCCGTCATCTCCCCGATGGTCAGGTCTTCGCCACGATTACCAACGGGGTTCGCAACATGCCCGCCTACGGTCCGCAGATCCCAGTGAATGATCGCTGGGCGATTGTGAGTTACGTGCGCGCGCTCGAGTTGAGCCAGGCGCAGGTCGCCTCGGAGAAGAAGCCATGAGCGACCCCAAGGACACGGACGAGAAGGGCGGCGCGGACGCCAGGAAAGAGACGACCGGTCGCAAGCCGTCCCCTTCCGCGAACAAGAAGACGGACGCCAAGGCGGATGCGCCGCCGACGACGGCCGATACGACGCGCACGGCTTATCGCTTGCCAGCCGACAACCCCTTCACGAACGCCTGGAAATACGCGGGGATCGTGGGTGTCATTGGGCTCGGTGGCGCTGTCTTTGGGTACACCACGGATGCAAAGCGTTTCGCGTTCTCGTACCTCTTCGCGTTTCTTTTCTTTCTGACCATCGCCCTCGGCTCGATCTTCTTCACGCTGATCCAGCACCTGACGAGCGCGGGCTGGAGCGTCACCGTCCGCCGCACGTCCGAGTTCTTCGGCCGCGGAATCTTCGTCTTTGCCCTCCTCTTCGTTCCGGTGTGGTTGTCCATGGGTCACCTCTTTCCGTGGTTCCACGGCAGCGCGAGCGGACACGAGGCGCCGCACGCCGAGGTCAAGTCCGTCGGTGCCGGACACGAGATCGATCCGGGATCACCCGAAGCGCGGCAGAAGAAGATCCTCAACGTCGAGGATCGTCACGACGATGCCGAATCCCACGCTGCTGCCGGCACACACGAGGCGCGCCGCGGAGATCCCGACGAGCTGATCGAGGAGCGGGTCATTCGTGGGAAATCCCCGTACCTGAACGTCGGTTTCTTTACTGGGCGCGCCATCTTCTACTTCATCGTATGGGCGTTCTTGGGGCTGAAGCTTTTTCAATTCTCCACCAAGCAAGACGTGTCTCGGGATCCGAAGCTAACCGTGAGCGTGCAGCGCTTCTCGCCGCCGGCGATGATCTTCTTCGGTCTCACTCTGACCTTCGCGGCATTCGATTGGATCATGTCGCTTTTGCCGGGTTGGTATTCCACGATCTTCGGCGTCTACATCTTTGCCGGCTCGGTCGTAGCCATCCACGCCACGATCATCGTGACCACCCTCGCCCTCCGCTCGACGGGAATCCTCACGAAGGCGATCAACACCGAGCACTACCACGACCTCGGCAAGCTCCTCTTCGGCTTCCTCGTCTTCTGGGCGTACATCGGTTTCTCGCAGTTCATGCTGATCTGGTACGCGGCGCTCCCCGAAGAGGTCACCTTCTTCCACATGCGCTGGGACAACGGACCGTGGAAGCTGGTGAGCATCGCGCTCATCCTGCTCCACTTCGCAGTGCCTTTTTTCCTGCTCATCTCGCGAAACACCAAGCGCAAGATGTTCACGCTCGCGCTCGGCGCGTCGTGGCTCATCGCGATGCACGCTGTCGACATCTACTGGCTGGTGATGCCCAACTACGGGCAAGCAGACTTCGGCGTTCATTGGCTCGATCTGGCCTGCTTCCTCGGCGTCGGCGGTATTTATCTCTCCGCGGTGTTTTACGGAATGCTCGGCTATCCGCTCATCCCCATCGGCGATCCCCGGCTTCCGCGGGCGCTGCAATTCGAGAACGCGTAGGAGCAACGATGGCGACCGATCAAAGCCCCCCGCGAACTCGACTCATCGCGATGCTCACCATCGTCACAGTGGCGTCGCTCGGCATCCTGAAGCCGATCTTCGATTCGTACTTCACCGACATGTTCGAGTCGGAGGCGAAGGCGAAGATCGCGCCTCTCGACGAGCTTCGGAAGCAGCGGGAAGAAGAACAAGCGAAGCTCGGCGGCATCGACAAAGCGATGGGCGATATTGCACACGGCCGCGAAGGCTCTCCTCTGATCTCGCCGGTCCAGTCGAACGACACCGCGGCCCTCTTGGGCTGGTCGCGCCTCGTACCCGCCGGCGGCGTCGCGCCGAAGTTCGACAATGCGGCGATGCCAGACGCCGTAGCTCCGACGCTCCCCGCCGCACCGGCCGGAGACGCGGCGCCATGACCTCCGCGCGCCCGCTTCGCATCGCGCTCTTCCTCGCGTGCCTCCTCGGGCTCGTCGCTGGAAATGCGTTCGTTGCGGACGTGGCGCAAGCCGGCGAAGCACCTGTCCCGAAAGAGCTTCAGCACGTGGGCGTGCGAGAGCACCTCAATGCGCAGCTTCCTCTCGACGCGACGTTCCTGGATCACACGGGAAAAGAAGCCCATCTCGGGGATTACTTCCGAGGCGAGCACCCGGTGCTCCTCATCCTCGCCTACCACTCGTGCCCGGTCCTGTGCGGCATGGTCCAGAACGCAGCGGCCACGAGCATGAAGATCGTGCCCTGGACGGCGGGCAAAGATTTCGAAGTGGTGGTCATCAGCATCGACCCCCGAGACACGCCCCAAACCGCCGCCGAGAAACGGGCCGGCATCATCGCGAGCTACGGCCGCGATCCGGAGGGCGCCGGATTTCATTTCTTGGTCGGCAAGAAGGGCGAGATCGATCGTGTCGCCAACGCAGCAGGTTTTGAATACGAGTACGACGAGCGGCAAGGTCAGTACGGGCATCCCGCGGTGATCATGCTGGCCAAACCCAACGGTCAGATGGCTCGTTATCTGTACGGCCTCGAATACGACCCTAAAGATCTAAGGTTCGGTCTCCTCGAAGCAGCAAACGGGAGGTCCACGTCGACGATCGAGAAGGTGATGCTCTACTGCTATCGCTACGATCCGCAGGAAGGGAAATACGTGCCCTTTGCGAGAAACCTGATGCGCCTCGGTGGTGGCGTCACCGTCTTGATTCTCGGTTCGTTCCTCGCGCTCATGTTCGTTCGCGAACGTAAACGCAGCCGCGGCCCAGACCTCAAAGAAGCCCCGCCCGGCGATCACGCAACGGAAACTTCATGATCAATCCCCAGACGTTCCAGCTCCCCGAGCAGCTCTCGACCGGTGCCGCCGAGGTCGACGATCTCTACATGATCGTCTTCTGGTTCAGCGTCGTCTTCACGGCGATCATCCTTTTTTGCATCGTATACTTCGCGTGGGAATACAGGCGTCGGCCCGGCGTGAAAGCGGCCCCGGTCGGGCACATGCTCACCCTCGAGCTTGCGTGGACGATCATCCCGCTCGTACTGATCGTCATCCCGTTCCACTACGGCTTCAAAGTCTACGTGCACAACGCAGTCGCCGCAGACGGTGCCACCGAGATCCGGGTGCGCGCCGCTAAATGGAAATGGGAATTCGAGTATCCGAACGGGATGCGGGAGAACGGCATCCTGCGCATTCCCGTCAACAAGCCGGTCAAGTTCGTCATCTCTTCCGAGGACGTTCTTCACAGCTTCTACGTCCCGGGCTCGCGTCTGAAGAAGGACGCCGTGCCGGGCATGTACTCGACCATCTCCTTCACGCCGATCAAGCTCGGTGACATGCAGGTGTTCTGCGCCGAGTACTGCGGCACTAGCCACTCGGGCATGCTCGCCACCATCCGGGTGGTGTCGAACGACGAGTACGAAAAATTCATGAAGGAGGGCGCAGGCGCCGAGGCTGGTGAATTGCCGGCCGCGTGGGGCGCTCGACTCTACAAGCAGAATAGCTGCAACACGTGCCACTCGATCGACGGCTCGAAGATGTCTGGGCCGACGTGGAAGGGCATCTGGCATCGCGAAGAATTGATGAGCAACGGCCTGAAGCTGACGATCGACGAAAACTACGTCAAGGAGTCGATCGCGATGCCGCAAGCGAAAATCGTGAGTGGCTACAGCACCGTCGTGATGCCGCCGTTCGTTTTCAACGACAAGCAGATCGACGCGATCATTGCGTACATGAAGACGCTTTAGACACCAGAGTTAGACACCAGAGTTAGACACCAGAAGAGCAGACAAGGAAGAACGCATCATGGGAGCCGCCACCACCACCACCACCAGCATTCCGAGCGCGCACGCCACGCCCGATCCGAACGAGAATTACCTTACGGCGTCCCGCGGATGGATGTCGTGGCTCGTCACGCTCGATCACAAGCGGATCGGCGTGATGTACCTCGTCCTCGTGTGCGCCGCGTTCTTCATCGGCGGCGTGGGCGCACTACTCGTGCGCATCGAGTTGCTCACCCGCGGCAAGACGATCATGGACGCGGATCAATACAACCGCATGTTCACGCTCCACGGCACGGTGATGGTGTTTCTCTTCATCATCCCGTCCATCCCGGCCGCCTTGGGGAACATCATCCTCCCCATTCAGCTTGGCGCGAAGGACGTGGCCTTTCCCCGCTTGAATCTGATGTCGCTCTACATTTACGCGTTCGGCGCGCTCTTCGCGGTCTTCAGCTTGGTGGGCGGCGGCGTCGACACCGGCTGGACGTTCTACACTCCGTACAGCACGACCACGAACTCGATGGTCATTCCGATGATCCTCGGCGCGTTCATCATGGGGTTCTCCTCGATCCTCACGGGCGTGAACTTCATGACCACCATCCACACGATGCGCGCGCCGGGGCAAACCTGGACGAAGCTGCCGCTCTTCGTGTGGGCACTTTACGCGACGAGCATCATCCAGGTCCTGGCCACGCCGGTTCTCGCCATCACGCTTCTCCTCTTGACGATGGAGCGTGCGCTCGGCCTCGGGATCTTCGACCCAAAGCTCGGTGGGGATCCCGTGCTCTTCCAGCACTTCTTCTGGTTCTACTCGCACCCCGCCGTCTACATCATGATCGTCCCAGGCATGGGCGTCATCAACGAGATCCTGGCGACGTTTAGCCGTCGGGCGATCGTCGGCTACATGTTCGTCGCGATGAGCTCACTCGCGCTCGCCCTCCTCGGATTCTTGGTCTGGGGTCACCATCTCTTCGTGAGCGGCATGAGCGAGTACGCAACGATGGTCTTCTCGGCGCTGACCTTCCTCGTTGCGATTCCGTCGGGGGTGAAGGTCTTCAACTGGGTAGCGACGCTCTACAAGGGCTCGATTCGCCTCGAAAGCCCGATGCTCTACGCACTGTCGTTCATCTTCCTCTTCACCATCGGTGGCCTCACCGGCCTCTTCCTGGGGATGCTGGCGATCGACGTTCACCTCCACGACACCTACTTCGTTGTCGCTCACTTCCACTACGTGATGGTCGGCGGCACGGTGATGGGCTTCATCGGCGGACTCCACTACTGGTGGCCGAAGTTCACCGGCAAGCTGTACAACGAGAAGCTCGCGCGCTTCGCTTGGTTCTTCGTGTTCATCGGCTTCAACGTGACGTTCATGTCGCAGTTCATCATGGGCTCGCGCGGAATGCCGCGGCGCTACTACGACTACCTGCCGGAGTTCGAAATCTTCCACCAGATCTCCACCGTTGGCTCGTGGATCCTGGCGGTGGGTTTCTTCGCGATGGGCTACATGTTCTTCCAGTCGCTTCGCTCGGGTAAGAAATCCCCGAGGAATCCCTGGGGATCCGCGGCTCTCGAGTGGCAGACCGCGACGCCCCCGCCGCTCGCGAACTTCATCAAGGTGCCGACCATCACGCGCGGGCCCTACGACTACCACCTGGCGACCGAAGAGGAGCTATCCGAGACATGAGCGCCACCGAAGCCGCGGCCACCGAGCACGTAGAGGGAGGTCATGGGGAGCACGCGCACCCCAAGTTCCTCCAGCACCATTTCGATACTCCCGCCCAGCAGTTCGGCGCGGCGAAGCTCGGCATGTGGATCTTCCTGGGCCAGGAGCTCCTGTTCTTCAGCGGTCTCTTCGTTGCCTACGGGGTCTTTCGCAACTGGTACCCGGGCGCCTTCTCCGCGGGCTCGCACCAGCTCGACAAGACCATGGGAGCGCTCAACACGATCGTCCTTCTCTTCAGCAGCTTGACGGCCGCCCTCGCGGTGCGCTCCGCTCAGCTCGGACAGAAGAAGATGACCGGCCGACTGCTGCTCGTCACCATCGCCTGCGCGATCGCCTTCTTGGTGGTGAAGTACTTCGAGTACGGCCACAAGTTCCACAGCGGTCTCCTCCCCGGACCGTATTTTCATCCTCACCATCTCGAGCACGGGATGGTCCCCGAAAAATCGAGCATCTTCTTCTCGATTTATTTCATGATGACGGGCGTCCACGCCATCCACATCCTCGTCGGCATCGGCGTCCTCACCTGGATCTGGCGCCGCAACGAGAGGGGCGAGTTCTCCAAGGAGTACTTCACTCCGGTCGATCTCGCGGCCCTCTACTGGCACCTCGTCGACCTCGTCTGGATCTATCTCTTCCCGCTTCTCTACTTGATTGACTGAGGCCCCCATGGACAACCACGAAAATGCCCACGAGGATCACGACGACGGGCGCGTGCACGCTCACATCTCGTCCATCAAGTTCTACTTGGCCATCTTCGCTGCGCTGATCACGCTCACGGTGGCAACGGTTGGCGTATCGTACGTGCACCTCGGCCCGGCGAACCTGGCGGTGGCGATCGTCATTGCGTCGATCAAGGCGGCCCTCGTGTGCCTGTTCTTCATGCACTTGCGCAACGACAACAAGTTCCACGCGCTCATCTTCGTCTCGTCGCTGCTCTTCATCGGGGTCTTCTTCGCGTACACCGTGAACGACACCGGGCGCCGCGGTGAGATCGACGAGTCGCAAGGCACGATGTACTTCGCGCCCACCGGGAGCGCCGCTCCTGGCGGCGACACGCGCCCCGAGCCGAAGCCCGAGCACGAAGGCACGCCCGGCGAAGGGCACGCTCCTGCCGAAGGTCACGGGCACTGAGATTCTCGGTCTTCTCGTTCTCGCAGCGTGCTTGAGCCTGCGCGGCGAATGAGAGCGCCAAGGCCTGCGCGGCTAGCTTTTTTTTCCGAGGATGAGACGCGCTCCGCGGCGGTACGTGAAGTACGACCAGGCCCACTCGAACATCACCACGACGCGGCTGCGGAAGCCGATGAGAAACCACAGGTGCACCACGAGCCACGCCATCCAGGCGAGAAACCCGCTCATTTTCAGTTTGTGCGAGACGGCCACTGCCCGTGACCTCCCGATGGTCGCCATCGTTCCTTTGTCGGAGTAGCGAAACGTTCCACGCGGGCGATCGGGATGCGCAATACATTTTGCGACGAAGCGGGCCTGCTGCATCGCGACCGGGCTGACCCCAGGAAGGGGTCGTCCATCGTCGTCCTTGAAGAGCGCCATGTCTCCGATGGCGAACACCTCGGGGTGACCGGGGAGCGCAAGATCGCTCTCCACGATCGCCCGCCCACCGCGGTCGACAGGAACGCCGATCTCCGCGACGAGTGGCTCCGGCCGAACGCCTGCGGCCCAGAGAACCGTCGCGGCCTCGATTTTTTCGGCGCCGATTTCGACGCCGGTTTCATCGATGCGCGTGACCAGGCTGTCGAGACGAATTTCGACGCCCAGATCTTTGAGCTGCTTTTCTGCCTTGAGAGAGAGCTCCGGCGGAAACGGCGCGAGGACCCGAGCCCCTCCTTCAAGAAGGACTACGCGCGTCGCGGAGAGATCTATCGCGCGAAAATCCCTGCCGAGCACGAATTTCGACAGCTCGGCCAGCGCGCCCGCGAGCTCGACGCCGGTGGGGCCAGCTCCGATCACCACGAAGGTTAGAAGTCGCGTGCGCTCGCGGTCGTCCCTCTCGCACTCCGCGCGCTCGAAGGCCATGAGAACGCGACGACGGATCTCGGTAGCGTCCCCGAGACTCTTCAACCCGGGGGCGAACGCTTCCCACTCCCGGTGACCGAAGTAGTCCGTCTGCGCGCCCATCGCGAGAATCAGAAAGTCGTATGTGAGGGTGTCCTTGTCCGTGCGCACCGACTTGGCGGCTAGATCGAACGCAGCCACTTCCTCGAGAAGAACGGTGACGTTCTTTTGCCTCGAGAGGACCGAGCGGATCGGAGAAGCGATGTCCGCCGGCGAGAGCCCAGCCATGGCCACCTGGTAGAGGAGCGGCTGAAACAGGTGATGGTTCGTTCGATCCAGAAGCGTGATCCGCACCGGCGCGTTCTTCAGCGCCTGAGCCGCCGTCAGACCTCCGAATCCGCCGCCGACGATCAGCACATGAGGAATCGACATGGTGAAGAATGTAAGGTCGCTAAGCAACCTTCGGAAGGCAATGTTGCGTGAACGTCATCACGCGACGTCCTTCCCGCCGTCGTAAAACTTGTCGAGCATCACGCGGTGCTGATCGGTGACCACCTTGCGCTTCACCTTGAGCGTCGGCGTGAGCTCGCCCCCCTCGATCGTGAAATCCTTGGGTAAAATGGCAAATTTTTTGATCGATTCGAACGCGGAGAGCTTGGCGTTCGCGCCATCGATTTCTGTCTGGAGGCGGGCACGAAGATCGGCGTCCGTGGAGAAGGCTTCGGGGGCGACGGTGCGTCCAATCTCTTTGGCGAAGCGATCGAGTGCCTCGGGATTTAGCGTGACGAGAGCGACGAGGTACGGTCGCTTGTCGCCGTGGACCATGGCCTGGCTGATCCACGGAGACTGCTTGAGGAGGTTCTCGATGTTCTGGGGGGCGACGTTCTTGCCGCCCGCGGTGACGATGATGTCCTTCTTCCGATCCGTGATCTTCAGAAAACCTTTTTCGTCGATGATGCCGATGTCGCCCGAGTGGAACCAGCCGTCCACTTCGAGCACCTCGCGCGTCGCTTCCTCTTTTTTCCAGTAGCCGCGCATGACGTTGGGGCCACGGATCATGATCTCGCCGTCGGCCGCGATTTTCACCTCGACGCCTGGAAGCGCGCCGCCCACCGTTCCAAAACGATACGCGCTCGGAAGGGTGAGGTTCGACGCCGCGGTCGTCTCCGTGAGGCCGTAGCCTTCGAGAACCACGAGCCCGGTGCCGTGGAACCATTCCATGAGCTCCTTCGCGAGCGGCGCTCCCCCGGTGATCGCAAACTTGATCCTGTTTCCGAACCGCGCGCGGACCTTGGACAGGACGAGCTTGTCGGCCACGGCGTTCTGCACGGCGAGGACCATTGGGATCTTCTCGCCGCGCTCTCCATGGCGAGCCACCTGGCGCCCAACGTCGATCGACGAGGCGAAAATCTGCCGTGCGAGCGGGCTCCCTTTCTGCGCCTTTTCGTTCGCTGCGGCGTAGATTTTTTCGTAGAGGCGCGGGACGCACCCCATGTACGTGGGGTTGACCTCCATCGCGTTGTCCATCGCCTTGAGAATCGATTCGGCGAACGAAGTGATCGAGCCCACGCGGATCTGCATGACCACCAGGATCTTCGCGAAGATGTGGGCCATCGGCAGAAAGAGGAGCTGCTCGTCGGCATCGGTGAGATCGACCAGACCCAGGACGCATCCGGTCTCGAAGGCGAAGTTCTCGTGGGTGAGCATTACCCCCTTCGGAGGCCCCGTGGTGCCCGACGTGTAGACGAGCGTCGCGAGATCTTCCGGAGATACCTTCGAGGCTCGATCCACGACCCTCGCAGCTTCGTCGTCGCTCCGTTTCTTTCCGAGGACTTCGCGCAGCGTCGTCACCTTCGAGCGCACGGCAACCGAGAGCTTCTCCATCTCGTCTCCGTCGAAGAGCACGATGGCAGCGAGGCGTTCGATCGAAGCCGGACTGACGTCGAATATGCGTTGCACGAAGGCCGCGCTCTCCGCAAAGAGGATTTTTGCTTCCGAGTCGTCGAGGACGTACGCCGCCTGATCGCCAATCAGCGTTTGGTAAATGGGAACGGTGATCCCGCCGGCGAGGAGAATTGCGACATCCGCGAAGAGCCATTCCTCGCGGGTATTGGCGAAGATCGCCACGCGATCACCGGTGGCCGCGCCGAGGGCAATCAGCTCGGCTGCCATGGCACGTGAGCGCTTGCCCCAATCCCCCCAGGTGACGGTCTCCCATGCTCCGGCGCGCTTGGTGCGGAGCGCTGGGTGCGCGGGCCTCTTCGACTCCTGGTGCTGAAAGAGCGAAACGATCGTTTCTCTGGGCGTTGCTTCGGTCACGTGATCCCCCCAACTCAGAAGACTCAGAAGCCGACTTGGACTCCGAGCTCGGGCTGCAGCGACGGAATGAGCGAGCCCTTGCCGAATGCGAAGTTGAGCTTCAGAGGCGCGAACATGATCGCCGCGCGCGGACCGATGGCGACGCGCACGCCACCGCCCACTGCGCCGAAGAGCGGACCGCCGATGGCCCACGCTTGGACGGTTTTATTTCCGCCGGGACACTGTCCCATCGGGCATGCGGGGTCAGCGTGCGGAGCTTCGGAGACCGGCACGTCGACCTCGGCAGAAGACTGCGAGAGCCCAAAGGCGCCGAACGCGTATGGCGCGAAGGGTTTGTTGATGGCTTCTTTTCCGATCAAGTACGTGAAGCGCGCCTCCGCGTGGATCGGCAAGATCACGAGGCCGTCCTGGCCACCCGCCGCGCCGGGGTAGGTCTTCGCGACGAATCCGAAACGAGCGCCAACCAAGATGTTGTCGTTGACCGCGTAGTCCGCGGTGAGCATCACGCGGATGTTGGCGAGAGCCGTGCCGCCGTTCACCGAGCCGCCTTTGGTTGGAGCAAGCGACTCGTTCTCGGCCTTGACCGTGCGGCTCGGGTAGTCGACTCCGTCGCTGTTGGTGCAGTAGTACCCGCTCGAGTTCGTCGGGATGGCCGTCATCGGGTCGAGCTTGCAGACGTCCTGCGCGGAGGGGAGGAACACGAGGTCGATCGCGCCGGCGATGCCGATCCAGATGCGTCTTTTCTTGGGGCCCACTTCTTCCGGGGCCGTGCACTTGTTCGCCTTGCACGCGTTACTCTTGCACTCGCTGCTCTCTTCGCACTCCTCGCCCTCGGCCTTCGATCCGCCTTCAGTCACTGCCTCGGGACCAGCCTTCTTGGCGCACGGAAAGCCGGGCGGGCAGTCACCAGTGTCGACGCACTGCGTGGGTGCGGGCTGGTCGGGAAGGTGCGGAGCCTCGCCCTCGAACTTCGTTTTGATGGGGACTTTATAGGTATTATTGCGATCGCCCGCGGTAGCGACCGGGTCGTTCGCGGCGTTGAAGCCTTGCACGTAGTACTGCAGGTTGCCCTGCTGTCCGACGTCGACGCAGGGGATCGTCCCGCCGTAGCCGACGCCGATCTTCTTAAGCTCCAACGTCTTGAACTCCGTCATGCCGAAGCCCTTGTAGCGGACGATGACCTTGGCGAGCACTTCGGTACCCGCGTACTCGACGAAGATCGGGACGGGCGTTCGCACCGCCTGGCCGGCGACGGGCGTGTGCGTGAAATCTCCTGCGGGAGCGGGGCCGACGGGACCCACCGCGGTAGCCGCGCTTCCAGCTTTTTTGCGGGCGGCGTCGAACGCGGCTTCGAGCTCTTTCGTCTTGACGTCGGGATCGAGCGCTAGGGTGGGCTCGATCTTGAGCGCCTCGATGAAGTTCGCTGAGCCTTTCTCTTTGTCGGCGCCGCTGCCGATCTGGACGACGCCGAGATCGCGACGAAGCTGCGCGCGCAAAAGAGGCGCACACTTATCGACGCCGCAGAGCGCGATGGCCTTGGTGAGCTTCTCGGCTGCTTTGTCGAACTCGAGGCTCAGGTAATCCTCGTCCATCGCCTTCTTCTGAAGGGCCTTTGCAGGACCATCCGCCTTGCCCTGCGCCAACGCGGCCGGCGCAATGAGCAAAAGCGTGAGGAGAAAAAGCGCCGCTACGAGTCCAGCCCGGCCCAGGATTTTCACGCCCCGGGGATACAACGAAATGGCTGCCAACGGGGCAAAAAGAGCCAAATCAGGGGGGGGCTTCGGTGCGAATGAACTGGACGCGGCGGTTGAGGGCGCGGTTCGCTTCGGAGTTGTTGGGCACGATGGGTTGGGTGAGTCCATAGCCCTTCGACGTGAGCCGCGCGGCTTCGATGCCGTGGCCCGTCAGGTACTGTCGGACGCTGTCTGCGCGAGCGCCCGAGAGCTTCTGGTTGTAGGCCGCATTTCCGACGTTGTCGGTGTGGCCTTGGACCTCGAGCTTGATCTTGGGGTTGGCCTGGAGAGCATCGCGGATGGCGTCGAGGATCGGGAAGCTGTCCGGTTTGATCGTGGCCTTGTTGAACTCGAAGTGAATCTGCTGGGTGATCCGAATTTCTTTGGCTGTGACGATGATGAGGCCCGGGCAACCGGGCTTGGTGCCACCCGGCGATCCTGGGGTATTCGGGCAGAAATCGTCTACGTCGAGCACGGTGTCGCCGTCGTTGTCGGGGTCCGTGCAGCCGTCCGTGTCCTCGAAGCCGTCGAAGTCCTCGGCCTTGAGCGGGCACTTGTCGAGCGTGTCGACGATGCCGTCTGCGTCGTTGTCGAGGTCGGGGCAGCCGTCGTCGTCGAGATAGTTGTCGACGTCCTCGGGCTCGAGGGGGCACTGATCCTTCGAGTCGGTGATCCCGTCGCCGTCGGTGTCGGGATCGTCGGGGCAACCGTCTTGGTCGAGATACCCGTTCCAGTTCTCGGGCTCGTCGGGGCACTTATCAACGGTGTCCGCATAACCGTCGCCATCGCGGTCGCCCTGTTTTGGCTCGATGAACTTACGTTCGGCGCAGCGGTCCGGGGGACTCTGGGCAAGCGCGGCCCGCGCGTTCGGCTCGGCGATGAGAAGATGCCTCTCTGCGTTGCTCATCTCGCCCTGATCGAGCTCGGTGGTCGCAAAGCGAAGGTGAGATTTCGCGAGGGCGAGCTCCCGCGGCGCGCAGCGAATCGCTCCGTTTTTCTCGGCTGTCTCGGCGATGCCTTGGAGCCCTTGCACGCGCCCGCGGAGAATCGAGCCCTGCACGCATGCCGAGCTCAACGCGACAAGCGCGATGGCCGCGCCGAGGGCCCGAGAGAGACTCATGGACGAGCGCTCGCCTTGTGAGCGGCGTGCGAAAGCTCGATCGCTTTTTGCGCATATTCGTCGGCCGTTTCGGCGTAGATGGCCGCGTCGGAATAGCTCGCCTCGCTGGCCTCGACCTGGGCCTGCTCGAGGTGGGACTTCGCGTAGTAGTACTCGTACGGAGCGAGCTGCTCGGCTCCGAGCTCACGTGCTTCGGCGAGTCGCGACGCCGCCCCGTTCACTTGCACTGCGTAGTAGACGCCGCCGCACGCCGACGTCGAGCCGAGCGCCAACACGAGAGCGAGCACACCGAATGCCGTAGTGCCGCAGGATGTATTTCCCTTCGGGGCTCGCATTTATTGCACCGACCGTATCTCCGGCGGAAGAGGCAGGTCAAGCCCGTGACGGCGCGTAGCTGCCGTGGACTTAGATGCGGCGGAAGATGCCGACGACGACACCCAGAAGCATCGTGGGGCGGAAGTCGACGGCCCGGACCAGGATGGGGGCCATGGTCTTGTTGGCAGGCTGGAAGCGGACGTAGTCCTTTTCCGGGTAGTAGTATTTGACGGTCGCTTCGTCTCCGATGAGGGCAACGACGATGTCGCCGCGCGACGCCGTGAGCTGCTTGCGGACGAAGATGTAGTCGCCCGTGAGGATGCCGGCGTCGATCATCGAATCGCCTTGCACCTTGAGCCCGAACACCTCGCGCCCGCCCTTCAGGAGGCCGCGGTCGATGCGCACGGTGTCGATGACGTGCTCTTCGGCGAGGAGCGGCAGACCCGCGGCGACGCGGCCGAGGATCTGAACCTCCACTATGTCGTCGTCGTTGGCCGCGGAGGCATTGAGGGAGTTGATCGCGTTGAGGCCCGCCTCTGCACGCCCATTCAATTGGTGCGAGGATTGCGCGTGCGACTGATGACTCAGTGCGTTTCTCGATCCGTTTCCGTCTCTCACTGGGCCAAGACCTGGAAGCTCTGGTGTCTGGCCAAAGCCCGTGGGGCGGAGCGCGCGCGATTTCATGTCCTCGCGCGTGAGGTAACCCTTTCGCTCGAGGGCGCGCAGGTGATCGTTCACCCCGTTCGTCGATCGAATCCCCATGCGCGCGCCAATCTCACGCAGCGTCGGAGGGTATCCGCGGTCGGTGATTGACTGGTTGATGAAGTCAAGAACCATTTGCTGGCGCTGGGTCAGGCCTACCATGGCGGTAATTGTACTGAACGGGCGTCACGCCGTCAACAAACTGTGGAGAAGTTCTGGGCTGGGCGCGACCAGCGTTACTTACCTGTCCATTTGCCGAGGATATTTCCGTCGAACGGGTCTCCGTGGCAGGTCTCGCAATTGTGTTCCTTTCCGTCGACCCGCTTCAGCTTTGCGACGAAGTTTTGATCCATCCACTTGCCGAGCGCCTTCTTGTCGTGGCGATCGAGGATCTTCCCTCGACCCTGGTGACACGAGTCGCAGTAGAGCGGCTGCGTTGGCGGATCAAACGAAAGCGCGCGCACGTAGTCGTTCCACATGTGCTCTGCGATCGTTTTCATCGGCGTGGGAAGAGCGTAGTCGGCGTCGTCGTGGCAATCCGTGCACTTTGCACCTAACGCCCTGGTGAACGTGCGCATGACCTTTCGGAGCGTCGCCGGATCGAGTTTGTTGAGCGGAGGGAGCGCCTTCGGGTCGAGGCCGATGGCCTGGAGATCGCTCGCCATCGTGCTCGCCGCGATGGGCTTCATAAGGCCCGCGAAGGGAGGCGTACCTGCCGGGCCGGGCGGCGTGTTCAGGGGCACCGCGCTGCTCACGGAGGAAGCGGTCGTCGGTGCAGCGCTCGCGGAGGGCGTTGCGCTCGGCGTTTGCGGGGGCTCGGGCTGGGCGCCGCCGCACGCGGCGATCGCGTTACCAAGAACGAAGGACACCGCCAGAAAACTGGAACCATTTCTCACGAAGACAACCTCAAAACTTTCCGCTGGTCGAAAGGAACGTCAACTTGTCGTTCGTCTCCCGAAGCCGTCCCGACAGCGTGCGTACGCAACTCCAGAGGACTTCGAACGCCAAGTCTTTGTGCAAAAAAAGCAGATCGTCGAACGCGTCCTTGGCGATCACCAAGAGTCGGCAGCGCTCGTGGGCGCGGGCATCGGCCGAGCGGGGTGATTCATCGAGCAGCGCCATCTCGCCGAACACTTGACCCGGTCCGAGGACCGCGAGCGCCTCTTCGCCCATCCCCGCAACTTCGCGGGAGATACGCACCTTGCCCTCGAGGATGATGAAGAGCTTGTCGCCCGGATCTCCGTATTGAAAAATCCGCGTGCCAAGAGCGTGCGATTCTTCGGTCGTCACCTGGGCCATCATGGCCAGAGCCTCCCGCGTGAGCCCGTCGAAGAACGAGACGCGCGCCAGCTGATCTTCACGCTCCGTCATCGCCGCCGGAGCACCGGACGTGCTGGTGGACGGGCGACCTGAGGTGCTCATCGTCATCCGCGCTTGGCCTTCCGCTCAGTGGTCTTCGTTCGCGGCGAGCCAGCGCTCGGCCTCGAGTGCCGCCATGCAACCCGTTCCCGCGGCGGTGACCGCTTGGCGGTAGACGAAGTCTTGAACGTCGCCGCAGGCGAACACGCCTGGCACGCTGGTTTGCGCCGTTCCGGGCTTCGCTTTCAGATACCCGTTTTCGTGCAGGTCCAGTTGCCCGACGAAGAGATCGGTGTTCGGGGTGTGACCGATGGCCACGAAAAGCCCCGTGATCGGCACGACCTTCGACTCTTTGGTCTTGAAGTTCATCACCCGCGCGCCGGTGACCTCGCCCTTCGACACGTCCATGATCTCTTCGACGGCGGAGTTGTAGAGGATGCTGATCTTCTTGTTCTTGAACACGCGATCTTGCATGGCCTTGCTGGCGCGAAACTCTTCGCGGCGGTGGACGAGCGTCACCGACTTGCAGATGCCGGAGAGGTACATCGACTCTTCCATCGCCGTGTCCCCGCCGCCGACGACCATCACGTCCTGATTGCGGAAGAAGGCTCCGTCGCATACCGC
Organism: Myxococcales bacterium; assembly: GCA_043747615.1. Classification (GTDB taxonomy): domain Bacteria; phylum Myxococcota_A; class Polyangia; order Polyangiales; family Polyangiaceae; genus JAYTOU01. Next base: position 77,093 of record JAYTOU010000057.1, on the reverse strand, counting down.
GCAGGCCGAGACGCCGCGGCCCTTGAGGGCGTGCTCCGTGTCGATGTTGAGCCACTTTGCCTGGGCACCCGTGGCGATGATCAGGGTCTGCGCCGCGTGCTCGACGTTGTCGTCGCCGACCCAAACGCGAAACGGGCGCTTCGACACGTCGACCTTGTTCACGTCCTCCGTGCGGATCTCCACGCCCTGATGCAGCGACTGATCGCGGAAGGCCTTCATCAGATCCGGTCCGGTGATTTTCTCGGGGAAGCCGGGGAAATTTTCGACGTCGTTGGTGATCATGAGCTGACCACCGGGAATGCCGCCCTTCACCATTCCCTCGAACATCAAGGGGCTAAGGTTTGCGCGTGCGGCGTAAATGCCGGCGGTGTGTCCGGCAGGTCCCGAACCGATGATGATCACTTTGCGGGGGTCGCTCATGTGTCCTCGAGGCCGCGTGACGAGTATCACGCAGCACAGCGTTTCGATGGTCGGCTAGAAACGATAGCTCGCGCCGACGTTGATGGCATTGATCGCGTTCGTGATGGTCCCCAGATTGACGGGCCAGTTCTCTCGGTACTTCGGCCTTCCGTCCTTGCATGTGCCCCCGGGGAGCGAATTTACGCTGGGGTTACAGGCCGTGCCCGCGACGCCGTTCATTCCTTCGGCCTTCGGATCTTTGTTGTCTTGGGTCATCACGAAGACGTGCATCAGACCGAGGGAGAGCTCGATGGCCTTGGTCTTCTCGGGATCGAGGTGGATGCGGAACGTCGTTCCGGCCGCAAGACCTACGCGCGCAGCTCCGATGAAGTCGATGTTTTGGTACTTCTTGTCCTGACCGTTGCTCTCGAAATAAGCGCCGCCGCGAAGGGCGAGCTTGTCGGGGAGCACGTTGAAGTCTCCGCCCACGCGCACGCCGACTACGTCTCTGAAGCCGTGATACGCGTCGGCGTTCGGCGGAACGACACCGCTCGGAATTCCATTCACGGGGATGATGCCGTCGCCGTTGGCGTCGGTCGGGAACCGAACCCGTACGCCGTCGAAGGCGCTGTTGTTCGCCCAGGTGAGATCGATCTCGGCATCGAACACGTCGGTCGCCATTGGATCGCGCAGGTGCTTTTTCACGAGGCCGCGCGGCTTGTGGTAGCGAAGGCCGATCTTCGCCTCCATCGGGATGTTGATCCGCAATTTCGCGTTGTCGCCGTTTCCGCAGATCTTCGTGCCGTTGCCGAGGTTGCAGTCCGGGATGGTGGAATCGCCGTCTTTGATGCCGCTGGTGTCGCCGCCAGCGACCTTGGGAGTGAAATAGTTCGACTGGGTGTAGATGTCGCCGGAAGCCTTGATCGCATCGCTCCATTTGAACCAGCCAGCGAGATCGAGGTTCTCGGTCGCGCTGTAGAGGGCGCCGAGGGTGAAGCCGGGAACGAACATGTCCTGGGCGATGAGGGTCGCGTTCACGTCGTTCGACTTGGGGTTCTCGTTCTCGTCGTTCACCGACGCGGACGCCGTCGAGAATTTCGCCTTCATGATCCCGAGCTGAAAGCTCGCCCCGACCCGGAGGTTGTCGATAATCTCGGCGCCAAAACCGATGGTGGGCGTAGCGAGAAGAACGTTCCCATCGAGGAGCAAGTAGCGCTGTGGAGCGGGCTGCGGCCCGTCTTTGTTGCTCACGAAGTTGGGCCAATTCGCCTTCGCCGCGCCGCTTGGACCGAGGATCGCAAAGCCGAGCCCGAAGCGGTCGGTCACTCGATACGTGAACGCAATCTGGGGCCCGATGTTTGGAGCAACGTCGTTGCAGACCCGCGGAAACGCCCCGCCCGCGCCCCCGGAGAGCGGTTCTTGCGTGGTGTCGTTCGCCGCTTGCACACGCGTAAAACAGGTATGGGAGAAGGTGATGTTCGACTGGAGCGTAAGCCGCGTCGGCTGCCCTGCGAGCCCGGCGGGGTTGTAGAACGCCGCAAGAGGATCACTCGCGCGCGCCACCCAAGCGCCGCCGCGGGCCATCTGCTCGGAGCCGTTGTCCGGAAACTCGGTGATGTTCGTGGCATGTGCGGTGCGTTCGAAGAGGCCAGCGGTGCAGACGAACGTGGTGGCGATGAGCGCCGACTTGAAGACAGATCGCATGAGCGTACTTTGGCCCCCGTAAAGAAAAATCATTCTTTGACCGGCGTCGCCTTCAACGAGGCGCGTCCTTCCTTCACGTACACCGAGAAGCGCACACGCTTGCAGCCGTGACGCTGGACGAGAGCATCGCGGTTTTTCTTGAGCGTGTGTTGGAACTTTTCGAAGGTGAGACCTTCGGTCGGCTCGCCGCATTGCTTCTTGGTCCGAACGAAATCTTCGTAGACCGTCAGCCACTCCGTCGCCTCGTCGGTCGTGCGATGGGCACCAGATGCCTGGGCGAGCACCTCGCGCGGGACTTCGCCGACCACCGTGGATTCGTCTTGAGGGTCGTCGTCGCCCGCCAAGTTCGCGAGCCCCTGGGGCCGCGCCTGCTGCAACTTCAGGGACTCCGCCGCCTGCTGAACCGCGTGCTGGGCCATGAGCTCCTGCGCCTTGCCGGGCGGGCTCATCGCGGTTGGCGCCGTGAGGGGCTCTTGCAATCCGCCGGCGGATATTGGTGCAGTCTGCATACCCATCGCCGCAAGGGCGTTCGGTGCGCCGGGCCTCGCGTTCGGAAGGTTCGGCGGGAATGCCGGTCTTGCCGGGACCGGCGGCGCGTTCGGGCGAGCCAGGCCTTCCCCGAGATTCTGATTCGGACCGGGGGGCGTCCCTGCGGTCATGCTTGGGTTCGTGGGTGGGTTCAAGGCGTTTCCCGGCCCCGTCGCGCGAACGTTGCCAGGGCCTTGAACGAGACCTGCGCGCGGATTGGATTGGGGCGGGCCAGCATGGTTCGGGTGTTGAGGAAGCGCGGCTCGCCCGGGCGAGGAGACAGGCTCACGCGACGGAAACGTATTTCCAGGTTGGCTTCCGTCCGCCAGAGGAAATGAAAACGCGCTCATGGAAGGCTGTGCCGGAACGGGGCCGAGAATGGACTCGAGATCGGCTTGTTTTCTAGGGGCTCCACCCTTTTCGGCGACGCGATCGATCCCGAAATTGATGTCCGCCGCGATGCCCCGAAAGCCGCCGCGAAAACGAGGCAGCTGGAGCTGATCAAGCTCACCCTTCTTCAGGCGGAGGGCCTGGTTGACCATCTCCCTCATCGGCAGCGTGTGCTCGAGCACCGTGAAGGCGATGCCGGCGCCGATTCCAACGAGCATGGTCAGCACGATGAGCAGCCACGGCACGCTCGCCTTGTCCTTGTCGTCGGCGCTGGTCAAAAATCCCATTGGACCGCGGATGGAGACGCGGGTGCGGGCAACGACGAAGCCTGCGCGAAGCTCCCACGCATCGCCTTCGAAGCGGGCGTAGGTGGCGCCGAGATCTTCGGTCACCAGGCGAATGCCGGAGCGTCCGGTATCTTGGTAGGCCTTGTCGGCCTCGACCTTCGGGACTTCTGCGGTGACGACGTCGAGAAGCTTCTCGTCGAAGCCGTCGGCGCCAGCGGCCGACGCCACGCGCACGCCCGAAGCGTAGAAGGCGACGTTGGTGCGGGTGAGCTTGGAGATGTCTTTCGCGAAGCGAGCATCGAGGCTGCGAAGCCCCACGATGGCACCAGCAGGCGGCTGCGAAACGTCGTATTCCACTGGGCGCGCCGAGACGCGGTAAACTTTTCCGGCGAGCACCCAGGTGTCGTCGCGCAGGAAACCGTGGAGCGCGTCGTTGACGGCGGGGAAGCCGCCGAGCTCGAAGTCGTCGAAGGCGTTGGCGGAGTCGAATCCGAGCTGCGCGACCACCCGCCCATCACGGTCGACGGCAAAGAGCGCGTCGGGTTTGTACTCGGCAGGAAGCTTCTCGCTGATCGCGACGAGGGCCTTGCGCGCGTCTTCCTTCGACTTGGTGGGGATCCTGTCTTTGCCGTTCGCTGCGACCAGGCTGTCTTGAACTCCCTTGTCGACTGCGCCGATCAAGAGTGCGTCGAGCCTGCGTCGCGAATCGATCTGCAGCGCCCAGCGCACGACCTGGCTGTCGGCCGCGAGCCCCTCGGTCATCGCCACCTGGTTGCGGCGGTTGTATTCGCCGACGGCGACGAAGACCGTGTAGATCGCCACACAAACGCAGAAGCTCAGGATCGCGTACCAGAAACGAGAGAGGAGCATCATTTGGCGTCGGCCCCTTCGCCCACGTTGAGCGGCTCCTTCAGCTCGAGTGAGCCGCGCTCCTTGACGACGACGCTCGCCGGTCTGCCGACCTGCTTGCCGTTGAAGAACGCCTTCAGCGTGTATTCACCGGCCGGAAGCTTGTCCATCGCGAAGGTTCCGTCGCGGCCCGGGAACGCGGTGTCGACTACCTGGGGGTCGATCACCACGTACATCCGCACGCTCGGAAAGAGCTGATCGCGGAACTCGACGCGCCCCGGTGTGGTGGCCGTCCACGGCCGCGTTCCACCGGAGTTCGTGTCGTCCGGCTTCCATGCGTCGTTCCCGGGGATGTAGAGGCGGTGCGGGTACGGATCGCGATTTTCGAAGGCGAGGCGCGTCCCGGGGGAGACGACCAGGGTGGTCGGGATGGTGTGACCGCCGGTGATCTTGACGAGAATCGGATCGTGGGGAGGCGGGGTATTCGCTGACATCGCCGCGATGCACACGTCGCGAGACGGGTTCGCCGACAGCGTACGGAACTCCGGACGCACGGTGGGAGACGGCTCTCGCCAGTTGAATCTGTGCGAGTCGCCCTTCGAGGCTTCGGCGAACACTTCGGGCAAAAGTTTGTCTTGGCCGGTGATGCGACCGCGCATCGATCCCGCAAAGGCAGTCCCTGCCCCCACGAGGACGAGGAGGAACGCGGCAGACTTCAGGAGCTTGGACGGGGGAAAACCCAAGAAGGGCATGGATTCTCGCGGGTTCGTCGGGTTGGGGACGATGAGACGGGCTGCCTCGGAAGGAAACGGTAGCTGACGGTGAAGAGCCCTGTAAACAAGCTATTCTCTCACCATGGCTGACGGGGACGAAAAGCGCCTGGGGGTCGATGTGCCCGCGCGCTCCGTCCGCGCCCTTCGCCTACGCGGAAATCAGGCTGCACCCATCGTCTTTCATCACGGAGCGCACCCGCCCTACGCGATCCGCTGGTTCGGTGTGACTTCACTTTTCGGCCACCTGCGGCATTTTGCGGCGAGCGCGATTGCGGCCGAATCGGTCGATTCTCGAGACTGGATGCAGCCCCAGACGCCCGGGGAGCTCCTGCGTGCCATCAAAGAGGTCCTGGGGATCGACGCCATGAAAACGGGCGACCAGCCCTTGGTCGAGTCGCTCGGGCGTCCGCTGTGGATCGATTTCGTAGCCGACACGGGCGACGACCGCGACGTGAGCGTGGCCGTCGCGCGCCTGATCTTCGCGGAGTACGACGCCGTGGACCACCCGACGAGCGAAGGCGGCGCTCGGCGGCTACCGCGCGGTGAGCTTCTCCTCTTCGGCGGCGACACGGCTTACCCGGTGGCGACCGCCGAAGAAATCCATGACCGAGTGATCGGCCCTTGGAACGAGGTGCTCGCCGAAATCCCCGACGACGGAAAGCCCCGCGCACTTCTGGGCATTCCCGGAAATCACGATTGGTACGATGGCCTCGACGGGTTCGCGCGCCTCTTTAGGGCTGCTCCCACGAACGGCACCGCGACCTCGTCGACCACGTCGCCGAGCGTGACGGCCTCCGTTCCGCCGGCCGGTCAGGCGACGCGCAGCGTGGGGCTCGTGGCGCACCAGCTTCACCTCGACGAGGTGGGGGGCCTCGTCGGTCTCCTGGTGCAAGCAGGACGCTCGGTGCGCGCGTTCTTCAAGGGCACCACGATCAAGCGCCGCACCCGACTCACTCTCGCCGGTTACCACGCGGTGCAGGAAGCGTCGTATTTTTCCCTGCCGATCGCGACGGGGCTCCACCTGTGGGGCGTGGATCGCCAACTTCGTCGGATCGATTTTCGGCAGCGCGCTTTTTTTCAAGGCTGCGGCGAGACGGCGAAACAGCAGCGCATCCTCTTCGTCGCCCCCGACCCGGCGTTTGCGTTCGGGGAACCCCACGACCCCGGAACGCGGATGCTCACGGCCTGTCACTTGAGCATGAAGAACGACCGAATTTTTTATCTCACCGGCGACGTCCACCACTACGAGCGACGCGACGTCGGCGCTTCGATCCACGTCATCGCCGGCGGTGGAGGAGCGTTCCTCCACGGGACGCGCGTCGCACCGGGCCCGGGGGGTGAGCCGAGAGCCGTGTTTCCGGATCGAGCGACGAGCCGGCGTCTCGTGGCGCAGGTGCCGCTGAAGCTGATGCTCGGAAAGGCCGGCCTCCTCGCGCACCTCGCGCTTGTGCTCTTTGCGTCGATCGAGCTCGAGGCGGGTGAAGTCCACGTCGGACGGATCAGCGCAGCGCTTCTCACGGTCGGTGTGATCGTCATCCTCTACTTGGTGGCGGGACATCACCGCACGCATCCGAGGAGGGTGCTCGCAGTCGCGATTCCCTTCGGCGTCGTGCTCGGGCTCGCTCCTCTCCTCTTGAAGATGGTGCTGTCGCGCTTCCTTCCCGCGCTGGCCGGAGAGACCGCGCTCATGCTGCTTTACGCTTTCGGCGGCGCGTTCGTGATCGGCCTCTTCCTGATGACCCTCGTCATCACTGGGATCGAGCACCAGCAAGCGTTCTCGATCCTAGGGCACCCCGGGTTCAAGCACTTCCTTCGACTATGCGTGCACCCGGATGGGCGGATAGAGGCGTGGGCCATCGGAAAAGACGATCCGCTCGACGCGAGCGAGCCCGTGATCATCGACCAGTTCGAGTGGTGAGCCCGGCTCACCGAACCGGCAAGACGAGAATAAAACGCGCACCCTGTTGCGCTTCACTTTCAGCCCAAATTTGGCCGTTATGGTGCTCGACGATGCTCTTCACGATCGATAGCCCGAGGCCCGTTCCCCTTCCCTCGCCCTTCGTGGTGAAGAAGGGATCGAAGACGCGGGTCAGGTTTTGCGCGGCGATGCCGTGACCGGTGTCGGCGACGATCACCCGCACGAACGATTCGCCATCGAGCTCGGTGGTAATGCGGATGACGCCTCCTTCGCTGACGGCGTGGCAAGCGTTGGTGATGAGGTTCACGAACACCTGGGTGAGCTGCTCGGGGAGCGCGCGAATCGGCGCCATTCCCTCGACGTACTGGCGCTCGATCTTCGCCTTGGCCTCGAGGACCACGTGCTCGCAGAAAAGAACCGCTTGATCGATGACGCCGTGAAGAGCGACGGGGATCGGCTTTCCGCCGGAGGGGCGGGCGTAGGTGACGAGATCGCGCGTGAAGCGCAGGAGGCGATGCGCGGACTCTCCGATACGGCGAAGGCGTTCGAGCTCGTCGGGCTCACTTGCCTCGCGTTTCGCGAGCCAGCGCTTGGTAAGGAAATCCGTGTAGGCGACGATCGACGTGAGCGGGTTGTTGAGCTCGTGAACCATGCCAGCCGCGATTTGCCCGAGCGAAGCGAGCTTCTCGGCCTGCACCATCTGCGAGTTGAGCGTGGCGACTTCCCCCTCGGCGCCCTTGATCTGCGCGTGCAGACGGGCGTGCTCGAGACCGCGGCGCAGGACCATTCCGGCCTTGCGAAGGAGGGGTCCGATCGATGAGCCGTGATCGAGGATCGATGCATCGTCGGAAGCCACGTGCAGCGTCGACCCCGAAGAGTCACCAGCGATGGCCACCGTCCGCTCGTGCGCGAAGCCGGGAAAAAGGCGATCGGGGGTGGAGGAAATGTTCGGGTTCCCCAAGAGCGGATGACGGCGAATGAGCTGCTGCCGCGCGCCCGGAGCCCGTACGAAGCAGACGCCAATTCCGGCGAGCGGCAAGATCCCGGCGAGGGCATCGACGACCGCGCGCACCACGCTATCTTCGCCTTCGGCGACGGGCAGCTCGCCGGTGAGGGTTAGCAGGCGCTCGAGCCACGCCGCGGGAAGCTCCGGAACGTGCGACACGTTGACCGCGGTGACGGCGTCGTCGTGGGATGCCGGCGCAAGGCCCGCGGCGACTTGGGAGGTGGTGACCCGCACGCGCTCCTGGGTATGGGAGAGCGGCGGCGCCGTCGCTGGCTCGGGAATCGACTCTCGTTTCTTCCGAGGCATCTTTAGGTAACCCCGCCGTTTCCGCCGACCGTTTTCGAAGAAGGGGGCTCATCACCGCGCTCATTCGCCGCGCGGCCTTTCGATTCGTCGCTCGCTTTGTCGAGGTCGAGGATGCGCGCTTGCCCGACGTACACTTTGGTCTCGTACTTGGTGATTTTTCCGATCTTGCGAACGATCTCGGCCATGCGCTGCGCTTCGTTGAAGATGATCTCGGCTGCGCCGAACGCGGGCGCATCGGGCTCGAGACGGCGCTTGAGGAGCTCGGCGTATCCCATCACGCTCGTGAGCGGTTGGTTGAGCTCGTGGGCGGCGGCGCCGGCGAGCTCGGCGACGATGGCCTGCCTCTCCTGAGCGAGGATCTGCTCCTGGGCCTGCGCGAGGCGCTGTTCCATCCGCACCTTTTCGCGGAGGTCGGTGAAGATCCCGACCGAGCCGACCGGCGCCTCTCCGTCGTAGAGGAGAGCGGCGGAGAGCGAGACCGGGAAGCGCTCCCCGTTCGCGTCGAGCACGTCTGTCTTCAGCCCTTCGATCCTGCCGCCGCCCGCGCGAATCAGTCTCATGATCTGTTTGGCGACTCCCGGCGGGTACAGGGCCTGCACGTCGGCACCGAGGGTCTCGGCCGCGGACCGTCCGTAAATACGCTCGGCGGCGTGATTGAAAATGAGGACCCGCCCCGACATGTCCGCACTGATAATCGCGTCGACTGACGAATCGATGACGCGCTGGAGAAATGTACGTGTCTTTACGAGGTCGGCCTCGAGCGCGCGCTCCGCGGTCACGTCCCGGAAAGTGCACAGAACGACGCCCTCTTCGCGAAGGACGGAGTTGGTGTTGATGCTCAAGGTGACGGGTTGTCCGTCCTTGCGCTTGACGCGAATGTCGACGCCGCGCGGAAAACGGTTCTGCGCAAAATCCTCCCGGAGCTCTCGCGCACGCGAAGCGTCTTCACTCGCAAAGAGATCGCCGAGTCTGCGCCCGCGAAAATCGACCTCGGTGTAGCCGGTGATTTCGCGCGCCTTGGGATTCGAAAACAGCAGCCGGCCCTCGGCGTCGATGACCACGATGCCGTCGGCGGATCTCTCGAAAAAGTCCGCGTACCGCTGGAGGGAGCGCATCCGCCGTTCCGCCTCGAACCGGGCCACGGTCACCTGCTGGGTCTGATCGCGGAGGGTCTGAAGAACGCGCGCGTTTCGGAGAGCGATCGCCATGGCGTTCGAGACGGTCTTGCAGAGCGCGAGCTCGTGATCCCCGAAGGCGAAGGTGTGCTTCGCGCGTAGGAAGAGAACACCCATCGGCTTGCCCTCGTAGAGGATCGGCAAGATGGCGAGCGAGCTGAAGGTCCGCGCGTGAACATGGGCGCGAACGATCTCGAGGAGCTGATGGGTCGCCGCGTCGGCGATGACAAGCGGCTTGCCCGTGGTGAGAACCTGCTGGATTTCAGGGTACTTCGCGAGATCGATCGGGAGATCGCGGAGCTGCTCGTCGTCGGAGGCCGCGACCACGTAGCCCACGTCCCCTTGCTCGCGCACGAGCACGATGGACACCCGATCGACCTTCGCCACCTCGGCAATGCGCTGCACGACGGTGAAGAGGATGCCTCGGAAATCGAGGTTCGACGCGAGCGCTTGGGTGAGCTCGAGGACGACCTGCGCGTCCTTCTCTTTCTTCGCGAGCTCGTCCATCACGCCGCGAAGGCGTAGCTGGCCTCGAATGCGGGCGACGAGCTCTACGGGCTTGAACGGCTTTCGTACGAAGTCGTCTGCGCCCGACTCGAAGGCGCGCGCGATCTCGTTGTCTGCGTCGAGCGCCGTGAGCACGACCACCGGTAAATCTCTGGTCTCCGCGCGGGCCCGCAGAATGCGCAGCACCTGGTAACCGTCTGGCGCGGGCATAACTAGATCGAGCACGACGATCGACGGATGGATCTTTTCGATCTCCTTCAGCGCCTCGGTGCCTGAGCCTACCGCCACGTGCGAAAGGTCGGCCTGTGCGAGGGCCTGACACAGCACGTGTCGGCTCACGGTATCGTCGTCGACGACTAGAACGGGACCTATCCCCAAGATACCAAGAGTTTACGAGGTAAAAGCTCCCCTGTCACCCTGGGGGAATCGGGCCTAGGCTCCCATCGAAGATGCGATCCTTAGTTGCGCTTGTCGCGAGCTCCGCTCTCTTCGTCGCCTGCTCGAGCACCCCGGCGCCCGTCGCGACGGCAGACGCCGGCTCTTCGAGAACGCCTGCGCGCACCGCCCTATCCTCGCAATTTGGGCCGGGGACCGAGGTCGGCGTCAACGACGCATCCAAGTGCCAGGTGAACATGCAAGACTGGGCCACCATCGGCGACAGCGCGCACCCGGTCGACGACGGCCAGAGCCAAGCCGGCTCGATGGTGAGCGTCTCGTGCACCGTCAAACCGGACGGCGATGGCTTCGCGGTCGACGCGAGCGTGTCCTTGGCTGGCCAGGGCGCCGTCGTCCTCCGCGGGCATTTCACGCCGACGGGCAAGCAAACGAACGTGTACGCCGCTTTCAGCCCGCGGGCTGGTCGGCAACTTCCAAGAAAATGACTGCACCGCCGACTACACGGCGGGCGCACCGATGGGGGTCTTGGCCGGTCGTCTCTGGGTGACGCTCACCTGCCCGCATCTCTTCGCCGCGCAAAATGCGCGAACATGCCTGGGCACCGCCGAAATCCGGCTCGAGAACTGCGCCGAGAAGTGAGCGGGCGTCTGCGCGAGTCGTGCAAAAAACGTTAGCGCGATCGGCGCGTAGTGTGCGGTCATGGTCTACGCACCCCCGAGAATCAATGAGCGCTCAGAACAGCGTCGGATCGGGCTCTTTTTTCGTGGGCGGCTTGAGGCCAAGATGCTCGAAAGCCTTCTTGGTTGCCACCCGTCCGCGCGGTGTTCGCCCGAGAAACCCCTGCTGAAGTAAGAACGGCTCGTAGACGTCCTCGATGGTGTCGCGCGGCTCGCCGATCGCAGCCGCAAGCGTCTCGACGCCCACCGGGCCCCCCTCGTAATCGTCGATGATCACGCGGAGGAGCTTCCGATCCATCTCGTCGAAGCCGGCCGAGTCGATCTCGAGTCGCGCGCACGCACCGATCACCATCTTGAGATCGATCTCTCCAGTACCGAGCACTTGCGCGAAATCGCGAACGCGGCGGAGGAGGCGGTTGGCAATGCGAGGAGTCCCCCGCGAGCGCCGGGCGATCTCGTCGCAAGCTGCAGGCTCGATCGGAACCGCGAGCAGACGCGCGCTTCGGGCAACGATGCGCGAGAGCTCGTCGACCGGATAAAAATCGAGGCGGATGATGTGCCCGAACCGAGAAAAAAGCGGGGCCGTGAGGAGCCCAGTGCGCGTCGTCGCTCCGACGAGGGTGAAGGGCTGAACGGCGATCTGGATGGCGCTCGCAAACGCCCCTTCGCCGGTCATCACGTCGATTCGGAAATCCTCCATCGCCGGATAGAGACTCTCCTCCACCACCGGATTCAGACGATGTATCTCGTCGATGAAGAGAATGTCGTTCGGGCCGAGCTTCGTGAGGAGCCCCGCGAGCGCTCCCTTGTGCTCTACGACGGGCCCATTCGTCATGTGGAGCTGAACGCCCATTTCGTGCGCCAAGATCTGAGCGAGCGTGGTCTTGCCGAGGCCCGGCGGACCGCACAAAAGAAGGTGGTCGAGCGGCTCGCCCCTTCCCCGCGCCGCCTCGACGAAGACAGCCAGATTCTCCTTGTGGCGCGTCTGCCCGATGTAATCGGCGAATGTCTGCGGGCGGAGGCTGCGATCGAAGCGCGCGTCGTCGCCCTGCGGTCCGCCGTCGATGTGCCGATCGGTCGCGTGGCCCGTCGTCTCCGTTTTCGGTTTTGCCATGTCAGGCGCGCGGCTCGGCTCGCGATGCCGTTCGCTGTGTTTCTCGGAGCACGGAAGGAGTATTAACTTTGCCATCCTTCATGGCAACCACAGACGTCTCGAACACGCCGTCGCTCCTCCTCGAAATCGGCGTGGAGGAGCTTCCGTCATCGTACGTGGAGGCTGCGCTCACGGCCCTTCCCGCGCTATTCGAGGCGAAGCTTGCGAACCTCCGGCTCCCTCACGGCGAGGTCAAAGCCTACGGAACGCCGCGTCGCCTGGCGGTAACGGTGAGCGGTCTCGCTGCTGGACAGAGCGACGTGGACGAAGAAGTGGTCGGCCCGCCCGAAGGGGCCGCTTACAAAGAGGGCGTGCCCACGAAGGCCGCCGAAGCATTCGCTCAGAAGCTCGGATGCGCTGTCGATGCGCTCAGCGTGGTCGCCAAGGACGCCGCCGGCAAGCAGAAGGCCGGGCGCTACGTCGTCGGGCGGCGCATCGAAAAGGGCAAGGCGGCACGCGATCTCCTCGGCGCTGCGATCGCCGAGATCATTCCCTCCATCCCCTTCCGCAAGTCCATGCGCTGGGGCTCTCTCGACGTGACCTTCGGTCGGCCGGTGCAATGGCTCGTCGCCCTGCTCGACGGCGAAGTCATCGACACCTCGTTTGCCGGTATTAAAAGCGGAAATGTGACGCGCGGGCATCGCTTTCTCTCGCCGGCGCCGTTCGCTGTAAAGGACGCGGGGACGTACGTGGAGCAGCTCCGCGCCGCGCACGTCCTCGTCGATCGCGACGAGCGAACGCGCACGATGATGGAACGGGTGACGAGCGCTGCCGTCGAAGCGGGAGGGACGCACGATCCGGATCCCAACCTAGTCGTCGAGAACGCGTCGCTCGTCGAAGAGCCGCACGTGGTCCTCGGGAGCTTCGAAAAAGAATTTCTCGCACTCCCCGCCTCGGTCATTCGCGCGGTGGCCCGCGGTCACCAGAAATATTTCTGCGTGCACAAGGCCGGCGAGACCGACGACGTCCTCTTGCCCCATTACTTGACGGTGGCGAACACCGCCAACGATCCGGCCAAGGTCGCCAAGGGAAACGATCGCGTGATGCGCGCTCGCCTCGCCGACGCCCGCTTCTTCTTCGAAGAAGACAAGAAGGCCAAGCTCGACTCTCGTGTCGAGAAGCTCGAAGGGATCGTCTTTCACGTGCGTCTCGGAACGGTCCGCGAAAAGGTCGTGCGCCTCGAGAAACTAGCTCGATTCATCGCACCGAAGGTCAATGCCGATCCGGTTATGAGCGAGCGTGCCGCGCGCCTCTGCAAGTCCGATCTCGTCTCGTTGATGGTCGGAGAGTTTCCGGAGCTGCAAGGTCAGATGGGGTACGCGTACGCGCTCGGCGCCGGCGAGCCAAAGGAGGTGGCGCTCGCCATTCGCGATCACTACGCGCCCCTCGGTGCGTCGGACGACGTGGCGAAGCCCGGAGTCTCCGCTGTCATCGCTCTCGCCGATCGCTTCGATACCCTCGTTGGCTGCTTCGCGGTGGGGCTCAGTCCGACCGGCAGCGCCGATCCCTACGCCCTTCGCCGCGCGTGCATCGCCGCGCTCCGGACCCTCATGGACATCGGCGCCACGAAGGATCCCGCGTATGCGCGCCTCTCCTGGGACGAGCTCGTTCGCGCGGCCTACGCGGGCTTCGAAGGAAAGAAGCTCGATCTGTCTCTCGAGGACACGGTGAAGAAGATCGAAGAGTTCGCGGCGGAGCGCTTTCGCGGGCTTCTCGCCGCAAAAACCAGCCCCGCGGTGGCCGAGGCCGTCCTCGGTGGCTACGCGTACGTGGAAGCGAAACGCTCCAGCGTCGTGAGCTACCCCGCATACGCGCTGTGGAAAGCACAAGGACTCCACGCCGCGCTGGGAAAGTTGCAGAATGCACGGACCGTCGCCAAGCGCCTCTCCGGAATCAGCAAAACGGCGAAGCCAATCTTTCACCGCATCGAGGCCTTCGACTCCGATCGCGAGAAGAACCAGGTCTTCGTCGATCTGGTGACGAAGATCGACGGCTTCACCCAGGATCTCGAGTCGACCAAACATGTCGCCGAGGCCATCGAGAACACGCCCGCGGTGGTGGACAAGCTCGAAGAAATTTTCGTGAAGACGCTCGTAAACGATCCGAATGATCCGCTCACGCCGAAGCGCCTCGAGCTGCTCTCCTACGGAGCGGAGTGCATGCTGCGGATCGCCGACTTTTCCCGCCTAGGCTAAGCACGCTTGGCCGCGCGCTTCCTCCAGTCTAAGAAGGCTGAATGTCCAAGAGCGTATTCTTTTTCGGCGACGGCCAGGCCGAGGGCGACCCCAAGCGGAAGGATCTCCTCGGAGGAAAAGGGGCCGGCCTCGCCGAGATGACGAAGCTCGGTTTGCCAGTGCCGCCGGGATTCACGATCGCGACGGCGGTGTCGATCGACTTTCTCAAAGCGGGTGCGGCTCTACCGGAAAGCGTCGCTGCGGAAGTGACGGAGGCTCTTGCCCGCGTGGAGAAGAGCCTCGGGATGACCTTTGGCGACCCGAAGAATCCGCTCCTCGTGAGCGTACGGTCGGGCGCGCGCGCGTCGATGCCCGGCATGATGGATACGATCCTCAACCTCGGGTTGAACGATGCGACGGCCGAAGGGCTGGCGGCGCGCACGTCGAACCCGCGCTTTGCTTATGACGCGTACCGGCGCTTCATCGCCATGTACGCCGACGTCGCGCTCGGCGTGAAAAAAGAGCTGTTCGAGCACGCGCTCGAGGAGGTGCGGACGAAGACCGCCAAGGCCATGGGCATCGACGCCACCCGCATGAACGGCGAAGAGCTCAAGCGAAAGGTTCCGGACTCCGAGTTTCCGGCAGAGGATTTGCGGGCGCTCGCTTCGATGTTCAAGGAGATCGTGAAGAAGGAAACGGGGAAAGACTTCCCCTCCGATCCGCGCGCGCAGCTCACCGGTGCGATCGAAGCCGTGTTCCGATCGTGGAACAACCACCGCGCCTTCATCTACCGCCGCATGAACGACATCCCCGACGAATGGGGCACGGCCTGCACCATCCAGGCGATGGTCTTCGGCAACCTGGGAGACACGAGCGCGACAGGCGTGGCCTTCACGCGTAACCCTTCCACCGGAGAAAAAAGGCTGTTTGGTGAGTGGCTGCCCAACGCCCAAGGCGAAGACGTCGTCGCCGGAATCCGCACGCCGTTCCCGATGGAAGACGATCCGGCGCGGCCCGGTGAGAAGCATCCCGACTCGCTGCAGACGCGCATGCCCGAGGCCTACACGGCGCTCAGCGCGATCTGTCAGAAGCTCGAGGCTCACTTTCGCGACATGCAGGATCTCGAGTTCACCATTCAGAGCGGCAAGCTTTACATGCTCCAGTGTCGCTCGGGAAAGCGCACCAGCCGCGCGGCCATTCGCGTCGCGGTGAGCATGGTGAACGAGAAGCTCATTACGAAGGAAGAGGCGGTCCTCCGCGTCGACCCAGGCGCGCTCGATCAGCTTCTTCATCCCACGCTCGACCCCACGGCGCCGAAGAAGCAGCTTGCACGCGGTCTCGCCGCCAGCCCCGGCGCGGCCTCCGGTCACATCGTCTTCAACGCCGACGAAGCGGAGAAGCGTGCGGGTCAGGGCAAGCCGGTCATTCTCGTGCGCATCGAGACCTCGCCCGAGGACATCCACGGAATGATGGCTGCACGCGGGATCGTGACTGCCCGCGGAGGGATGACGAGCCACGCGGCCGTCGTCGCGCGCGGCATGGGAAAGCCGTGCATTGCCGGCTGCTCAGCGATCAGCGTCAACTACGCGCAGCAGACCATGACCATCTCCGTGTACGAGGACGACAAGCCGACGGAGACGATCACCCTGAAAAAAGGGGACATCATCACCCTCGACGGAGGGACGGGGCGCATCTACGAGGGCGCGGTCTCCACCGTTCCGGCCGAGCTCTCGGGAGAGTTCGCCGAGCTCATGAGTTGGGCTGATGCTGCGCGCGTGATGAAGGTGCGGGCCAACGCCGATACTCCGCTCGATGCGCGAACGGCTCGCAGCTTCGGCGCCGAGGGGATCGGCCTCTGCCGGACCGAGCACATGTTCTTCGACGAGGATCGGATCGCAGCGATGCGCGAGATGATTCTTTCCGACGACGTGAAGCAACGCGAGCGCGCCCTCGCCAAGCTCCTGCCGTACCAGCGCGAAGATTTCGCGGGAATTTTTCGGGAGATGCGTGGCCTGCCGGTGACGATTCGCTTGCTCGATCCCCCGCTCCACGAGTTCTTGCCGAACGAAAAGAAGCAGATCGAGCACCTCTCGGAGGCGATGGGCGTGTCCGTCGCGAAGCTCGAGGCCCGCTTGAAGGATCTTCACGAGACCAATCCGATGCTCGGGCATCGCGGCTGCCGCCTAGCGATCACCTATCCCGAGATCTACGAGATGCAGGTGCGCGCAATCCTCGAAGCCGCGCAAACCGTCACCCAAGAAGGTCTCGAAATTTTCCCGGAGATCATGATCCCTTTGGCGATGACCAACGGCGAGCTCGTTCGCATGCGCGAGATCGTGGACAAGGTGGCCGGCGAGGTCTTCGGCGAAGGTCCAAAGGTTCCCTTCATGTTCGGGACGATGATCGAGCTTCCGCGCGCGGCGCTCATGGCGGGCGAGCTCGCGCTGGAGGCCGAGTTCTTCTCGTTCGGCACCAACGATCTTACGCAGTGCACTATGGGACTCTCGCGCGACGATGCCGGCAAGTTCCTGCCGACCTACGTGGAGACCGGCCTACTCGCGAAAGATCCCTTCGTTTCCCTCGATCAAGCTGGGGTGGGGGCTCTGGTGAGCATGGCCGTCGAGCGCGGCAAAAAGACGCGTCCAAAGATCAAGCTCGGCGTCTGCGGCGAGCACGGGGGCGATCCGGCGAGCGTCCAGTTCTTCAGCGCCGCGGGTCTCGACTACGTAAGCTGCTCACCGTTCAGAGTCCCGATCGCGCGCCTCGCAGCGTCGCAGGCGGCGCTCTCAAAGAACCTCGCGAGTGGCCCAACCTCGACGGCCTAGTCGTCAGGAGGACACGCCAGTTTTGCGCTTTGTTTCCAAGGCCTCCAGGGTTCGCGGCCAGTCGTCGCTAAGGAGACGAGAGAGCGAGCGATCGGCGAGCACTTTTCCTTCCGTCTGGCAGGTGGCGCAATAGTTCGTCTCGTTCTCGGCGTAGACGATGCGTTGGACGATCGAGCCGCACGCCGGACAGGCCTTCCCGTATTTTCCGTGAACGGCCATGTCCTCGCGGAAGGCCGTCACTTTTTCTGGGAAGTTTCCCTGCCGTTCCTTGCGCAGGCGATCGGTCCATTCCTTGAGCGTCTTTTTCGTAGCCTCGAAGAGGCGCTTGATCTCTTCCTTCGAGAGCTGCGCGCTTTGCTTCACGGGCGACAGCTTTGCGCGATGGAGGATCTCGTCGGAGTAGGCGTTGCCGATCCCGCTGAAGAGATGCGGATCAGCGAGCGAGCGCTTGAGCGTGTGGTTCTCGAGCGCGAGGACTTCGGTGAACCGGGCGAGCGTCGCGCTCAGCACCTCGAGACCGCCGGGGTCGAGATCTTCGAGGGCAGCCCTCCCCTTCAAGAAGTGAATCGCCGCTCGGCGCTTCGTCCCCGCCTCCGTGAGGAGCACTGTGCCCGGCGAAAAGTCGAACGCCGCGAGCCCCAACCGACCGGGAATTTTGGCGCCTTTTTCCTGATAACGAAAGCGACCAGCTTTCATCAGATGGATGGCGATGAAGAGCTCGTCTGCGAAAGAGAAGACGATGCGCTTGGCCATACGATCGACCGCAAGGAGCTTCTTCCCGGCGAGGTCCGACGCTTTCGGCGTCACGGTTCGAAGCACGAACGGACTCGCCAGCCGCACTCCCTCGAGCGGATATCCGACGACTCTCTCTCTTAGTGCTTCGACGTACGCGGTGACGTCGGGAAGCTCAGGCACGGATCGCTCGGAGCGACTCCTCCGCAGCTTTGATCGTCGCGTCGATGTCCGCTTCGGTGTGGGCGCCACTAACGAAGGCCGCTTCGAACTGCGACGGCGGCCAGTACTGCCCGCGGGCGATCATTCCCTGATGCCATTTGCCGAACGCGACGGTGTCCGAGCGGTTCGCGTCGTCCCAGCTCTTGACGGGTCCCTGCGAGAAAAATAGGGTGATCATCGACCCCACGCGCTGGACGGTGGCCTCGACGCCCGCGGCCGCTGCGGCCTTGGTGAGGCCGGCCTCGAGCCGCGCCGAGACTGCTTCGAGCTTCGCATAGAGAGCGTCGTCGAGGTGGGCGATCGTCGCCAGGCCCGCGGTGACCGCTATCGGATTTCCGCTGAGGGTCCCCGCTTGGTAGACGGGACCGAGCGGCGCGATCTTCTCCATGACGTCGCGGCGGCCGCCGTAGGCTGCGAGCGGCATTCCTCCGCCGATGATCTTTCCGAGGCAGGTGAGATCGGGCTTGTGCCCGGCGCGTCCTTGCATGCCGCCGCGGGCTACACGGCATCCGGTCATGACTTCGTCGAAGAGGGAGATGGCCCCATGCTTCGTGCAGAGCGAAATGATTTCCTCGAGAAAGCCGGGCTCGGGAGGGACGCACCCCATGTTGCCAACGACCGGCTCGACAATGACGCTGGCGATGCGGTGCCCGCGCGCCGAGAAGAGCTCGCGGAGCGCGCTCAGATTGTTGTACGGCATGGTTGTGGTGTTGCCGGCGGCCGCGGTGGGGACGCCCGCGGAATCCGGAACGCCGAGGGTGGCGGCGCCCGACCCGGCCTTCACGAGCAAGAAGTCGGCGTGGCCGTGATAGCAGCCTTCGAATTTCACGATCACGTCGCGCCCGGTAAATCCGCGGGCAGCGCGGATCGCGGCCATCGTCGCCTCCGTGCCGCTGGAGACGGCGCGCACCATCTCGATGCTCGGGTAGAGCTCGATGAGCTTCTCGGCGAACTGAACTTCGAGCTCGGTCGGCGCGCCGTAGCTCGTGCCGCGCCCGACGGCCTCGTGGATGGCGCGGATCACGTCCGGGTGCGCGTGGCCCAGGATCATCGGACCCCACGAGCACACGTAGTCCGTGTACTTTGCACCATCTGCACCGTACAAATAAGCACCCGCGGCGCGCGAGATGAAAATCGGATCTCCGCCTACGGCGCGGAAGGCCCGCACGGGGCTGTTGACTCCACCCGGGATGACCCGAGCGGCGCGTTGAAAAAGCTGTTGAGACTTCGGGTCGCTCATTTTTCCCCCACCGCTGATCCCAGGGCGATCATTTGTTGATGTGGAACGTGTAGTCGGCAACGCCCGGCGGGCCATCGAAGCCGTGGACCTTGGCCATCTTGAAGCGCCCGGATGCGCAGTCTCCGACCGCCGTCCCCTCGAAGGGAGCTCCCATCACCGTCGACGTCATGACGGTGCCATCGTTTGCAAAGATCACTCGAACTTTCCCGACGCCGGTTGGGCCATCGGGGCGCTTGCAGCTCGAGAGAATGGACTCCATCGATCGGAGCGACGACTGCGCTTGCGCGGAGTTGAAGACACCCGGATCGGCCTCTGCAGGGGGCCCGGGGGATTTCATCGGACCAGGGCCGGCTACGCCACCGGCGACCGGAGGCGGATTGTTCGGAACCGTGTGAACCTGCGGAGACGCGCCCCCTCCGTTCTGCACGGGAGGCGGGGGAGCTTGCTGCACCACGGGAGGCGGCGGCCGCGCAACGGGCGGAGCAACCGGAAGGGCAGGTGGTGGATCCGCAACCGCGACAGGAGCAGCCGTTACTGTTTCGGGTGGCGGCGCGGCGACTGCCCCGACGGGAACAGGAGTCATCGAAGGATCGGTCACGGTCGTCGCCGTGATCGTGCCCGGCTGCGAAGTCGTCACTTGCGACGCCGCCTGCCTCATCTGCCACACGCGGAAGAGAACGAAGCCTGCGAGACACAGCGCGAGGAACGCGATCGCGCCCGCAGCGACGTAGAGAATCAAGCGCGACTTCGGGCCTGATTTATTTCCGTACGCAACGTTGCCTTGCCACTGCGGCTGAGCACCCGGCGCGACGTACCCTCCTTGGGCCACGGCGCCTTGCATTTGCGGTGCGCCGCTTTGCATATAGCCTTGCGGAGCCGCGCCCGGTGCAACGTACCCACCTGCGGTGTACTGCGCCTGCATGGGCGGCGGCTGACCTTGCGGCGCGGCGAAACCCGCCGGCGGAGCGCCGTACGGTGGGGCGTCCGCGCCTGGCCCCGCACCTTGCGCGCCGGGTTGCGGCTGGCCGTAGGCGGAGTAATTTGCAGCGTACGGGGAGGCGGAGAGCGGCAGCGTTCTTCCGAGCGCGCCAGGGTTTGCTCCTGGCGACATGGCGACCGTCACGTCCGGTCGATCAGACCCGCGGGCTCCTCCGTCAAGCGGGTCGAATGGCTCCGGGAACGTTTGGCCGCCGCCCGCCATCGCCTCGAGCGGCCTCGCGTGCGCGAGCGGTTTGATCTGTCCGAGGGCTGGAGGGCTGAGCGGTTGCATGATCGTCGCCGCGCCAAGCGAGGGGTCATCCTCCTGCTGGGGGATCGGTGGCATCGCGGCCGGCGGACCGGGTCTCGGCACGCCGACGGCAGGAGCGTCTCCGAACGGAGAGAACGCGGGACCGGTAGCGGGATGCCCGTAGCTCGCCTGTCCTTGAGGCTCGAGTCGGCGCTCCGCCGGCTTTCCTGCGGCGGGCGCGGGGGCCGGCGCGCGATTCAGAAAATCAGTGACCTCGCGCGGGAGCTGCGGGCCGGCCGCATCGGCCTTGAACGTGGCATTGAGAGCGTTCAGGTCGACGGTACGTGTGGGCTCGTCGTTTTCGCCGCTCGCGTCCTGCGGGTCGTAGTTAAGGTTGCCAGCTTCGTCGAACATGCCCCGCGTGTCGTGAACGATGGTCGCGGGATCATCGTGACTGTCGGGGGGCTCGCTCTCCATGGGAGCGACCGCGAAATCCTTGTTGTCCTGACCGTCACGTCGCATGGCGTTTTTCAGAAGCCCCCAGAATTCGCCAGCGTCTTGAGGACGCTCGCTCTTGTTGATTGAAATCGCTCTTGCGAAGACTGCTTCTACATCGTCGCTCACCTGGACGCCGAGAGCACGAGGGCTCGGTTTGCGATTCGAGTCGCACGCCTGCATCAGGCACTCCGCGAGGCTCTCTCCGCCACGCACGCGGCGATCGCTGAGCGCTTCGAGAAGAACGAGCCCGAGCGAGTAGACGTCCGTCCATGCACCGATGGGGGCGATCTTCGGATCGAATTGCTCCGGCGCGGCATACGGCGCGGAGAACACCATCACGTTTCCCATGCTCTGCGCGAGCGGGGACATTCCGAGCGTTCCGTCGCTCAGGATCTTCGCCATTCCGAAATCGAGCACCTTCAGGCGGTGCCCTTCACGCGTCGACGCGAGAAAGAGATTGCCGGGCTTCACGTCGCGGTGAACGACGCCGTGGGCGTGGGCATACGCCAGCGCTTCGGCCGCCGGCGCGAAGATGCGCATCACCTCTTCGATCGGTCGGCCGGTAAGGTGGGCCGCGCGTCGCTTGCGGAGATCTTCGGCGAGCGAGAAGCCTTCGAGCCACTCGAGGACCATGAAGAGAGCGAGCTGCCCGGTGGCCGGGGCTTTCGTCGATCCGCTCGTGATGCTGCGGACGATGTGGAGGTTCCCCTGCGAGAGGCGGTAGGCGATCCGGCTCTCGTCGCGGAATCGATTCGTGAACTCTTCGTGCGCTTCCTTGAGATGCTCTTCAGGCATCTTGAGGACCTTGATGGCGACCGGCTCATTGAGTCCCAGATGGAACCCTTTGTAGACAACGCTGAACCCTCCCTCGCCGATCCACTGATCAACGCGGAATTGCCCATCGATTACGGTTCCTATTAGGCCAAACGGGTCGCCCGCCATGGTGGGGGGAACGATATCACGTAGGCCGCGGGATGTGTGTGTGTCACGCGGCACAGAGTCTCGAAAGTCACCTAGCGGCTGCGCTCACGCGGGAAGGGGAAAAGAGTGCTCGACCAGGATGGTGTCGAATGGGGCGTCCGCGGAGGCATTTCTCACGCTTCCGTCGGCGGCGAGGGTGCCCCGGACGTTTCCGTTTCCACCGGTCCCGTTGGCCTTCTTGCAGCTGGCGAGAAGGGCGTCGATCGTCGAGAGCGACGATGCGCGGCCACGGAGGCGGGCGGCGGCGCGGCGACCAAGGCACGCTCCAAGCGTCCCGAGCCCGTGCGGGATGGGCCGAAGGGATCTTTCGCGCTCACGTCACATCCCGCCGTAGAAGGCGAGACGCGCTCCGATCAACCCGCCGTGACGCTCGGCGGAGGCGGACGTGATGGCCTGGTATTCGACGCTCGGGCCCCAGCCGAAATGACCGCCGAGCGATTTCCCGAGATTGAACTCATAGAAGAAACCGGTGCCGAGGAAGGACTGTGCGCCGTCGGCCCCCGGTGAAGTGCCGTGCCGCGATTTGAGCGTGACGACGCCAACCCCGAACTGACCGACGATTCCGAGATCCTTGATCTTCGAGTTCATGGCGTAAAACGGAAACGCTTCGACGCGCAAACCCGCACCGCCCGAGGTGGAGGTCCAGTCCTTGTTTTGAGCCGCGCCGCCGCCGAACCAGATTCCGAAATTGAGGTAGTCGGCTATGGCTCCCATGACGTGGAGGGAGACGCTGTTGCCGACGAGGCCGAAGGTGGGGCCGCTTGCGGAGTAGTAGCCGGGCTGATCGATCTGGCTGGTCTTGTTCGGGTAGCCGCTCGCGCCGTAGAGCCCGAACATTCCTAGGTTGAAACCGAGGACGACACCGCTCCGGAGCTTGTGGGGGACGTCGAGGATTTTCGGAATCGCGTCTTGCGCCAGCGCAGGCGTAGACAGAGCCACCAGCGCAGCAACGCAAGAGGAGATGAGAGCGCGATGTTTCATCGACGAGCCTTCATATCACGGATAGAAAAGATCCATGACGACACGTGAACCGTCCCTGTCCGAGCTCGACCCCGCCATCGCCAAGCTGATCGATGACGAGAATCAACGCGAGCACGAGACGCTCCGCCTGATCGCCAGCGAAAATTACGCGTCGCGCGCGGTCATGGAGGCCACGGGCTCCTGCCTCACCAACAAGTACTCCGAGGGTTACGCGAAAAAGCGCTACTACGAGGGGCAGCAGGTCATCGATCAGGTCGAGGAGCTTGCCATCACGCGGCTGCAGAACCTCTTCGGCGGGGTCTCGGGGGTGAGCCCGGCAGACGTGCACGTCAACGTGCAGCCGTACTCGGGGAGCCCGGCGAACCTCGCCGTGTACCTCGCGTTTTGCCAAGCGGGCGACACCATCATGGGGCTAAGCCTTCCCGCGGGCGGGCACCTCACGCACGGGCACGCCGTGTCGATCACCGGAAAATATTTCAAGAGCGTCCCCTACGGCGTGCGCAAGAGCGACTGCCGCATCGACATGGACGAAGTGCGCGCGCTCGCGAAGGAGCACCGCCCGAAGCTCCTTTGGTGCGGGACCACCGCGTACCCGCGCGCCATCGATTTCAAGGCTTTCCGTGCGATCGCCGACGAGGTTGGAGCCATCCTCGCCGCCGACATCGCACACATTTCTGGGCTCGTTGCGACGGGCGTGCATCCCTCGCCGATCGGCATCGCCGACGTCGTGACGTCCACCACCCACAAAACGTTTCGCGGGCCGAGGGGCGGGATGATCTTCTGCAAAAAGGAGCACGCGGCCGCCATCGACAAAGCCGTCTTCCCTGGACTGCAGGGCGGTCCGCACAACCACACGACGGCAGCCATTGCCGTCGCGGCACACGAGGCCGCGCAGCCGGCGTTCAAGGTGTACGCGAAAGCCATCGTCGAAAACGCAGTCGCCCTCGGAGAGGCGCTGATGACGCGCGGCTTCGGGGTGACCACGGGCGGGACGGACAATCACCTCCTCCTGGTCGACGTGACGAGCAAAAACGTCACCGGGAAGGTCGCCGCCAAGGCCCTCGACAAGGCTGGCATCGTGCTCAACTACAACTCGATTCCGTTCGATCCGCGAAAGCCGTTCGACCCGTCCGGCATCCGCCTGGGAACCCACGCCGTCACCTCACGCGGCATGGGCAAAGAGGTGATGATCAAGGTCGCCGAGTGGATCGATCGCGTGGTCGCGGCCCCCGGTGACGACGCGCTTCTCGCGAAAGTGGCCGCCGAAGTGAAGAGCGTCTGCGCGAGTTACCCGGCGCCTGGTCTGCGAATTTAGGAACCGTTATTTTTCCACGGACTGCGTGCGCCACGTCGTGTACTTGCCGCGGGCCTCGGGGTGCTCGTTTTCGAAGGCCTCGATGCTCTCGCGGGTGATCTCCACCTCGACGTGGCCTTCCTTCATGATCTTCGACTGACATCCGAGGCGGGAGGTGGACCTCACGTCGAAGGCCTTGTCGAGCATGTCTTCTTCTTCTTCCTCTTGCTCGGAGAGCAGAGAGGCGCCTTTCGCGACGTATAGATGGCACGTGGAGCAGGCGCAGACGCCGCCGCACGCGTAACCCTCTGGAGCGCCGAGCTGCTGCGCGGCCTGGAGGAGAGACGTGCCGATGGGTACGTCGACCTCGCCGTAACCTTTGAAGCTCACCTTAGTCATGGGAATGCGGTTCCTGCGTCTTCACCTGTCGCGGGGCGATGTCACTCACCTTCCGACCTTCGATCGCGCGTGCGATGGCGCGGTTCATCCGGCGCGTCGCGAACTCTTTGCTCGCGGCGTCGAGCGCTTCGACTAGGGAGTGCATTTTGGTCGCATCGCTCTTCTTCGCGGCTTCCGAGAGGGCGCTCATGGCCTTGGAGATCGCCTCTTTTTCCCCTGAGATGAGGAGCTCGGCATCCGCCACCATGGCCTTCGCCGTCACCGCCAAGATGCGCTCCGCCTCCACGCGATTCTCAGCAACACGGCGCTTCTTAAGATCGTCTTCGCCATGATCGAGCGCGTCGATCAGCATCTTCTCGACCGCGTCGTCGTCGAGGCCGAACGTCGGCTTCACACTCACCGTTTGCTCGATTCCGGTGGTCGTCTCCTTGGCGACGACACTGAGGAGTCCGTCGGCGTCGACGTTGAACGCGACCTCCAGCTTCGCCATCCCCGCCGCCATCCGTGGAATGCCCTTCAGGGTGAAGCGAGCCAAGCTCCGTCCGTCGACGGCGAGCTCGCGCTCTCCCTGCACGACGTGAATCTCGAAGCCGGTCTGGTTGTCTTCTTGAGTGGTGTAGGTAGCGCGGGCACCGGTAGGAATGGTGACGTTGCGCGGAAGGATCTTGTCGACGACGCCGCCGCCCACTTCGATCCCGAGCGACAACGGGAGAACATCGAGAAGAAGGACCTCGTCTCGCTGGCCGTCGCCCGCGAGCAAATCGGCTTGAATTGCCGCACCGAGCGCAACCACTCGATCGGGGTCGATGTCGACGAGCGGCTCCGCTCCGAAGATCTTTTTCACGTACGCACGAACGGCGAGCACCCGGGTGGAGCCTCCCACCAGGATCACGCCGTCGAGGTCTTCGGTCTTGAGCCCGGCGTCTTTCAGTGCGCGACGACAGGCGACACCGGTGCGGTCGAGGAGCGGCTGAATGAGAGCGTCCATCTCTGCGCGACTGAGAGTAATTTCGGTCTTGGCGAGTCCGTCGACGGACACGACCTCCTTGGTGGTGAGCCCGTGTTTCACGCTGCGCGCAAGGTCGAGCACTTCACGAACCAGCTCGGGCGGAGCCGCGGACGACGCGACCTTCATCTGCGCGAAGAGTTTCTCGGCGATGAGGCGGTCCATGTCGTCGCCACCGAGCGCGCTGTCGCCACCCGTTGATTTGACCTGAAAGACGCCGTCTTCGAGGAAGAGGATGGTGATGTCGAAGGTGCCGCCGCCGAGATCGTAGACGGCAAAGTGTCCGTTCTTCTTTTTCTCGAGGCCGTACGCGAGCGCTGCGGCGGTGGGCTCGTTGAGGAGACGCAGAACCTCGAGCCCGGCGAGCTTGCCTGCGTCCTTGGTGGCCTGACGCTGGGCATCGTCGAAGTAAGCGGGAACGGTGATCACCGCGCCGCCGACGGCGAGGAGCTCGTCTTCGGCCAGCCGTTTCAAGGTGCGGAGAATTTCGGCGCTGACCTCGACCGGGGTCACCGAGCGATCGCCCACCCGGAAGCGGACCACGTTTGCTTCGCCTTCTTTGGCGTCCTCGAACAGGTAAGGGCCGAGCGCGCGTGTCTCGGGATCGTTCGCGCCGCGACCCATGAAGCGCTTCACGCTGACGATCGTCTCGCGCGGGTGGAGCGCTGCTTCCTTCTTGGCGTCGCGACCGACGACCACCCCTTCGCGCAAGTACGCGACCACGCTCGGAAGGAGGGCCTCGTTGTCGCAATCGGTGATCGTCTCGGGCCGCTCGTTGCGTACGCAGGCCACGAGGGAGTGGGTCGTACCCAGATCGATTCCGATCGGACGCGGGCGCGCTTTGGGATCAAAAATTTCAAAAAGCATCGAGACTCTCTTCCTCGATGGCGCTCACCTCTTCGAGGAAGCGCTTGTAAAATCGAAGCTCTCCGAGCTTCGTGACGACCGACGCGAGCTTTTCTCGATCGCCACCGGCCGTGGAAAACCCTTCGGCGAGGGACTGTTCTACGCCCTCCTTGCGTCGTTCGATCTCGGCAGCAAGTCGGCTCACCGCAGCCTCGTCCTTGCTCTCTTTCGCTGCGGCGAGGGCTTCCCGCTGGTCCATCATGTCCATGAGAAACGCGCTCGACGCCTTGGGCTCGTTCGTCTCCCCCACAGGGATCCCCGCGAGGGAAAAGAGCGCCTCGGCGCGCGTCACCGGATCGCGCACGGCGCGCCACGCTTCATTCACTTCCACGGCTTTGGAGAGCGACTCCTTGCGCTCACTCGCCCCCGCTCCAATGTATTTGTCGGGGTGAAGCGCGCGCGACAAATCGCGATGCGTCTTCTCGACCGCTTTCAGATCGAGGTCGAATCTGCGCGGAACACCAAGGGTAGCGAAGGGATCCACCTAAACCGTAAAGCTGTGACCGCAGCCGCAGCTCGTCTTTTCGTGCGGGTTCACGAACTTGAAACCCTGCTTCATGAGCGTGTGCTCCCAGTCGAGCACCGTGCCGCTGAGGTAGACGAGGCTCTTGGGATCGACGACGACGTTGACATCCCCGTACGTGAAGACGCGGTCCTTAGGGCGCGGCGGACCGTCGTGAAATTCGATCACGTAGGTGAAGCCCGAACAGCCCCCGCCGCGGATCCCCAGGCGAAGGGATGCGCTGGGCGTGCCTCGCTTGGCGAGCTGCTTGCGGATGGCCTCGACCGCCGCGGGCGAAACCTCGATGCCTGGATGAAGCGAGACCGGTGCAGGCGATTCGCCTGACGAGCTCTGTTCGGTCGTCCTTGTGGTTTCGGTCTCCATCTCAGCTTTCGTTGGCGGCGAGCGCGATGCGACGCGCCTCTTGCTTCTTTCGGTAATCATCGATGGCGCTCTTGATCGCGTCTTCGGCGAGCACCGAGCAGTGAATCTTGACGGGCGGAAGGTTCAGCTCGTTGACGATGTCGACGTTCTTGATCTTCTCGGCGTCGGTCACCGATTTGCCCTTGAGCCACTCGGTCGCCAGGGACGAAGACGCGATGGCCGAACCGCAGCCGAAGGTCTTGAATTTTGCATCCTCGATCACGCCGTCGTCGGAGACACGGATCTGGAGTCGCATCACGTCTCCGCATGCAGGCGCGCCGACAAGACCGGTTCCGACGTTCGGATCGTTCTTGTCGAGGGTTCCCACGTTGCGGGGGTTTTCTGCGTGGTCGATGACTTTTTCGCTGTAGGCCATGGGGTCGTCCTCTTTTTCAGGAAATGATCAGTGGGCCGCCCACTGGACGGTCTTCAAGTCGATTCCCTCTTTGTGCATCTCGTAGAGGGGGGACATTTCGCGAAGCTTGTTCACTTTGCCAATCACCAGATCCGCGACGTAGTCGACCTCTTCCTCGGTGTTGAAGCGGCCGAGTCCGAAGCGAATGCTCGAGTGGGCGAGCTCGTCCCCCACGCCGAGGGCGCGAAGCACGTAGCTCGGCTCGAGGCTGGCCGAGGTGCACGCCGAGCCGGAGCTCACCGCCACGTCCTTGATGGCCATCATCATGGCTTCGCCTTCTACGAACGCGAACGAGATGTTGAGGTTTCCGGGCAGGCGATGCTCCATCGAGCCGTTGATGTACGTCTCGTCGAGGGCGTTCTGGAGCTTGGTGCGGAGACGCTCGCGCAGGCGGAGAATCCCGGCCGATTCTTCAAGGCCTTCGAGCGTCATGATCTCCGCGGCTTTGCCGAACCCGACGATCGCGGGAACATTGAGGGTGCCCGAGCGATTCCCGCGCTCGTGGCCTCCGCCATCCATTTGGGCGACGAGACGAACGCGCGGTTTGGAGCGACGGATCCACAGCGCCCCGACACCCTTAGGGCCATACATCTTGTGGGCCGTGAGACTCACGAGATCGAGGTTCATCTTCTGGACGTCGAAGGGAATTTTGCCGGCGCCCTGCACCGCATCGGAGTGGAAGAGCACGCCGCGCTCGCGGGTAATCTGCCCGATCTCGTAGAGCGGGTG
Organism: Myxococcales bacterium; assembly: GCA_043747615.1. Lineage (GTDB taxonomy): Bacteria > Myxococcota_A > Polyangia > Polyangiales > Polyangiaceae > JAYTOU01. Next base: position 48,470 of record JAYTOU010000057.1, on the reverse strand, counting down.
GACGGAGCCAATCTCGTTGTTGGCGAGCATGATCGATACGAGGATCGTCTTGTCAGTGATCGCTTTTTTTACATCGTCGGGATCGACGCGGCCGTCTTTGGCGACGGGCAGGTAGGTGACGCGAAACCCCTCTTTTTCGAGGCGTTTGCACGTGTCGAGGACGGCTTTGTGCTCCGTGACACACGTGATGATGTGGTCGCCTTTGTCGCGGTAGTAATCGGCCACGCCCTTGATGGCGAGGTTGTTCGATTCCGTCGCGCCCGAGGTGAAGACGAGCTCCTTCTCGCTCGACGCGCCGATGAGCTTGGCGATGCGCTCGCGGGAGTATTCGACGGCCTCTTCGGCGCCCCAGCCAAAGGCATGGTTGCGGCTCGACGCATTCCCGAACTTCTCCGTGAAGTAGGGGATCATCTCGGCGAGGACGCGCGGATCGACCGGCGTCGTCGAGTGGTAGTCCATGAAAATCGGGAGCTGGATGGTCATTCTAATTTCCTGTTTCAAAAATCTGCGGCGAGAACGTGAGCGAGAACCAGAGACAGAGCGCGACTAATTCGCGCGGAACCCGGCGACGAGCTCGGGGACGTGGTCGGTGCATGCATGCAGATCGCACGCGTTGCACGCGGAGAGGAGGCGATCGGGATCGCAGACCTCGCAGGTGTCGAGGTACACGAGGCTCGCCGCGATCTCGCGCTCGAGAGCTGCGAGCCGGCGAAGGTGCTCCTGCGTCTCGGCGAGCTTCTTCTTGTAGACCTCTTTCATCTTTACCATCGCGTGCGGTGCAGAGGCCGATTGCGCCCAGTCCTTCACCACGGTCTGGATGTCCGTGAGGCTGAAGCCCATGTCTTGGAGCTTTCCGATCCACCGGATGCGCACGAGGGCCTCGGGACCGTAGAGGCGGTAGCGCCCTTTCGAGCGACCCGCGGGCGTAACGAGGTCGAGCTCTTCATAGAGGTGAATCGCCCGGATCGTTTTCCCCGTCTCGCGCGCGAGATCTCCAACCTGCATCAGGCTGTCGTCTGCCACATCCGGTACGGAAGCGGGGGGCTCAACGAGAAGAGGTAGGCGGACGCTCATGACAGAGAAGGTTCCTTTAGAGTCTTCGACACCTTACGTAAAGGATCGGGTTCATAAAGCACCTCCCGCGCCTTCGGTCACTCGAAACCCTACACCTAACGTTAGTCTTCGGTAACAGCCCGTCAACCGTCTTCTTTTCCAGTTCTGCTTGGTTGGTCCTTCGGTCCGTCCGGTCGCGGAACGCAGATCGTTGGCCTGACTCTCGCACACGTTGTTCGGTTGAAGGATGTCAAGACCCGACGAGGCGCTGGAAATAGAGGTGGACGTGGTGACCCCCGAGGATCGCAGGGACACCATGTGGGGAGCCGTTTACCCAGCGACTGCTGGGAAAATTCCGCCATTTTCGGAGAAGCGCGCGCGGTCCACGGGGGCCTCGGCGACGGAAGCTCGGCTTACCGCCGAGGGGCGCTGGGAAGACTTGATTGAGCTCTACGTGCACGAGATCGAAAGCGCCGCGGGTGACCCCAAGGAGCGGGCCCGCCTCTTTCATCTCGTGGCCAACGTCTTTTCCGACAGGCTCGATGACGAGGACCAAGCGTTCGATGCGCTGGTCGAAGCCTTCACCGCCGATCCTCTCGACCCGGCGATCTACACGCCCCTCCGTGCCCTTGCCCGAAAGCTGCTCCGCTGGCCCGAGCTGGTGGAGACGGCAAAGACCCTCCTCGCCGCCGAGACGGAACCGGCGCGCGTGCTCGGCCTGGCGAGCCACCTTTCCGCCTGGTACCGCGACGAGCTCGCGGCGCCCCACCTTGCAGATGCGTACCTCGCGAAAATTCGAGAGATCGATCCCACGCACCCCGCCGTGCATCGCCGGATGGCGAGCGTCTACCGTCAGCAAAATGATTGGGAGGGGCAACGCGACGAGCTCGAGCGCGCCCTCCTTCGCGCCGAGACGAACGAAGCCAAGTGCACGACGGCGTTCGCGCTCGGCTACCTCTTCGAGGGAATGGCGCGGCTCGATCGCGCGGAAGAGCGCTACAAGACGGCGGTCGCGGCCGATCCCCCGAATGCCTTCACGGCGCTTCAAGGGCTCGAACGGATCTACGGCGCCCAGGAAAAATACACCGATCTCATCGAGGTCCTCAAGCGGCAGGTCGAAGTTGCAGCAGACGATGACGAGCGCACGACGTCGCTCCTGCGCATCGCGGCGATCTACGAGGAACGCTTCCTCAAGCCCCAGATGGCGGCACAGAAATTCGAGCAGATCCTCGCGCTCGATCCCACGAGGAACGAAGCGCGTGACGGCGTCGAGCGCTGCTACCGGGCGATGCGTGCCTGGAACGAGCTCGTGCGCGCCCTCGAGCAGCGGGCCAGCATCACCGAAGCGGGAGAGACGCGCGCGCGGATTTTCCTCCAGGTCGCCGAAATCCAGGAGCAGATGAGGGGCGACGTCGGGGCGGCAGTAGCGGCGCTGCTCGCGGCGAGCGGGGCCCACGAAAAGAACAAGCGTGCGCTTTACGAGCTCGCGCGACTGAGCGAAAAGACGGGCGATTTCCCGGCGGCGGCGGCGTTCCGTGCCGAGCTCGCCGAGCAGACCCGGGATCCGGTCAAGCGGGCCCAGATCCACGCGGCGATCGGCGAGATGCTGGCCATCGACGATCGCGATCCAACTACGGCGCGGCTCCATTTCGAGCACGCGGTCGATCTCGACCCGACGCTCCTTTCCGCATGGCAAGCCATCCAGCACCACGCCGAGCGTGCGGGGGAGGTCACCCGGGTCGGTGAGTGCTTGCAGATGCGTGCAAGCTACACGGAATCGGGGCGCTTAAAAGCACTGCTCTACGTTGACTTGGCGATGTTCCTTCTCGAGGAGCTCGGGGACGAGCGCGGCGCGTACGAAGCATACGAACAAGCCGTTCTGGCCGACCCGACGAACGAAGTCGCAGCGGGCGCGCTCCTCGACGTGTACGTGCGCACCGAACGCTGGCGCGAGGCTTCGTCAGCGTGTGAGCTCCTCGTCCATGCAGCGACGCGCGACCGCGAGATCGAGCGGGCTTGCGAGCTCCTCGCCCTCGCAGGGAAGATCGCGATGGCCGAGTCGGATCCTCCGCGCGCCCTGCTCGCCGCCGTCGCAGCCTACGACCTGATGCCGAAAGCGACGCGCGTTCGACAAGAGGTCATTGCGTCCGCGCATCGGCTGCTCGCCACGCCAAAGATCCTCGCGCGCGCGACCCAGGAGCTCGAGGCCCTGCTCGACGATGCCACGGGGCTCGGCGCTCACTCCCTCGTGATGCTGGGCGAGATCGCAGCCGCCTTGGGCGACGAAGGCCGCTCGCTCGAGCTCTTTCGTAAGGCCCTGGTGCTCGATGCCTACCAACCGCAGGCGCATGCTCGGCTGGCCGAGGCCTTCGCCGCTCGAGGCATGTTCGAGCTCGCCGCAAACCACAAAGAGAAACAAGCCCTCGGCAGCCGTGACGACGGGGAACAGTTCTCCCTGCTGGTCGAAGCAGGAGACCTCTGGGCTCAGCGCGCGCATGATCTCGAGCCCGCCACGCACGCCTACGAAGAAGCGCTACGGATTCGTCCCGGCGATCACCGCGTCCTTTACACACTCCTCGCGCTCTACGAAAAACTTCAGAGCTGGGCGGACCTCGCTCGCACGCTGCGCGCCATCGCCGATCTCGAAGATGCCCAAGAAAAGAAGGCCAAGGCCGTTTATGCGCTGGCCCAGCTCGTTCGCGACAAACTCAGCAACGTCGCGTGGGCGGCGCAGCTGTTCGAAGAGACGCTCGAGCTCGACGCCACGCGTCTCGATGCCTTCGAGCGCATCGTGCGCATCCACACCGAGCGCAGAGATTGGCCTGCTCTCGAGGGGGCATACCGCGCGATGTTGAAACGCCTCGCGGCCGACAACGATCGCAGCGTCGAAGAGGACGTAGACCTAAAGCACGCCATCTGTCATCAGCTCGGTCTCGTTTACCGCGATCGCCTGGGTGATGCGCGCAACGCACTCGCGTCTTTTCGCGCGGCCCAAAGCTTCAAGCCCGACGACGAAGAAAATCGGAAGATCATCACCGAGCTCCTGGTGCTCACCGGTGACTTGCCGACGGCCGTCGATCTCACCCGGGTCAGCGTCGACCGAGATCCCCACGATCTCGCGCCTTACCGAGAGCTCTATGCGCTCTTCCTCCGGCAGGGCGCCTTCGATCGCGCGTGGTGCGCCGTCGACCTTCTCGCACACCTCGATGCCCGGCACCTGAGCGACGAGCAAGCGACCTTCTACGCGAGCTACCCTGCGACGCGTCTCGAGGAAGTACCGGGGACGCTGAGCGCGGGGGCCTGGGATACCCACATTCTCCATCCCGAGCTCGACCCGGTGCTCACTGCGATCTTCAGCCTGGCGGCGCCCATCGTGGTGCGCGCGAAGCTCGCCGGCCTGTCCCCGAAGGCTCACGCAAAGTGGCTCGGTCCTCAGGTCGGCGACGACCAGAGCGATCGCTCGTACCACGTGCTCCGCGCTTTCCTCGATGGAGCCGAAATTCTCGGAGTGACCGCGCCCGCGCTCTACGCGCGTGGGGGCGTCAATGCGCCGCTCAACGTCCCGATGGCGCCCGCGCTCGCCGTCGCTCCCTCCCTCTTCGTCTCGATGGATCTCGTGACCGGCCTCTCCTCCCACGAGACGGCGTTCCTGGTGGGAAAACACATCGCAGAGCTTCAGCCCGAGCTCGCGGCACGCGCTCTTTTCCCGACGATCTCGGAGCTGAAAGAGCTGCTCCACATGGTGGTCCGTGTCACAGAGGGTTCTGCCGCGACATCGGACGCCGCGTTCCTCGCTGCCGCTCGCCCCGCGGAGGTCGACGAGCTCAGGGGCATCGTGCAAGGTGCGCTCGCGTCGGCGTCGAAGCTCGACGTGAAACGGTGGTCGCAGCTCGCGGACATGTCGACGTCGCGCGCAGGGCTCGTGCTAGCCGGTACCGTGAAAGCCGCTCACCGCGCGGTGCAGGGGGAGCGCGGCCCGGGCGATCTCACGCCGTACGAGTGGACGAGCGAGATCGCCAAGTTCGTGGTCAGCGACACCTACGCCGAGCTCCGCACTGCGATCTGCACCGGGCTTCACAGGGCTGCGCGGGCAGCGAGCTAGAACGCTACGTCGACGCCTGCGCCCTCTTTCACGATCTGAGCGATCGTGGAAAAGAGCTCATTTTTAGGGCTTTTATCGTCGCGCCAGCTTGCGTCAGCGTCGTCGTAAGAAAAGTGCCAGGCGCGGGCGTTTGCGGCGAGCCACATCTGGCGGGTGGGGCGCTGGGTGTTGAGGACACAGCGCTTCGAGCTCTTCATAGTGAGGGTGAGCACGTCCCCCGAGCGTTCGCAGTCGACGTCTTCCGCGTCGATGCTCTCGAACGCCTGCTCGACGCGCTTGAAGCATTTGTCGGCGAGCTGCTGGTAGGCGGGTTCGTCCATGTCGGAGAGGCTTAGTTCAGCGAATGCGGAAGCGACAGCGCGAATGGCGCAATCGCCGCCTCGAAGGCCCGACCGTCCGCTCGGTGCATCTGGTAGGTGCCGCGCATTTCGCCACGCGGCGTCTGGAGGACGCAGCCGCTCGTGTACTCAAAGTGCTCGCCCGGCCGGAGGAATGGCTGCTGCCCGACGACGCCGGGGCCGCGCACCTCTTCGACCTTGCCGGTGCCGTCGGTGATGATCCAGTGGCGGCTGCGGAGCTGCGCGTCTTCTTTACCCTCATTGGCGATCCGCACCGTGTACGCGAATACGTAGCGCTGCGTGCGGGGGGCCGACTGATCGGCGACATAGGCGGACTCTACGGTTACGCGAATCCCCTCGGTGCTTGCGTTCGACACGTGAGAGCCATTGCCATGGGTTACGGATTTCAGCAATTGAAAGGTGCCATCGGGGTTCTTCCGGTCAGACGTGCTTGGCGAGAAACGGGTGGGCCGAGCTCCACTTTTGATCCGCACGGGTACGCTCACTCTGTAGCGTCGTGGCCTCCCCGCGGTGACTGAGGTAGCAGTGGGGGATGGTCTCTCCGCCGCGTATATCTGGGGCGCTTCTTCGCACGCTGGCCAAGGCTGCTCGCACAAAAGCCGGCAGCCGCGGCCTCTATCGTCTGCTCCGTGCCGACCTGAAAATCGACGCGCTGACCAGCCTTGCTGAGGAATGTCGAGGCACCGTCCCTCTTCATGTTCGGGCGAAACAAGGTCGGCCTCCGCGCCAGGCGGACGACGCACGTCACGCGCTACCGGGGGACGGCTCGTGGTCGGGCACGAGCGCGCGCTTCGTGGCCGCGTACGAGTCCGAAGAAACCACGCCGAACGAGGTGATTTCTAGGTGTTTGGAAGAGGCGCGGTCGCTCGCTGCGCGAACCCCGAGCATCGGTCCCATCCTTTGTTACGCCGACGGCGACGCGCGCTCCGAGGCCGAAGCGGCGACCGAGCGGTACAGAACGAAGCGCACACGTGGTCCGCTAGACGGCGTTCCCTTCGCCGTGAAAGAGCAGACCTCGGTCAAAAATCTTCCGCGACAGGCGGGGACGACCTTCCTCTCGGCAGCACCGTGCCTTGAAGACGCCACGTGCATCGCGCGTCTGCGTGCGGCTGGCGCCATCGTGATCGGGACGACACCGATGACCGAGTTCGGGATGTCGCCGGTCGGCCAGAATTCGAAGCGCACCCTCCCTAAAAATCCGCACGCCCCGGACCGCATCGCCGGCGGATCGTCGACAGGCTCCGGTGTGGCGGTGGCAACGGGTCTCGTGCCCTTCGCGATTGGCGCGGACGGCGGCGGATCCATCCGCATTCCGGCGGCGATGAACGGCGTCTTCGGGATCAAGCCCACCTGGGGCAGGATCAGCCGCGCCGGAGATATCTCTTCGGGGAGCGTGGCCCACCTCGGCCCGCTCGCTTCGTCCACGCTCGATCTCGCGCTCGTCCTCGAGCACGTCGGGGCGACGGATTCCAATGATCCTGAAACGGCGTTCGCGCCCCCCATCGAGCCAGGGTCGCTCCTTCGCGCGCTCGGCCGCGGGGTGAAGGGGCTGCGCATCGCCGTCGACGAGCATGAGTGGGGTGACGCTTCGAAATCCGTGGAAAAAGCCGGGCGTGAGGCCCTTCGGGCGCTCGAGCGCGACGGCGCCGTTCTCGTCCCGGTGAAGCTTCGTATGGCGCGGTATGCGCCAGCGATCGGCTACATGAGCATCGGCCCGGAGTCGCTCGGTGCGCTGAAGCGCGAGTGGCAGAGCAACGCCGACGACATGGGCGCGGATCTCCAAATCGCGTTCGGCTCTCTCGGCGTCGTGGGCGCGCTCGATTACATCGAGACGCAGCGCCTGCGCGAGGGACTACGGCGCGAGATCGCTCAGATGTTCGGCGACGTGGATCTCATGGCGCTCCCCTCCACCGCGCAGACGGCGGCCCGCGCCTCGCAGGCGGAGATGAGCAGCGGGTTTCTCGACGCTCGTCTCCTGGCAAACCTTTGCCGCTTTGCGTTTCTCGGCAACCTCACGGGGCTTCCGGCGTCGTCCTGTCCGGTGGGCGTTGACGACGATTCGTTGCCGATAGGCTTTCAGCTGATGGGCGACGCGTGGGATGAAGCAAGCGTGCTTGCGGCGACGGCGCACCTCGAACGCACCGGAGTTGCATGCGCAAAAAAACCGATGGTCAACGCGGATGTTTTTCGGCGGAGATGACGATGAGAAACGGGTTCATGGTGATGACGCTAGCCCTTGCCGCGTTGGCCACGCTTCAATGCGGCCCGTCGCAACCTGCTAGTGATCCGCTCACCCAGGGCATCCCGGCTCCGGGTGAATCGCGCGCGAACCCTGATCCGCAGTGGGGAACGAGCGGAAGCGCACCGGGGACGATGAGCGGTACACCAAGCCCTTCCAGCGCGCCTGCTTCTCGACCGCCGCCTGCAAAATGAGCAGCTGGAGCCCGGAGCAGTACGAGCGTTTCCGCGAAGAGCGAAGCCAACCCTTTTACGATCTCATGGCGCTCGTGCATCGGCGTCCGCTCATGCGCGTGGTGGATCTCGGATGCGGCACCGGCGACCTGACGGGCGCTCTCCACCACGAGCTCAAGGCCCGAAAAACACTCGGCGTCGACAGCTCCGACACGATGCTCGCGAAGGCCGCAGAGGTTGCTAGCGAGTTCGCTGAGGCGTTGCACGGCTACCAGCGGCAGGTTCCTGTCCTCGCGCCCGAAGCATACGCCGTGCTCCTCGATCGTCTCGGTTTCAAGAAGCAGCGAGTGCGTCTCGAGGTCTACGCTCACACACTGCCGTCGCGCGAGTCGGTGATCGAGTGGGTGAAGGGCACGCTTCTCACCGACTACCGCGGGTGGCTCGATGCGCCGACTTACGAAAAATTCTTGGTGCGTTACCGCGAGCGCCTCTTCGAGCGCCTGCCGGAGTCCATGCCTTTTCTCTATCCGTTCAAGCGAATCCTGATGTGGGCCGAAAAGTAGCAGAGGGAAGACCCGCGCGGTCGTCGACGTACTACCGCTACCATGACGAACCGACGGTTTTTTCGCGTCTTTGCCCTCTCGAGTTCACTCGGCGTCCTCGCGGCGTGCGGCGGCGGCGCGGCATTGCCGGCGATGGCTCCCGCCCGTGAGTCCGGGCAGAGCGCGCTCATGGAACAGAGCTTCGCGGGCAAAAACAAATGCACCGCGAAGGGTCACGAGCGTCCGTTCGTCATCGAGTGGGACGCCACTGACATGTCGAGCTTCGAGGCGCGCACCGCGAACGACGTCATCTTCGTGAAGTACGAAGGCTGCGAGCTCAAGGTCCTCGACTCGTGCGTCAACGACTCCGTGAAGGGCTCACTCGGCTCGTACAAGCCCGTCGACTGGACGAGCGGGTCGGTCGAGGTGATCGACATTTCGAACGAAGGCGAGCTCTACGCGAAGCTTCCCCTCGGTGCCGCGGAGCTCGGTGGCCGCGTCTCCGGCGGCGAGAAATTCCACATGGAGTATTTCGTGAGCGGGACGCGCAGCGCAACGCGAGACACCGTATACGCGAAAGACCTCGAGAAACTTTCGGGCTGCAAAGGCGCGACGCACTTCGTCTACGGCTACAACCTCGGGGCGTTTGCGCTCGGCTCGCAGTCGAAGATCAAGGGCACCGTCGGCGGCTCGGCGTTCGGGTTCGGCGTGGGGGGCTCGAAGGCCTCCGAGAACAAGGCCGAGAAGAACGGCGGTCTTCTCTCCAGCTGTCGCGGCGAGTCGGCCAAAGAAGTGTCGACTTGCAAAGTGCCGGTGCGTCTCACGCTCCGTGAGATTTCCACGGGCGACAACCCCGACGCGACGAACGCCACCGCCCCCGAGACTACGGGCGCGATGAACCTCGCGGGCAAGCTCAAGGCCGACACCGATCGCGAGAAGCAGGCCGCCGAGCACATGGCCACCGCAGGCGCCAACATGACTGCGCGGGATGGCAAGGGATGTCTCACCGAGATGGACCTCCACGACAAGCTCGATCCGCGTCCGGGAGGAATGTCGACAAACCCGAAAGCGTGGGCCTCCCAGACTCGCGGTCAGTGCATCATGCTCTCCGGCCAGTGCGACGCGGGTAAGGTGTTCTTCCGTAAAGCGGTCGAGGGGACGTCCGGTCAGGGTCCCGAGATGGTCGATCGCATCGTGGAGACCGCGTCGACGGCTTACTGCCAGGGCAAGCTGTCGCAACGCGACGAGCTTCTGCAAGCGGCCCAGGCGCTCGGCAAAGGGGCGTTCGAGAAGACGGACGCGGCCAGCTGCGCCAAGAACTTCGCAACGGTGAAGCGCCTCGCCACGGTGGTCAAGCCGAGGGACGACGACGACTACGCGGTGAAGAGCGCAGGGATGACGGCAAGCTTGATCGGCAGCGTGCCGAAGTGCTTCGCCAAGGCGGGTGATTGCACCGCGGGCTTCAAGGCCTATTCCGAGCTCTACCTCTCTCAGCAGCCGAACCTGCCGCCGAAAGTCGTGCGGGACAATTTCGAATCGACCTACTCGAGCTGCAAAGGCAAGTAGGTCGTGTGATGTATACACACGACACAGTCTCCCGAAGGTCGCCTAGCCGCTACCGAGCGAGCAAGCTCCGCGCGATGACCATGCGCTGAATCTCGCTCGTGCCTTCGTAAATCGTGGTGACGCGAACGTCGCGGAGGTGGCGCTCCGCGGCGAACTCGCGGATGTAACCGTAGCCTCCGTGGATCTGCACGGCGTCGTTGCAGATGCGGTTGGCGGACTCCGTGGCGAACACCTTGCTCATCGACGCTTCCCGGGAAAAAGGGCGGTTTTGCTCCTTCAGCCAGGCGGCGCGCATGCTCAGTAGATAAGCGGCATCGAGCTCGGTCTTCATGTTCGCGAGCTTCCACTGAATAGCCTGATAGTCGGCGATCGGCTTTCCGAACTGCTTGCGATCCTTTGCATACTGCACGCTCTCGGTGAGAGCCGCGCGGGCGATGCCAATGGCTTGCGAGCTTATGCCGATGCGTCCGCCGTCGAGGGCCATCATGGCGATCTTGAGGCCGCCGTTCAGCTCGCCGAGTAGCGCACTTGCAGGGACGCGGCAGCGCTCGAACTGAAGGGGCACGGTGTTCGAGCCGCGGACGCCCATCTTGTCTTCCGCCTTACCCACGGTGAGACCGGGGGCTCCCCCCTCGACGAGAAAGCAGGAGATGCGCTCGCCGGTGCGCGCCCACACCACGAGGACGCCGGCATAGGCCCCGCTCGTGATCCATTGCTTGGAGCCGTCGAGGATCCAGTCGCCTCCGTCTTTGACGGCGGTGGTCCGCATCCCTTTTGGATCGCTCCCGGCGTCCGTCTCGCTCAACGCGAATGAGCCCGCCGCCCACTCACCGCTGGCGAGCTTCGGATTGCAGCGCGCCTTCTGCTCAGGGGTGCCGAAGGTGGCGATCACCTCGCCGACCATGTTGGTGACGGCCATCGTCACGGCGGTGGAGGCGCACGCCGCCGCGATTTCTTGCATGGCAAGCGCATAGGAAACGACGCCGGCGCCCGAGCCACCGAGCTCCTCGGGAACGTTGACGGCGAGCAGACCGAGCTCGCCCAAACCCCGTAAAATCTCGCGTGGAAAGCGCGCGTGGCGATCGATGTCTGCCGCTTCGGGAGCGATGACCCTGACGGCGTAATCGCGCGCCGTCTTTTGGACGAGGGCCTGCGTTTCGTTGAGCGTGAGATCCATTTTAGAGAACGAAGCTCACTTTCGCAGCGTAGCTCCCCGGGCTAGGGAGCTTGAGAGCCTTCACCGCCTCGCTCACGCAATCCGCTTTCGCCTCGCCTTCCTTGTTGGGTGGAGCGACGCCGACGGCCTGCACCTTTCCGTTTTTCCCGTCGGGCTCGACGTACGCGGTGACCTTGAAGGTGCCGCTGACCCCTTCCCTGCACTTAGTAAAGGCTGCGTCGGATTTTCCGAGGACAGCGGCGATCTTGTCGGCGTTCCAATCCGCTGGGCGACGCACGTCGGCCGCGGCATCGAAGCCGATGCCGTTGCGAATTTCTGCTTCGCCGCCCTTGGGCTTGGGCCAGGAGGCGGAGCCGATGGCGTCGAGCATGCAGCGCTCGGTTGCGCGATCGCCGAGGTTGGACTCTTCGACGTACGCGAATTTGACGGCAGCGTCCTGCGTGAGGCGGAGGAAAAACTTCACGTCTCCCGACAGGTACTCGACGCGCCCGAGCCCCTTCTTGTAGCAGCCCTGAAACGTAGTCTGCAGCTTGTCGAAGGTCTTCTGAGTCTCCTTGGGATCGATCTCTCCGAGCTCGCTCGACATTCGCATCTTCGCGCCGTGATGCTCCTCGGCGACCGAGGACGCGTTTGTCTCGGGTGCCTTCGCTTCGACTTTTTCACCCCCGCACGCGGCCGCGAAGCTCACCAAAATACCGGCAAAAACGAGATCGTTTCTCATGCTCGGAGCAAGCTCGCGGCGATGACGATGCGTTGGATCTCGCTCGTTCCTTCGTAGATTTCCGTGATGCGCGCGTCGCGGTAATTTCGCTCGACCGGGAACTCCGACGAGTAGCCGTAGCCTCCGTGGATCTGGATGGCCTTGTGCGCGACACGCGTCGCCATCTCGCTCGCGTAGAGCTTGGCCATCGCGCTCTCGGACGTATGCCGAACACCTTCGTCCTTCATGGTGGCAGCGCGAAGCGTGAGGAGACGCGCGGCGTCGAGCTCCGTCGCCATGTCGCTCAGCATGAACTGGATGGCCTGGTGCTCGGCGATGGGCACGCCGAAGCTCTTTCGCTCCTTGGCGTAGGAGACCGACTTGTCGAGCGCGGCGCGGGCGATCCCGAGAGCCTGGGAAGCGATGCCGATCCGCCCTCCGTCGAGGGTAGCCATGGCGACCTTGAAGCCTTCGCCTACCTTGCCCACGATCGCGCTGTCGGGGAGCTTGCAGTTCTCGAAGAACACGGTGCAGGAGTGGGCAGCGTGAATCCCGAGCTTGTGATCGGGGGCATTTTGCGTGTAGCCGGGCGTGCCTTTGGGAACGATGAACGCGGTGTGCTTGATCTTCGCCCCGGAGCGATCGGTCACCACGAAGACGAGGATGAAGTCGGCGTGGGGCCCGTTGGTGATCCAGTTTTTCGCGCCGTTGAGCACCCAGCCATCTCCGACTTTTTCGGCGCCGGTGGCCATGGTCTGAGCGTCCGAGCCACTCATCGGCTCCGTCAGCCCGAAGCATCCGAGCTTCTTGCCGCTCGCGCACGGAGTGAGGACGTTCTTCTTCTGATCGTCGGTTCCGAACTTGTAGATCGGATCACAGAAGAGAGAATTGTTCACGCTCATGATGACCCCCGAGGAGGCGCAGGCCGCGCTGATCTCCTCCATGGCCAGGGCGTAACTGACAGTATCGAGACCGCTACCGCCGTATTCTTCCGGAATGGCAACGCCCAAAAATCCGAGCTCCGCCATCCGCGCCACGATCTCCGCGGGCCAGCGCCCGGATTTATCGAGCTCCGCAGCCTTCGGTGCAATTTCTCGAGCCGCGAAATCCCGCGCGGTGTCGCGGATGAGGGTCTGCTCTTCGGTGAGATCGAAATCCATCGCGTGAACTTATCAGGTCTTCTCGCTCTTCGGGCCGGTCCTGCCATGAAGCGTGTCGTCGATGGTCTCGAGCCATTCGTCGTTCACGCCGACGGAGGCCACGACGTGTGGCGCGTCCTCGACGCTGAGGATGACGATCTCCGGATCTTCCGGGCCAGGCGGCTGGAAATCGACGCGGGAGGCCATGCGGCGTCGGGCGGGTCGATGACGCGGAGGAGGCAGCGTCCCGGGCACGACGTCGCAGAAGAGGACCACCACGCCGATGTTGTCCTTGGCGCCCGCCTCGTTGGCGCGGTCGATCAGCTCGTGGACCGCGTCGTCTGGGAGCATCGCCGCGCCCATGATGGCGTTGATCGCCTCGGGCTCGAGCGCATCCGAGAGGCCGTCGGAGCAGAGGAGGTAGCGATCCCCGCCGACGAGCTCGAAGGTGCGGACGGAGACGCGCACGGTGGCTTCCATTCCGAGAGCGCGGGTGACCACGTGACGCGGCAAGCGGCAGAGCGCGGCGTCATCCAGATCCGGCCATTTTTCCAGGACATCGTTGATCATCGAGTGGTCGTGGGTGAGCTGCTCTAGCTGCCCCGCGCGCCAGCGGTAACACCGGCTGTCGCCGACGTGCGCAACGTGCAGCGCTCCCGACGCGAGGGACGGAGCGACCCCCACGATCGTCGTTCCCATACCCTTGTGTCGATCCGAAGACTTTGCGATTTCGAGGATGTCCTGGTTCGCCTTTTTGATCGCGGCGGCGAGGCGACGCGCATCGGTGTAGAGTCCGAACATGTCGATGTCGGGACGGTCGGACAGAGAATCGGCGCTGGTCTCGTAGGCGTTGGCGATCGAGCTGGTGGCGAGCGCGCTGGCCACGTTTCCCGCGTTGTGTCCGCCCGCGCCGTCGGCGAGCAAGTAGAGCTCGAGATCCGGGCGCACGAGCACGCAGTCTTCGTTGTGCTTTCGCCCACGACCGATGTCCGTCGCTCCCGCTGCGCCGATCTTCAACCGTGCAGCGTCCGTGCTCCCATCCGTCGCGCTCATGGGGCGAGTATAGGCTGGATCTCGACGATGCCGTGGACCTCGTGCGCCCGTTCGCGAAGCCGGGATTTTGGCCGTACGGCAACGGCTACGCGCGCTTCCGTGAGCATCGCGAGGTCGAACACGTTGTCGCCAAACGCGGCGTAGAGCGGACGCGCCTTGGCATACGCGCGAATGGCGCCCACTTTTCCGGGCCCATAAGGAATGGGACGCACGACACGCGGCAACATGATCGCACCATCGTACGTCGGCGTGGCGGCGAAGACGTGCGCGCCGTCGATCCCCACGACGCGACCGGCGGCCTCCACCACTGGCCTGGGAGACGCGCTGACCAAAAGCACCTCGATCTTCGCGTCGCGCGCCCACTCGAGGGCGGCGATGGCCTCACCGTGAAGCCGTGACCCAAGGCCGTGAACGACCTTTTCCGCAAAGGCGTCGACCTCTTCACGCGCCCAGTCCGCACAGGCCCAGGTCATCATCTCGCAGGTGCGCTCCTCTGGGTAACGACCGTCGCGATACGCGGCATAGAGCCCGCGGGCGAGGTCGAGCGCGGAGCCGGTGATCGCAAGGCCGAACTCCGCGACGTCGGATTCCATGGCCGCGCGTGCCGGAGCCCGAAAGTCCGCGTTTTCCAGGAGGGCGTGGAAAAAGTCTTCTCCCACGTCGCCGCTCCAGAGCGTGCCGTCGCCATCGAATGCCACCACGCCGCCGGGTGTCTCCGCGCAGGCCTTCGCGATTCGTTCGGTTATCTGGGAGATCGACGCGGTTTCCACTCGTTGCAGGATAGGGACCTTGCGGATCTGATCCAAGGCGACTTCGCGTGGAAGAGTGATTATATGCGGTGGAAATGATCCGCACCTCGACGACACAGTCTTTCCCCGGAAGGCGACTCGCTCTGGTGGCCGGCGTGCTCTCAGCAAGCATTGCGCAAGCATCGTCCGCCCACGCCCAAGGCGCTCGGCCCCGTCCCGCGCGGCCATCAACGGTCGCCCCGCCCGCTCCACCTGTCGCTCCTGCCGGTCCTCAGCCGGGGGACGTCGCTCCCGTGCCCACGGAGCTGCTGCGCATCTCGCCCTCGGGTCTCACCGCAGAGCAGGTTGGCACGCGCGCGGCGGCGACGAGCTATTCCGGACAGGCGGCAGACGAGTCTCTCCGCGGAGCGGCGGCGCGGGTCGACGCAGCATGGGCCTCGTTTCTCCCCCGGCTCACGGCCACGGCGCGCTACGCCCATTTGAGCAATTTTACGCCGCCGTCGTTCACCCTTCCGGGTTCGACGATGCAGATCCCGGGCAGCGCGCTTTCGCCCGTTATCACCGAGCAATACTTGCTCCAGGCGAACATCGTCGTTCCGATCAGCGATTACCTTCTGCGCATCAATCAGAACTACACGTCGGTCACCAACTCTCGCGACGCTGCCCGCTACGATGCGGTGACGGCGCGCGCGCGCTCAGCGGCCGACGGAAAGGTTGCATACTACACGTGGCTGCGCGCCCGCTCCGCGATGGTCGTGGCCGTCCAGGCGCTGAACGATCAGAAAAATCACCTCAACGACGCGAAAAATCAGTTCTCGGTGGGCAACGCGTCGCGGGCCGACGTCCTGCGCGCGGAGACTGCCCAGGCCTCCGCCGAGCTCCAGGTCGAACGCTCGAAGAACCTGGCGGACCTCACGGAAATGCAGGTGCGCATCGCCATGCACGCGAAGGACGACGAAGCGCTCGTCCCTGGCGAGGGGCTCGATACCCCCCCCGCGGCCTTCGCCGGGAATCTCAACCAACTAACCAGCGAGGCCCACTCCGCGCGCTTCGAGGTGAAGAGCATCGACGCGAACGCCGACGCGGCACGCGAGCAAGCCAAGGTGGCGCGCGCCGGAAAGTACCCGGTCGTCTCGGGTTTCGCAGACGCGATCTATGCGAACCCCAACATCCGTTTTTTCCCAACCACCGCGAAATTTTTTCCGACCTGGGACATCGGCGTGCAAGCGATTTGGTCACCGAACGACTTCCTCGTCGCAGGGCCCGGCGCGGCCGATGCAGAGTCGCGAGCGGCGACCCTCGAAGCGCAGAAAGCGGTGGTCCGCGACAGCATCGCGATCGAGATCCTGCAGGCTTTTCAAGCGGTAAAAGAGGCCGATTTCGCGATCTCATCCACGGCCCGCGAGCTCGTGAGCGCAACGGAGGCCTACCGTGTTGCCCGTGAGCTCTTCAACAACGGCCGCGCCACGGCGACGACGTTGACCGACTCCGAAACGGATCTCACGCGCGCCCGTCTCGACGCGCTCAACGCTTCCGTGGATGCACGCACCGCTCGTGTCCGCCTTGAGCACGCCCTCGGCCGCGACACGCATCTGGTCAAATAGCGGAGACGTCACGACCTTTCGATCCGAAGCGCTCGTACACGCGGGAAAACGAGCTACCATGCGGGGCACATGATTCACCGCCAAACCTGGGCCGTCCTCGCGATCCTGACGTCAACGCTCATCGGTTGCGGCAGCAGCAGACACAGCGGTTTCGACATGCCGGCGGACAGCGACGGCGGAACCGACCTCGCGGAAGGCGGCCCCGTCATCCTCTTCGGCGACGGCGGACCCGACGGAGGAGCGGCCGGACCAGGGTGCAGCCCGGATCTCCAAAGCGTCACCGACAATGGCGGCAACGTCGTCATGAAGTGCCCGCCCGATCAAGGCTGTGCATCAGGCAAATGCATGCCCGCATGCGCCGCAGCGGCGCTCGATCACGGCTCGGTCGGCTGCGACTTCATGATCGCCACGCCTTCGTTCTACGCGGGCCAGACCGCTCCCTGCTTCTCCGTGTTCGTCACGAACGACTGGACGAAAGACTCCGTCATCACGGTCGCGCGCGATGGAATGACCTACGACGTCACCATGTTCGGGCGCATCGCAGCCCAAGGAACGGCGCCGACGAGCTGGGCTCCGGTGCCTGCGACAGGCGTGCCCCCGGGCAAGGTGGCCGTTCTTTTTCTTTCTGCCGATCCAACTGCGCCGTACCAATGCCCGATCGCGCCGGCGCTCGCGCAAGGCACCGCGGTCGTCGGCACCGGCCTCGGCAAAGCGTGGCACATCTCGACGAGCATCCCGGTCACCAACTACGACGTTCTTCCGTACGGAGGCGCTCCCTCGGTCCTCCCGAGTGGCGAGCTCCTCCTGCCGACGTCCGCGTGGGGAAAGAACTACGTGGCCGTCGTACCGCAGCCGGGGAACCGTTCGAACGCGTTTGGTAACGGTCCTCAGTGGGGACAGGTCCTCGCCATGAGCGACAACACCACCGTGAAGATGGTGCCGACGGTGGCGCTCCCCTCCGGTACCGGGGTTGCTGCTGCGCCGCTCGGCGCGGTGACGACGTACACGCTCAACGCCGGTGAGCTCGTGCAGTGGCAGGCTGGCGGTCTCGAAATGAGCGGCAGCGTCGTCTCCAGCGACAAGCCCGTGGCCTTCATGGGCGGCAACGCCTACTCGTGCCTCAACTCGTCCACCACGACGAGCGGCGGATGCGACTCGGTACACCAGCAAATTCCGCCTGTTTCGGCGCTCGGCTCGGAGTACGCCGTGCCGCCGTTCGCGACGCGGCGCTCGGGAGGTCTCGAAGAGTCGATTCCTTACCGCATCGTGGGCTCGGTCGATGGCACGACCCTCACCTACGATCCGGCGGTGAGCGGAGCACCGCCGACGCTGAAGCAAGGCCAGATGGTCGACTTCGAGGCGACGGGCCCGTTCGTCATCAAGAGCCAGGACAACAATCACCCGTTCTACGTCGGGCAGGCCATGACGGGCTGCACGGTGAAGGACGCGCCCGGCAGCGACGGCGACGAAGAGTTTGTCAACGTCGTCGCGCCCGCCCAGTATCTCTCGAGCTACGTGTTCTTCACCGACCCGAGCTACACGACGACGAACCTGGTCTTCACGCGCACCAAGACCCCGAAGGGATTCCAGGACGTGAAGCTCGATTGCGCGGGGACACTCACCGGATGGAAGCCCATGGGCACGAGCGGCAAATACGAGATCACGAACGTCGATCTCGAACGAAACAGCGTGAAGAACGGAGCGTGCGACACCGGGCCGCACACCGCTTCCAGCACCGGCCCCTTTGGGCTCGTGGTGTGGGGGCTCGCCAACGCCGCGTCGTACGCTTATCCGGCGGGCGGCAACGTGGCGACGATCAACACCGTCGTCGTGCCCCCGACTCCGAAGTGAGCTAGCTCGGCCGCTTTTTTCGAGCGCCGAAGCTCGGTCGGCTTCCTGAGCGCACGGGCGTGCGCGGCGCGGTGATGCCGTACTCGGGCGGCACCAAGCAGCTTGGGGCGCGTCCGATCAGATCCGTGCGGCCCGCTTTTTTCAGTGCTTCCCGCGCGAGCGGCCAGTGCTCCGGATCCCAGTAGAAGATGAGGGCCTTCATCATCCGTTTCTCTCGGAGCTCGGTCGCGGTGTAGACCGGCTTCATCGTGAGCGGGTCGAGCCCGGTGTAAAACATGGTGGTAGCGACGGCCATCGGCGTGGGAATGAAATCCTGCACCTGGCGCGGCCGCATCTTTTTTTCCTTGAGGTAGAGCGCGAGAGCGATGGTGTCGACGAGGGTCGAGCCCGGGTGCCCGGTGATGAAGTACGGCACGAGGTACTGCTCTTTTCCCGCCTCTTCGCTGGCCTGGCAGAAGGCTTGCGCGAACCTCTCGTAGCTCTTGATCGATGGCTTCTTCATCTTGTTGAGCACGTCGTCACTATTGTGCTCGGGGGCGACGGAGAGCTGCCCGCCGGTGTGATGCTGCGCGAGCTCCTTGATGAACTCCGGACTCCGCTCGGCAAGATCGTAGCGAACGCCGCTCGCGATGTAGACCTTCTTGATCCCCTCCTCTTCGCGCACCTTCTTCATCAGCTGGATGAGCGGCGCGTGATCGGTCACGAGGTTTTCGCAGATGCCCGGATGAACACAGGAGAGGCGGCGGCAGGAGCTCTCCGTCTCGTCGTCCTTGCACGTCATCTTGTACATGTTTGCGGTGGGGCCACCGAGATCGGTGAGCGTGCCCTTGAAGCCTTCCATGCGGGAGAGCTGACGCACCTCGCGAAGGACGCTCCCCTCCGAGCGGCTCTGGATGATGCGGCCCTCGTGCTCGGTGATGCTGCAGAACGTGCAGCCTCCGAAGCAACCGCGCATGGTGACGATGGAGGCCTTCACCGTCTCGTACGCAGGGATTACTTCGGTGTACGTCGGATGCGGAAGGCGCGCGAACGGCAGATCGTAGAGGCCGTCCATGTCCGCCTCGGTGAGCGGTTCGGCAGGCGAGTTGAAGTACACCGCCTGATCGCCATGCACCTGGAGAAGCGGGCGACCGTTGTGCGGATTCGTCTCGTACTGAAAGGCCCGACTCATCTTCGCGAAGGCTGTTTTGTCGGCCTTTGCCTCTTCGTACGAAGGGAGGACGACGAGCTTCCCGTCGGTCACGTAACGGCTCTTGTCTACGACGAGAGGCTCCCACTCGCGCCGATTTTTCTTCACGTGCGCCGTGCCGCGAATGTCGGTGAGGGACGAGACGCTCTCCCCCGCGTCGAGGCGCTTTGCGATTTCCCAGGCCGGACGCTCGCCCATGCCGAAGACCAGGAGATCCGCTTTTGCGTCGAGCAGGATGGAGCGCCGGACCTCGTTCGACCAGTAGTCGTAGTGCGCGATGCGCCGCAGAGAGGCTTCGATTCCTCCGATCACCACCGGCAGACCAGGAAACGCCTGACGACAGAGGTTCGCGTACACGAGCGTCGCGCGATTAGGACGTGCGTCGGCGGCTCCTCCCGGGGAGTATTGATCCTCGGCGCGCATCTTTTTCTGCGCGGTCAGCTTGTTGAGCATCGAGTCGAGGTTGCCGGCGCTCACGCCGACGAAAAGCCGCGGCCGCCCCATGCGCGCAATGTCTGCCGGCGACGACCACGCGGGTTGGGCCACGACGCCGACTTTGAAGCCGCGCCCTTCGAGGAAGCGAGCGATGAGAATCGGACCGAACGCCGGATGATCGACGTACGCGTCCCCCGTCACGATGAGGATGTCGAGCTCGCTCCAGCCTCGCGCGTCCATCTCCTCGCGGGTGGTGGGCAAGAACTTTGCGAGCACGCGTTCACGCGGGGATTTCCCACGATTTTGGAGCTGCACGAGGTCCATAGGCCGCGGAGTCTGTACTCTCGATGGCCGCCGCGCCACATCTGGTTTATCCCCGTCTAATGTACTCGGGGTCCGTAGCAGTGATCGGCGGAGGGGCGTGGGGTCTGGCGTTGTCGGCAGCGGCGACGCGCACCGGTACGGCGGCGTTCATCCACTCCAGACGCCCCTTGAAGGACCACCTTCCCAAGGGCGTCGAGCAGCTAACCGAGCTCGCCGATGTGGCAAAGAGAGCCCGGGTGATCGTTTTGGCCACGCCCTCGGAGGTCGCGCGCGAGGTGGCCAAGCGTCTCGGCGATGTCGTCGACGGCCGCCACCTTCTCGTCCATGGCGTACGTGGCCTCGAGGGCGAAGCGCTCACCGCCATCTCCCAGGTTTTGCGCGAAGAGACTCCGGCGCGCCGGGTCGGTGCCCTCGGTGGTCCCGTGCTCTCCGAAGATCTCCTCGCCGGAAAGCCGAGCGTGTTAGTGTGCGGATCACACTTTCCCGAGGTGAACGAGGCCATAACCAGAGCCTTTGGCTCAGCGACCCTTCGCGTATACGCGACCTCCGACCTCACGGGCCTCGAATGGGCGAGCGCGCTCGTCGGCTGCTTGGCCATCGGCGTCGGCTACGCACAAGAGCTCGGAATCAACGCGGGGCTCGTCGCGGCGCTCATCTCGCGCGGCGTCGAAGAAGCAGGGCGCGTCGCCGCAGCTGCGGGCGGACAAGAGCGCACGCTCCTCGGGCTCGCCGGGTACGGAGATCTCTTGGCGTCGATTTCTCAGAGCGAGCGACCGGAGGTGCTGGTCGGCGCGGCGCTCGCCCGTGGGAAAACCGTGGAGGAGGCGGTGAAGGTCGCGAAGTTGCGCGTCGAAGCGGTCGATCTCCTCCCCCGCATTGCATCGTGGATCGAAGAGCGCGGAGTCACCGCGCCAATCTTTCGCGCCCTCGCCGGGAGCCTCTTGACCTCGTCGCGCTCGCCAGAGGCGATCATTCACGAGCTGATGACGTCACCGATCCAAAAGCTCGCGTAGCCCTCAAGGCTCGCTGAGCATGGGCGGACGCATGGAAGGCCGCGCCGCGACCCCCAGCCACTCGCGAAGCACGGCAAGCTTTTCGGAAGCGCAATAGGCGAGCAAGTCGTCGATCATGTCTTCCTTGCTGAGCTCGGAGATCGCGCGATCGTCGCGGCGGATCACCCGTGAAGCCACCGCAAGATCGCCCGACAGAACAAGCCCTGCGCGCACCGCCGTGAGCCCCACGCTCCGCGTCCATCCGGCGAGATCCACGCGACCGCCCTCTCGCTCGAACCGGTGAACGCCGTCGGCGAGCGCGTCCCGAGCCTCGGGCGTGAGCACGGCCTCGATGCGCTTTTGCAGGGCAAGCACCGCCGCTTCGATGCCCACCGGAACGGGGAGCTCCGTGAGCGACACGCGTACGGCGGCGAGAAAAAGGATCGTGAGGTCGTTCAACGTCGGATAGAAAACGAGCGCGTAGTGCTCCGGACGATAGTAGGTGAGGTGGCGCGCAGCGATGAACGCCAAGTCTTGCACCGGGAGACCGCTCACCACGGATTTTCCGAGCGCGGTAGAGGGCGCGGCCACCTGGACGGCAGCGACTCCGCCGGCAGGCACTTCGTCGAGCAAGTAGAGATCCGGAAGCACGACGCCGAGCACCTGACTCGCCCACACGAACGTACGCACGATCGAAGCGGTGCCCGCGGTGTCTTGCTTTCTCTCGGGTGGAAGCTCGTTGAGCTTCTTCGCCTCCACGAGCGCCTGCACGCTCACCTGAATGGCTGCGGGACCGACGGCGCGGAGGATCTGGGCGACGCTCTCGTCGGAGCCCGGCGCGCGGATGAACGAATCCCACGCGGCGTCATCGAGGGCGTTCGCCGGGCGAAGCGCACCCTCCGGGCGGTATTGATCGGCGATGATCTCGTGATCGAGCTCCGCCATCTTGAGCTCCTCGAGTGCCATCGCCGCGAGCCACGCGCGATCGGTGTGCCCTTCACGGGTGTGAATTTCGAAGAGACGACGGTACGTCTCCTCGCGTCTGGGCGCGTACACCGCCGCGATCTGCAGCTCTTGTACGGCCGCCGAGCGCTCACCCTGGGCGGCGAAGAGATCGGCTAGCTCGGCCCGCACCGACACGTCGCGCGGGTTGCATCGGAGCGCGCCGCTGAAGGCCTCGATCGCTCCTTCCGGATCGTGAAGCTCGGTTCGGCGCAGCTTACCGAGCCGCGTGCAGAAGTCGGCAGCGCGATCGGAGCGACCACGCTCGGCGTTGTCGTCGATGAGCCTTGCGTACCTGCGTTCGAGCTCACGCCATTCGAGGCGAGCCGTCCTCCGCGCGACGAGCATCGAGAGCGCCTCTTCATGCGACGAGTCTTCCTCGAGCACCGCCTCGAGAAGAACGAGCCCGCGCGGCTCATCGTTCAACTTCCCCATGGAAATTTCTGCCTGGGCGAAGCGGCAAAGCGCGCGGTCTTTGGCGTCGTCGGCCTCCATGCAGAGCGCCCCGTAGAGATCGATCACCTTCGGCCAAGCTTCGAGCTTGTTGTACAGCTCCTTCAGGCGCATCAGGATGACCGGGTCTTCGGTGCGGAGCTCGCGGGCGAGCTCGAGAGCCTCGGCAGCGCCCCGGGCATCGTGAAGATCGTCGGCGAGGGTCGTCGCCAGACGCGACAGCTCGTCTGCTTTTTCGAGCGGTTCTTCCATCACCTCGATGATGCGACGACGAAACGCAGCCACTTTGGCGAAATCCTTTTCCGTCGTCGCCATCTCGCAGAGCGCATCGAGCGAGCGACGATGGCCCGGGGAGGCATCGAGAGCCTTCTCGAAATTGAGCTCGGCCTCGCGGAACTTTCCTTGCAGACGCTTCACCGTCCCGATGTGCGCGTAGATCGTGGCGAGCGTCCCCAGCTCCGCGGTCTCCGAAACCATCAGCGCTTTCTTGTAGGCATCGAGCGCTTCGTCGAGCTCACCACGCGCACGGTGGTATGCGGCCGCAGAGAGCATCGGCTCGAGGAGCGGAGAAGGAGGTTTCGATTCCCGCGGCGATGGCATGGGACGACGAGACTACGCCATTTCTAGGCGAGAGTGACCACGAGCGGCGCGTGATCCGAATCGGCAGTGGGCTGGTCGAGGGGGATCGCCGAGTGGTCGCGCAAACCGACGTTGAGGAAGCGCGCGCTGCGAAGACGTGCCCAGAGCGACGACGAGAGGAGCAGGTGATCGATCTGGCACCGGACGCCGCGGTGGAGATGACTAAAGCGCTCATCCGGAGGGATCTGCTCCGCGGCCGGGCGAAGCGCTGTCGGACCGTCCCCGCAGACGATCCGCACCACCGTCGACTGGGGTGCGTCATTGAGATCACCCATCACGACTACGTTGCGTTCGAGATTGTCCTTGAGCAAATCGTCCACGATTCCCCGAACGAAAAGCGCTTCGGCGGCGCGCCACGCGAGGCTCCGCAGCTCCCCTTCCGTGCGCTCGCGTCCCGACGTCGGGATCACCGGTGCCCCCGAAGGAGTCCGCAGAGGGACGGGCCGGTTGGACTTGAAGTGCATGACGAGCGCATGCACGACGCCAAGCTCACCGCCGTCGAGCTCCGCGTGAAGCACACCGCGCCGGAGCGGAAGGCGGGCGCCGAAGGGAGACGGGTCACCCACGTAGAAAGAGGGAAACTCGAGCTGGTTCGAGGTGTGAACCTTCGAGGCGAGGACGGGAAGGCGGGTGAGAATCGCGCAGCGAATTCCTCGCGCATCGGCCGTGCCGTGCAGGGGCGTGCCGTACCTGCCGCCGTCGGGAAGCCTGGAGCACAGCTCCCGAAGCACGTCGACTGATCCCACCTCTTGCAGCGCGAGCACGTCGGCGTCCAGCTCCCGCACCTTCGCCGCCAGCCAATCGAGCTTGGCGCCGAGGTGGGCGCGCGAAACCGAGTCCGCAGCGTCGAAGAGATCTTTGACGTTGAAGGTGGCAAGGACCAGCGGCACGGGTGACGTTTAGCAGCTAAACTCGGGGAACATGGAAAATCTGAGCGAAGACGCCATCCGCGCGATCATCTCCCGGTACGCGCATTTGCGGGCGGCGTACGGAGAGGACATCGGCGCCCCGGAGCTGCTCCAGCCGAGCGGCGAACATTTCCCCGACGCGTTCACGAAGGATGGAGAGAGCGTGGCACGCCTTCTGACTCGCATGATCGGCTACGCGCCGATCGCGGACGACCTCCGCGTGGGGATCCGTTTTCTCGAACCTTCCGATGAAGCCGGCACTGCAGCGGGGGGCGGAAAATCGTGCGGCTCTGGGGCTTGCGGCACCGGCGGCGGCGGCGGCGGTCCACGCGACAACGTAGTCGAGCTCGACGACGGCTATATCGTGGAAGTCGCCACGGCCGACGCAGGCAACGGCGTGCTTCTCACGACCAACCTCGCGCGCAGCGTGGGCGCCATGGTCCTTATGGAAGCCGGTGAGGAGTTCGACCCGCGTGAGCTCGGTGTGCTTTCGGAGCTCGCCGCCGTGGCCACGGGCTTCGGTCTCTTGCTTCTGAATGGCGCCTACGTTTACGGAAAATCGTGCGGAGGCGTCCGCGTGCACCAGGCCACGTGCCTCGGCCTCGAGGAGCTGGCCGTCGCCGTCGCCCTCTTCGTTCGCGAGCACGATCTGAAGCCGTCACGCGCGCGCGCTCACATGGAGACCACCCAGAAAGAGGCCTTCGACGAGGCTCTGGTGTGGGTCGATTCCAACCCGGAGATCGTCGCCGCGCTTCGCTCGCAACCGGACGCCCTCGCCGACGGCATGTTCACGATCGAGCCCATCAAAGGCCTCATCGGGCGGTTCTTCGCCAAGCGAAAATCCGAGACCCCCTCCGCGAAAGATCTCGCCACCGCCGCCACGAGGCGCAAACGGACTCCGGAAGAAGAACGGAAGCTCGCCGAAACCAAGTCCCTAGTCGAAGAGGCTCTCCGAGGCTGACACTCAGAAAACCGAGAGTCGCGGAGATCCTGCGGCTAAAGCCACTTCACGCTCGAAGATCTTCCGGACGATCGCGGTCGCACACGCGTACGTGCTGTCCACGCCAAAGTAGCTGAGGCTCTTCGACAGGAGCGACTGCCGCCGCGAGTTGGGCGTGTCCGACACGTAGTGGAGAAAGCCCACTTCAAAAGCGCGATCGCTGATGTGCACGATTTCGTTCACGGGGATACGTGTAGGGTGCATCAATTCGTAAATCGCGCTCAAAAACGGCCCCGCCTCCATCTCGAGCACCGTGTAACCGTCGCGGTAGAAGGCGTTCATGTAATTCTTGTTCTGGAGGAACGCGCTTCGCACCGTGAGGGCCGACTGGTTGTCGAATACGCTTCCGTACTGCAGGTACGGGCGCACGTCCTTCGCGGTGAGCGCGTTGCGAAAAAGAAACGTGTTGCGGGTGTGCTCGTCGTAGACGACCCCGCTGAGCGAAACATCGCCGACCCGTCCGTTGAGCGAAGCAGCCTTTCCCATGACGTACACGCCACGGAGCTCGCCCACCCCTTGGCCCACACGTGAGAGCAGGTGAAACGCCGCCATTCCGAGCGGGTAGTCGATGTTGATGATGTACGCGTCGCTCTTCGCGAGCGCTTCGATTCCCGGCACGTGCAACCGCGGGTCGATGAGGCTCGGGTCGATCTTCGAGATCTGCATGATTTGGGCATCGACGTCGACGTGACCAGGCTCGGAGAAATGGGCAAGCCCCACTCTCGCCTCGAATTGCCGCACCTCGCGCATCCGCGCTCCCGTGGGATCGTCGTGGATGTAGCCCCGAAGAAGATAGTAAACGAGCGGGCGGATCGCCGCCTCGTCCCCACGTTTCTGGGCGACGGTGTCAGCGAGGCCCTCTGGATTTTTGGCGAGCGCGTACTCGACGATTTCCTTCGTGTGCGCCCGGGCGTAGCCGCCGACGAGGTTGGCGATGGCGTGGGTGTTCGAGGACACGAAATACACCGGCGGTCGGCGAGGATGCTCCTTCTGAAGATACCCGGGCTCAATGCCGCTCCACCACCGCTGGGCCGCGCGCTGGTATTGCGAATACGACGAAGCGAGCATCTGCAGATGGATGTCGGAGGGGCGGGCCGCGAGAGCACGGATGCCCGCCTCGAACTTGCTCTTGGTGAACGCGAAGGCGAGGATCGCCACGTCGTCTACGGTGATCCCGAGTATTTCCGCCAGCCCGTTCGCGTCGGGTAGCTCGGCATGCGAGGTGAGATCTGCGGCCTGCAGCCGCCAGTGCATCTTGTTCCACTCGATCTGGTACGCCGTGACGATCGGCACGAAGTCGTCGATGTCGCTCTCGCTGGCGATGAACACGCCGAGGGTTCCGGTCTTCGGCTCGAAGCGCAGCGGACGGCGGCGACCGCGCGTTCGCACGGGTTTCCAGGCCCGGACATTGAAGCCCGCAGCTTCGAACAGCTCGTGCGATTGCCCGAGCACGACGAGCTTGGTCTCCTGCATCTCGTCCGGAAGGCGCGCCGCTGCATACGCAAACGCCGACACGTCCGGGATGGGCGACAGCGCGCCGAGATGCAGCGACGACCCGCTGTACGCGTGCGCTTCCTCGATCGCCCGCACCCGCACCTGACCCGAGGAACGAAGGAGCGAATAGTACGTTCGGATGTAGAGATTGATTTCGTCAGACGGCGCGACGGGAGGCAGGCGTTCCATCGTTACGCCTGGTCGTGTCTCACGTATTCGAAGTCGACTCCGCGGCCCTTGATGCCCTGCTTCGGCGGAGCGATCCAGTTCGCCATCTGCTTGGGATCGTAGATCGGCTTCTGCATGAGGCTCTGGACGTATGCCTTGTCCGCCGCGCTGGGGAGCCACTCGGAACGCTTGGCGTCGAACGCCTCTTTGGTGATGAGATCCCCCGAAGGCCCGGCATTCACGTCGCTGTAGATGCCGATCTGACGGTGAAACCTGCGGCTCGGCAGGGTGAGCTTGAACGGGACGCCATGAGCTTCGATGGCGCGGTTCCATTTGTCGACGCCGCGCTGGCAGTCGACCACGTAGTCGTCACGAAGCACTTCGTTCATCGCGTTGCGGAGCGGAATTTCCTCGCGCACGAGACGACCGTCGCGGACGGCGTCCATGCCGTAGAAACCCTCGAGCGCCTTGTGATCCGCGTACTGCTCCTCCTTCGCACGCCCCTTGAGACCGGTCGCGAAGAACGAAGCGGCGTTCGACGAGATCTCTCCGCCGAAGAGATCGAGCGAGAGCGAGTACCAGAGATTCAAGTACCGTTGCATGGTCGGCAGATCGATCGCTCCGAGCTTCCGTACGTCCTCCGGATGCTCGATTTTGTGCTCCGCCATGAGCTGCGCGGTGCGCTCGACCACCCGGCCGACGCCCGTTTCCCCGACGAACATGTGGTGCGCTTCTTCGGTGAGCATGAAGCGCGTGGTCCGCGACAAAGGATCAAACGCGCTTTCCGCCAGGGCGAGAAGCTGAAATTTCCCGTCGCGATCGGTGAAGAACGTGAACATGAAGAACGAAAGCCAGTCCGTGCACGGCTCGTTGAACGCGCCGAGGATCCGCGGCTTGTTCTCGTCTCCGCTGCGACGCTCAAGCAGCGCCTCTGCCTCCTCGCGCCCGTCGCGCCCGAAGTACGATTGAAGGAGGTAGACCATGGCCCACAGGTGGCGCCCCTCTTCCACGTTCACCTGAAACAGATTTCGCAGATCGTAGACGCTCGGGCAGGACTGGCCGAGCAGACGCTGCTGCTCGACGCTCGCGGGCTCCGTGTCTCCCTGGGTGACGATGAGCCGACGAAGCGAGTTCCGATGCTCTCCTGGAATTTGCTGCCACACGGGCTCGCCCATGTGATCGCCGAAGCCGATGGTGCGGTCCTTCACCGGATCCGCGAGAAAAATTCCCCAGCGGTAATCGGGCATCTTCACGTAATCGAAATTCGCCCAGCCATCGGGTCGCGTAGAGATCGCCGTGCGGAGAAAGACGTCGTCCGCTTGGAAGCCGACCGGCCCCATTTCCTTCCACCAGTTGATGAAGTTCGGCTGCCACGCTTCGAGGGCGCGCTGGAGCTTCTTGTCGCCAGAGAGGTTGACGTTGTTGGGGATGCGCTCATCGGTGACGACATTGCTCATGGGGATCTCCGCCTTGGTCTTTTGGATCAGGTACGCCGAAAGTCGAACTCGGGACGCTCTGGTTTTCCGTAGAGCGTGAGGGCACCGCGCTCGCCGACCGCGTTCGGCCGCTGGAAAATCCAGTTCTGCCACGCCGTGAGACGACCGAAGATCTTGGTCTCCATCGTCTCCGGGCCGCCGAAGCGGAGGCTCGCCTCCATGCCAGTCAAAGCATCCGGCGAAAGGCTCGCGCGCTCTTCGAAGGCAATGCGGACCTCGTCGTCCCAGTCGAGATCATCTGGCGCGAAGGTGACGAGACCGGCCTCGTTGGCAGCCGAAGTGCTCATCGCTCCCGCATGCTCGAGCACGCGCCCGACGCGCTGCGGTTCGCGCAAGAAGCGCGACTCGAGGCGGGTGAGCCCATTGCCCATCGGGAACGGACCCGCGTTCATGGGCGAGGTGGCGACGGTCACCCCTTCGTCGTCCTTCATGTAGATGCGGTCGCTCGCCAGCGCGAGCTCGAACAAGCTTCCTGCGAAGCACGAGCCCGGCTCGATCAGCGCGAAGAAACTCTTGGCAGACATGTCGAGGCGCTTGAGCACGCGCTTCATGTGGAGCGTCACCTCGCGCACGAGGCCGTCCTCTTTGTGGGTCGTGAGCATCCGGTCGACGGCGAGCACCGCCTCGGCGTCCCCCTCGGTCTTCAATGCGACGACCCCGATTTCAGGCTGATTGAAGCGCAGATCGAGGATCGCGTCGTCCAGCTCACGGAACGCGCGAACGGCCCACGCGCTCGCCCCCGCCTTCGCCAGCTCGTCGGGCGAGGCAGGCTCGGAGGCGCTCGGCGCGCGAACGGTGAGAGTCGCGGTGCGGGCTGCGCGTTCCAGCTCGAGCGTCACATACTTGTACTCTGCACCTTTTTCGGAGCGCTTCACCTCGAGCGGAACGAGGGCCATTGGTCGGAACGATTTGCGCTTGGAGCGACCGACCATGGCTTCCAGTCGCTTTTTCACCACTGCGTCGAACTGGGCCTTCCCCGGAGCCTCGTCTACCAGGCTCCACTCGACTGCGCGCTTGCCGCGAACGCCTTCGGCCAGCGTGGAAAAGACGTCTGCCAGATCGCGGCGAATCATTCGCTTGTCGACGAGGCGGGTGAGGCCGCCCGTTCCGGGAAGGACGCCAAGGAGCGGCGCCTCGGGAAGGCTCACGGCGGACGAACCGTCTTCCTGAAGGACGATTTCGTCGCAGGCGATGGCGAGCTCGTACCCGCCGCCCGAGGCCGTGCCTGCGAGAGCCGCGAGGCTGGAAACCCCGCCGAACGCGCTCATCTCCTCGAGCCAAAGCCGCGTCTCGTTCGTGAACTTGCAGAAGTTCACCTTGAACGCGTGGGTGGACATGCCGAGCATGTAGATGTTTGCGCCGGAGCAGAAGATGCGATCCTTGCCGCTGGTGAAGACGATAGCTTTCACCTCCGGGTGCTCGAAGCGAATGCGCATGAGCGCGTCGGCGAGCTCGACGTCTACGCCCAGATCATAGGAGTTGAGCTTGAGGGGGTAGCCCGGGACGAGGCCTCCGTCCTCTTTGACGTTCATGGCCAGACGGGCGACTGCGCCCGCGTACTCTGCCGGAAACTCGAGCGACCAGTGGCGGTAGCGGTCGGGGTGGGTCTCGAAGCGGACCACGGCCTGGAGGCCGGCGAGGTGATTGTCTGCCATGGCCCAAAAAGGTAGGGCACGACACGACGTGGTTCAAGTACTATAGTGCTTGGACTGTGAGTGACGTGAACTATAGTGCACGACGATGATCGCCGCGAACGTGGCCGATAAGCGCGCGCATCTCCTGAAGAGCCTGGGGAGCGCGGTGAAATCGCAGCGCGCGGAGTGCGGTCTCACACGCAAGGCTCTCGCCGAGCGGGCCCACGTCAGCGAGCGATTTCTCGCCCAGCTCGAGACGGGGCAGGGAAACATTTCCGTCGCCCGCCTGCAGGACGTGGCCGACGCACTGGACACAACGGCCTCGTCCCTCCTCGCGAACGCCAGCGAGCGCCCCGAAACCATGCGCGGCGTGGTGGCCCTCCTCGGTCTGCGGGGTGCAGGAAAAAGCACCCTTGGAGCGATGGCGGCGCGGCGTCTCGGGGTGCCATTCGTCGAGCTCGATGCTCTCGTGGCGCGCGAAGCGGGGATGAGCCTGGCGACGATGTTCGAGCTCCATGGAGAGTCGTATTTTCGAAAAATCGAACGTGACGCGCTCAAGCGATTCTTCGATGGCCGCCCGAACGCGGTCCTCGCGACGAGCGGATCGATCGTGACCGACGAAGCAACCTTCGCTCTCCTCCGCCGCCGGGCGTGCACCGTGTGGCTGAAAGCAAGCGCCCGCGATCACTGGGATCGCGTGGTAGCGCAGGGTGACGGACGTCCTATGAAAGACAGGGCCGACGCGATGAGCGAGCTCAAGGCTCTTCTCACTGCACGAAAACCCCTTTATGCGAAGGCGGCGTACGTGATCGACACCTCCAGCGTTTCGCCGGAGGATGCCGTGGAGCGCGTAATGACGGCGGTGGTGGACGGACCGAAGAAAGCGAGAGGATGAGGCGATGATCGAGCTCAAGAGCTATCTGCAAGGGAAGTGGATGCGCGGAACGGGACGCGTGGCGACAATCCTCAACGCGACGACGGAGGAACCGCTCGCCAGCGCTTCCACCGAAGGGCTCGATTTCAAGCTCGCGCACGATTTTGCGCGGAACGTCGGCGGGCCGGCGCTTCGGCGCATGTCGTTCGCCGCGCGGGGCGAAATGCTGCGCGCGATGTCGCGAGCCATTCATGCTCATCGCGACGAGCTGATCGGTCTAGCCATCGCTAACGGCGGCAACACCCGCTCCGACGCCAAGTTCGACATCGACGGCGCGACCGGGACGCTCGCCGCGTATGCCGATCTCGCGCCCACCCTCGGTGAAGCCTACGCCCTCGCCGACGGAGAGGGCCTCCAGCTCGGTCGCAGCCCGAGGCTCTTCGGGGTCCACGTCTACGTCCCTCGCGAAGGCGTCGCGGTGCACATCAACGCCTTCAATTTTCCCGCCTGGGGGCTCGCTGAAAAAGCGGCCGCCGCTCTCCTCGCAGGAATGCCCGTGATCA
Source organism: Myxococcales bacterium (assembly GCA_043747615.1). Classification (GTDB taxonomy): domain Bacteria; phylum Myxococcota_A; class Polyangia; order Polyangiales; family Polyangiaceae; genus JAYTOU01. Next base: position 16,992 of record JAYTOU010000057.1, on the reverse strand, counting down.
GCAAGCCGGCAACGAGCACGGCGCTCGTGTCCCACCGCATCATGGAGATCTTGGTCGCGGCCAATGCGTGTCCGGAGGGTGCGCTCTCGTTCATCGCCGGGAGCACGGGCGATCTCCTCGATCACCTCACAGGGCAAGACGTCCTTGCCTTCACCGGCTCGGGCGTGACGGGAGCGACCCTCCGCGGCGGCAAGGCGGTCATCGATCAAGCGGTGCGAGTAAACGTGGAAGCCGACAGCCTCAACGCAGCGGTCCTCGGGCCCGACGTCGAGGAAGGCTCCGACTTATTGAACCTCTTCATCGCCGACGTCGTCCGCGATATCACCCAAAAGACCGGGCAAAAGTGCACGGCCATTCGCCGCGTCTACGTGCCTCCGCAAAAGCTCGAGCTTGTCCTCGCGCAGATCCGGGAGCGCCTCGAAGCCGTGAAGGTGGGCGATCCCTCACGCGAAGACGTGAACATGGGGCCGCTCGCGACCGCCCAACAGCTGAAAGACGTACGCGAAGGAGCGCAGCGTCTCGCGGCGTGTGGCCGGGTGGTGTTCGGCGACACGAAGGCGATCACCGCGCTCGGCGCAGCGGCGGGAAAAGGCTTTTTCATGAGCCCGATGCTCGTTCACGCGCCTACGCCGAACGCGAGCGATGCCGTCCACAACCACGAAGTCTTCGGGCCGATCTCGACGGTGATGCCCTACGACGGAACGGCGGCGGGGGCAGCCGCGCTCGTGGCGGCCGGCGGCGGTGGTCTCGTCTCTAGCGTCTACTCGGATGACAAATCGTTCGTTCGCGGGGCGGTCCTTGCCATCGCTCCCTTCCACGGACGGGTGACGATCGGCTCCTCGAAGATCGCCTCCCAAGCCATTCCGCCGGGCACCGTGATGCCGCAGCTCATTCACGGCGGCCCCGGTCGGGCAGGCGGCGGCGAAGAGCTCGGCGGACGACGCGGCCTCGGATTCTACATGCAACGCGTCGCTCTTCAGGGGGACCGCGCGCTCATCGAATCGATCACTGCAAAGAGTGAGTGACTTAGGCGACTAGGGCTTGGGCTGAAGGAGCTCGAGCTCCCAGTTCACGGTGGTGTCGGGGCCGCTCCACGGCGGGAAGGTCAGGTTCGAGAAAGCCTGCAAGATACACCGACCTCCCGGCGTTCCGTCGTACGGCGCTCCGATGGTCACGCCCTTCGAGTGCCCGTTGTGACCCAGCAGGACGGCGGCCGACGTCTTTCCCCAAGGGCCGGGCGCTTTGCCGTCTTCGTCTTTTGCCGAACCGCAGTTTTCCTTCACCTGGCGAGCGGCGCGCTTGAGCACGATGTCCGTGTGCTCTTTGTCGTAGACGTCCCCGCTGCGTGCTTTTGGCGCCTGCATGTTCGCGACGTGGCCCGCCGGCGCGGCGGTGGTCGGTGTGCCTTCGCCGCTCGATGCGCTACCGGACGAGCCCGACGAGTGGGCCGGCGTCGACGTGCTCTCCGACGAGGAATCCCACTTCGGGGCCCCCTCGTCTGCGGGAGTGCTCGTCGCATCGGAGGCCGGTTTTTTGGCTGCGGAGCCACACCCCGCCCCGAGAGACAGAAGGGCGGCAGCAGCGACGATCTGAATGGCTCGCATCATGTTTTCCTAGCACGCCGACGAAAGACCACCCACAAAACGGAAATGAAACGTGCCCGGGGGGCTGCGTGATGCGATCACGGGGCCGCACGCGGGCACGCGTCTACGGGGGCGTTGCGTGCGTCAGCCGCCGAGCAGCTTGAGGAGCGTCTCTTTGTTGGTGACGCCGACGTGCTGGCCCTTCTTCTCGCCTGCCTGGAAGACCATGACGGTGGGAACGCCGCGAACGCCGTAGCGCTGCGTGATGCCGGGCGCGTCGTCGATGTCGAGCTTGCCAACTTTGTACTTGCCCGCGAACTCGTTGGCGATCTGCTCGACGACGGGCGCGAGCGCTTTGCACGGACCACACCAGGTCGCGGTGAAATCGACGAGGACGGGCTCCGTGGCCTTGAGAACCTCGGCGTCGAAATTTGCGTCGGTGAGTTCAATCACATTCTTGCTTGCCATCGATGTCTCCTCACGGGTTTGAAGCGGATTGATATAACTTAGGCCGACTTCGCACGCTTCGCTCGACCGATTTTTTGAGCACGTGCAGAGATGTCGGCGACGGTCTGCCGGGAAAGGCCACGGATCAGGCACTCGTTCGCGATCCGGACCGCGTCGTCGAAGGCGGTTCGGATGCCGGCGCCGATGAGGCATTTGGCGTTTGGCTCGCAAGGACTCTTGGCGATCGCACCGTCTGGCTCGGTGGCTTCGTAGACTTCGCCGAGTGAAATGCGCTTCGCTGGGCGCAACAAGCGGTAGCCACCACCGCGCCCCTCTCGCGCCTCGACGAGGCCGGCTTTCGTGAGCTTGGCCATGACGCGGCGCAAGAAAACAGGGTGGGTGTTTATGCTGCGGGCGACGTGCTCACTCGGATACCCCTCCGCGTTCTCTGCGAGGAGAGCGAGAGCATGCGTAGCGATGGCAAAACGACCGGACGACACGCGTTATCTGTAATATTTACGGTTTCAGATGTCAAGACGCGGCACCTCGAGGCGACCTTCCGGCAACGCCCAACAAGTTGACTGCAACGGCGGCTCGTGACCCACTGCAGGGGATGGCGAGGTCACGGGTCGCGCTCGTTTCGGCCGGCGGCGCATCGCGCGGGGCACACGACGTCGGCGTCATTTTGCACATCGTGAGTGCCGATTGCCTGGCGAAATACCGGCATCGAGGAGCTCGTCCACAAGAACGTTCCCGTCGATCGCATTCGATGTCATCTCGATGCAGGCAGGCTCTGCGCGCTCACCATCTCCACGACGCACGTGGCGAGCGGGCACACCGTGGTCTTCGTGCAGCGAAAAGAGCCGGGGCCCCCGGTCGAAAGGATGCACGGGTGAAGCGCGACGAGCTTTGCGCGTTTTTCGAGGAGCCCAGCGCGTGACGGCCGAGCCGCCCATCGACGAGCGCGCGCGCGGCCGCGTTCTCTTCTTCGTGTTCATCACCGTGTTCCTCGATCTGATCGGCTTCGGGATCGTTTTTCCACTCCTCCCCTTCTACGTAGAATCGATGGGAGGCTCGCCCCCCACCGTGGGCTTCATTTTGGCTTCGTTTTCGGTTTCTCAGCTGATCGCTTCCCCCATTCTCGGCCGGCTCTCGGACCGCTACGGGCGCCGCCCGGTGATCCTGGTGAGCCTTCTCGGGAACGCGATCTCGATGGTCGTGTTTGCGCTGGCGACCAGGGTCTCACTTCTTCCTCTCCTCTTCTTCTCTCGGATCGTCGCCGGCATGACCGCCGGAAATCTCGCGGCGTGTCAGGCTGCGATTGCCGACGTGATGAAGACCGGCGAAGAGCGCGCGCGCGGGATGGGTCGGCTCGGGGCCGGGATTGGTCTGGGCTTCGTCCTCGGTCCCGTTCTCGGCAGTACGCTCAGTCACTTCGGAGCCTGGGCTCCGCCTCTCGGCGCCGCCGCCATTGCTGTCGCAGACCTCATCGGCGCTTTTTTTCTCATGCCCGAGACGCGCCAGATCCCCGAAGCCGATCCCCTCGTCGTCGTGCATGGAGAGCCGCGGTTTTGGCCCCGCTTGGACCCGAAGGCGCTGTGGCTCGCGCTCTCCCAGCCGCGGGTCGTTCTCGTTCTTCTCCTCTACTTTTTCCTGTTCCTCGTGCTGACCAACCAGCAAGTCGCGCTTGCCCTCCTCGCCAAGGCCCGCCTCGACTGGGGTAGCAGCGAGATCGGGCACGTGTTCGGGGTGATCGGCCTAATCACCCTCGTCGTTCAAGGCTTTCTGCTCGGGCGACTCACCCGCGCCTTCGGTCAGGTCAATTTGGTCATCGCCGGCTCGGTCTTTCTTGGGGTCGGGATGGTGATGGTGAGCCTGGCCTACCACGCGGTCGCTCTCCTCGGCGGTCTCGCCTTCGTCGCCGTCGGGTTCGGGATCGTCAATCCGCTTCTATCCAGCATCGCTTCGGATGCCGCAGGCGCAAAGAGCCGCGGGACGGTCCTCGGGTTCTCCCAATCGTCGAGCGGACTGGCCCGCACCATCGGTCCCATCCTCGGAGGAATTCTTTTTGCGCGTGTCGGTGCCGGAGCCCCCTTCGCAGCGGGAGCGGGCGCGGCAGGGTGTTGCGTGGTCCTTGGCCTGATCCTGCGAAAGCTGCGAGACGCACCCGTGAATTGATGAGATAATCGTTCACGACTCTATGACCCCCTCCGAAGCACCGCGACGCGCCCAAATTCTCGAAGCCGCGGAGCGACTGCTCAATCACTACGGTCCGGGGAAGACGACCATCGCGGACATCGCGCGCGAGGCGGGCGTCGGCGTGGGAACGGTGTACCTGGAGTTCGAATCCAAGGAAGCGATCGTCGAGGCCCTCTCGAGCTCGCAGCACAAGGCGGTGCTCGCGCAGATGCGAAAGGCCGCCGAGTCCGATGGCGCGTTTGCCGATCGCCTGCGGGCCGTGCTCGATGCGCGGGTGCACGCTCTTTTTGGTTTGTGCGCCGGCGGAGCGCACGCGCGCGATCTCATTCATTGCGTGAGTCCGGCAGTGAAAGCAGCGGAGGCGCGATTTCGTGAAGAGGAGCAGACGCTCTTGGTTTCGCTTTTTCGCGAGGCAGCGCGCACCGGCGAGTTCGATGTTGCCAAACCCGAACGCACCGCGCGGGCCGTCCTGCTCGCCTACGTGAGCTTCTCGCCCCCCTCGGTGTTCGCTTTCCCGCGCGAGGACGTCGAGCGAATGCTACGCAGCATGCACGATCTCGTCCTCAATGGGCTCGTCCGCCGCAAGGCCGCACCCAAGAAGCCGAAATAGGCAAGAAGCCGAAATAGGCGCTCCCGAAGTCGCCTCGATTTCGTGAGGTCGCAACGCCGGTGACGGGCTTGACGGAACGGTGAACGGATTTAGCTTTCGTTCATTGGTCACCCTGCACGGCGCTTCGACGCCAGGAGAGCTCATGAGTGAATTGCGCGGAGGCGCCAGCGTGCCTCGGTCCCCGTTTCCCCTTTTGCCGCTTCGTACGGGCGTTCTCTTCCCGGGAACGGTCATCACCATTCCCGTTGGGCGGGAGCGATCCGTCGCCCTCCTGCAGTCCCTCGAGGAGGGCCAGATCATCGGCGTCGCCACCCAGAAGGATCCCGCGTCCCTCCATCTGGACGAAGGGGACCTGTTCGCATACGGGACGTTTGCCCGAGTAAAGCAGGTGTCGCGTCCGAATCAGCGAGAGTACCGCCTCGTTCTCGAAGGCCTTGGCCGCTTCGCGCTCACCAAGGTGGTGCAAGTGGATCCCTTTTTCCTCGCAGTGGGCACCCCGCTCGAGGAAGTAATCCCCGAGGGGAGCGAATCTCGCCTTCTTGCCCAGGCTCTGCGCGAGCACGTGGAAGAGATCGCGACTGGCAGCGGTGGTGCGCTCAGCCCCGTGGCTGCGTCCGAGAGCGAGCCCGGCGTGGTGGCCGACCAGATCGCCGCCGGCCTGGGATTGACGACCGATAAAGAGGTCGAGCTCCTCTCGACGCTCGACGTTCTGGCCCGTCTGCGCCTGGTGAGCACTCTTCTTGCGGAAGCGAAGGCGCTGTCCGACGTGAAGAAGAAGCTCGACTCCGATGTTCGTCGGGAGCTCGGAAAATCGCAGCGAGACGTGCTCCTCCGCGAGCAGCTTCGCGCGCTCCAGCGTGAGCTCGGGGACGAGAAGGGCGGCGACGATCTCGCCATCTTGCGCGAGAAGCTCGACAAGGCCGATCTCTCTACCGAGGCCCGAGCGACCGCGGACAAGGAACTTCGTCGCCTGGAAGCAATGCCGCCGCAGGGCATGGAACACAACGTCATCCGAACGTATCTGGAGTGGATCGCTGATCTGCCCTGGAACACGCGGGCCGCCGTGAAGGACGACCTTACCGAGGTGCAGAAGAAGCTCGACGAAGACCACTTCGGTCTGACGGACGTGAAGAAACGGATCTTGGAGCACATGGCGGTCCTCAAGCTCTCGGGAAATCGGCGCGGCAGCATTCTGTGCTTCGCAGGGCCGCCCGGCGTGGGCAAGACCTCACTCGGTCAGTCGATCGCAGATGCTACTGGCAGGCCGTTCGTGCGGATTTCGCTGGGCGGCGTTCGCGACGAAGCCGAAGTTCGAGGGCACCGTCGCACGTACGTGGGGGCGCTTCCGGGGCGCATCATTCATGCGCTGAAAAAGGCGAAGGCAAAGAACGCGATCGTCCTCCTCGACGAGATCGACAAGCTCGGCTCGGGGTGGGCAGGCTCGCCCGAAGCGGCGCTCCTCGAGGTGCTCGACCCCGAGCAGAACAAAAGCTTCGTCGACCACTACCTGGAGCTTCCCTTCGATCTGTCGGAGGTGGTCTTCATCTGCACGGCTAACACGCTGGAGACACTCTCGCCTCCGCTGCGTGACCGCCTGGAGATCATCGAGCTGTCGGGATACACCCCCGACGAAAAGGCGCGCATCGCGCGGAGCCACCTGGTTCCGAAGCAGCTGCGCGAGCACGCCATCGACGAGCAAGGCCTGGTGATCACCGACGCTGCGCTTCACGCGATTATCACCGATTACACCCGGGAAGCGGGCGTTCGCCAGCTCACGCGTCAGCTTACGAAGCTCTGTCGCGCGCTCGCTTTGGACGTCGCACGAAGCCCGGATCAAAAGGTTCCGCAGCTACGCGTGGAGGAAAGCGACCTCGTTCGTTACCTCGGCAAAGTGCGCTTCTTCAGCGAGGTCGCTGAGCGCACCTCCGTCCCGGGAGTGGCAACGGGGCTCGCGTGGACCCCGGTCGGGGGGGACATTCTCTTCATCGAAACTTCGCGCATGCCCGGAAAAGGTCAGCTCGAAATCACCGGCCAACTCGGGGACGTAATGAAAGAATCGGCACGCGCGGCGCTCACCTACGTGAGGAGCAATGCCGCTGTCCTCGGCCTCGATCCGCGATTCCTCGAGGCGCAGGATCTCCACGTGCACGTTCCGGCCGGAGGTGTTCCAAAGGACGGACCTTCCGCCGGCGTGACGATCTTCACGGCGCTGACGTCGCTCCTCACTGGACGAAAGGTGCGGTCCGATACGGCGATGACCGGTGAGGTCACGCTGCGAGGGCGGGTGCTCCCGGTCGGCGGAATCAAAGCCAAGGTGCTCGCTGCCCACCGCGCTGGAATCACCCGGGTGATCCTGCCGTCGCGCAACGAGAGAGACATCGACGAGGTGCCGGAGGAAGCGCGCGCGCATCTCGAGTTCATCTTCGCCGAGGACATGAGCCAGGTCCTCGAGGCTGCTCTCGAAGATCTTCCGATCGCTCTCGCGCACGATGAGCCTGCTCGCTCTGGCGTCTCCCTCGTTTCGGCGCCCGTCGCGAGCGCATAGCTAGGGCATCAGCATGTTGCCGTGCATCTCGCGGAGCTTCGACTTGAGAAATTTTCCGGTCGAAGTCCGCGGGATCTGGGCGACGAAGATGTAAGCGTCGGGCAGCCAGAAGGAGGCGAAGCGCGGCGTGAGGTAGGCAGCGAGCTCCTCCTTCGTGGCTGTTTTTCCCTCCTTCAGAACCACAGCGGCGATCGGACGCTCGGCCCACTTGGGGTGCTGACCGGCGAAGACGGCGGCCTCGAGCACCGCGGGGTGGCTCATCAGCGCGTTCTCCAGCTCGACGCTGCTGATCCATTCGCCGCCAGATTTAATGACGTCTTTCGAGCGATCGCAGATGCGCATGTAGCCTTCGCGGTCGATGGTCACTACGTCTCCGGTCTTGAACCAACCGTCCGCGGTGAAGCGCTCGGGACCCTGATCGCCGTAGTAGGAAGCGGCGACCCACGGGCCGCGCACCTCGAGCTCGCCCATCGTGGTCCCGTCCCACGCAAGAACAGCTCCCGCCTCGCTCGTATGACGCTGCTCGACGAGCGGTACCGGGTAACCCTGACTTGCTCTCAGCGCCAGTGTCACCGCGGGATCTTCGTTTTTCAGGTGACGCTTCACGCGCGCAAGCGTCCCGATGGGGCTGGTCTCGGTCATTCCCCAGGCGTGCGTGATGTCGAGACCATGGCGCTGCGCGAAGCCGTCGATCATCGACACCGGTGCAGCCGAGCCGCCGATCAGCATCATTCGGAGCGACGAGAGATCCCAGCCCTTCGGGGTCTCATCGAGCAAGGTGAGAATGCCGAGCCAGATCGTTGGCACGCCGGCAGCGACCGTCACTTTCTCACTCGCCATGAGGTCGAGGAGCGATTTTGGATCGAGCTTCGGGCCCGGAAGGACGATCGTCGCGCCCGTGCAAATACAGGAAAAAGGAAGCCCCCACGCGTTCACGTGGAACATGGGCACCACCGCGAGAATGGAGTCTGACTCCGAGACCGCGACGGTGTCCGCCATGCAGGTGACGAGCGTGTGGAGGACGGTCGAGCGGTGACTAAAGAGGACGCCCTTCGGATGGCCGGTGGTGCCCGACGTGTAGCAGAGGACGGCGGCGGAGCTCTCGTCGAGGCGCGGAAAGGAAAACGTTTCGTTCTCCGGAGCGATCAGCGTCTCGTAGTCGAGGAACTCGCCCGAGGGCGCGCCGTCTCTCATCACGATGACGTGCTCGATCGACGGCACTTGCGCCAGAAATTGCCGCAAGAGCGGGAGGAGCGACTCGTCGACGAAGACCACTTTGTCCTCGGCGTGCCGCGCGATGTACGCAAGATCACTCGGGTGAAGACGGAGGTTCAACGTGTGAAGGACGGCGCCCGAAGTCGGTACGGCGAAGTAGACCTCGAGATGCCGTGAGTGGTTCCAGGCGAGCGTCGCAACGCGATCGCCGGGCTTCACGCCGAGGCGCGCGAGGGCGCCGGCGACCTTGCACGTGCGCTTGTGAAACTCGGCGTACGTGCAGCGATGAACGGAGCCGTCGACCTTCCGAGATACGATTTCGCCCTTTGGAAATAGGGTGTTTGCGCGATCGAGGAGATGCGTCAGCGTGAGCGGAAAGTCCATCATTCGGCCGTTCAACATGGCCAAAGGGTACGACAACGACGCGATCGAGAAGTCAGAAACTTCGGTTCAGCAGCGGAAACACCATGGTGCCCGCTTCGTTCGTCGTGGCCACCCCGCGCCACACCGGCTCGCGCAAAAAAGCATCCTTCGGCGCGTGAGCCGCAGCGCCGTGCTGAGTGACTTCGGTGCCTGCGCTGTTCACGACGACGACGAGACCGATCACGGCGGCGGCAGTGCCGGCGAGGAGAATGCCGAGGCCGACGTTGCGCACCGCGGGCCCATCTCGATTGTCGCGGAGGCATTGCGACGTCGTGCTGTAGTAGTACGAGCTGCAGCTTCGGTTCGTCTGGGCCACGCCAACGAGCGTGGTGAGAAAGCCGATGTACATCGCGAACGCGCCGGTACCCGCGACGAGCCCGCCCGCGACCATTCCGCTCGCCGACGTGGGATCGACGACGATCTCGAGACGCTCCCCGGGCGCGCCCTGGAGGCGGAACTCTTTGCTCTGCGCGACTCCCGAGCCCGTGACGCGGTAGTCGTCGCCCAGCGGAAGATCGATGTCGCACGGCGACGCGCATGCATTGGTCCAGCCCGTCGTCCCCGCCGGGCGACGAAAGAGCTGCACGGTCTTCGGCGTCGAGATGTGAACGTGCGCCCTTGGGCCTGCCATCGGCGCGGGCGCGGACGGCGCGCTGGATGCGAGGATGGAGGCGCCAGGTGGAGGCGGCAGAGCCGTCGCATCGCCAAGGACGACGCGATCGATTTCCGCCCAGGGAATGATCCGTACTTCTCCCGTCGCTTCGAGGGTCGCGGTGACGTGATGACCGGGGATGATTTCGTGAACGCGCCCGCGAACCATTCCTCCGCTTCGAAGGTAGACGGCGTCGGGACGACCTCCCGGTGCAGTGGCAACGGGAACGGCGACGACAGCGGTCTGCGCGGGGCTGACCGGGAGTGGCTCTGCGCCGTCGTCAGCGAGGGCGCTCTTCGGCGCGAGGAACACCCAGCCAATCACGGTCACGGTTTCAAGGAGCCTTCGCATGTTCCACCTTTGGTTCGAGGTACGGGCAGACGCGTAGTGCAGCGGCCGTGCCAGCCGCGAAGCCCCGGGTCATCGCCCGATTAGCATGACGACCGCGACGGGGCGATCACCCTTCCCTGTGAAGCGGGATTCTCAGTGGTGAAGTGTGCACCACGTCAGAGCTGGCTGCGGAGGCGGGCTATCGCGGCGGGTAATCCCCGCACACGGAGCCGCGCGCCGCCTTCGTCGTAGTCCTCGGCGATGACCCGCGCCGCCTCGTGAATGGCTCCGACGACCGCTTGCTTTGCATAGGGGACGAGGATCTCCTCTTCCACCATCTGGGTCTCGAAGAAGGCCACGATGGACTCTCGCAGCTTGGCGACGTCGCCCAGCTCCCTCGCGGAAAGAACGATCGCGTCCGGGTATTCGCGCATGAGATTTTTCCGCTCGGCGTCATCCACGCGATCGGCTTTGTTCAGGAGGAGCAGGCTCGGCACGGCTTCGGCGCCGATGTCGCGAAGCACGCTCCGGGCGACCTCGAGCTGATCGGCGTGCGTGGGATCCGACGCGTCGACCACGTAGAGGAGGAGCGAGGCCTCGAGCGCCTCGTCGAGCGTCGAGCGAAAGGACGCCACGAGATCGTGAGGCAGCTTCTTGATGAACCCCACGGTGTCGCTCACGAGAATGCGAGGACGGGTCTCCGGATGAAGCGCGCGCACGGTGGTGTCGAGGGTGGCGAAGAGCTTGTCCGCGACGAGCACGTCGCTGCCCGTGAGAGCGCGCATCAGCGAGGATTTCCCGGCGTTCGTGTATCCGACGAGCGCGACTCGGAGCTGGTCACGCCGAGCGTAGCGACGCTGATCCTGATCGCGCGCGATGCTGGCGAGCTCCTCTTTCAGCTCGGCGATGCGATCGCGAATCTTTCGCTTGTCGAGCTCGAGGGCCGACTCTCCCGATCCTTTTCCGTGCTGGCGTTCGGCGCCGCCGGCCTCGCGCATCCGCGGGGCGACGTAGTGCAGACGGGCGATCTCGACCTGGAGCTTCGCTTCGCGGCTGCGCGCATGGCGATGAAAAATATCGACGATGACCCCGGTGCGATCGAGGACCTTAGCGCCCGTCGCTCGCTCGAGGTTTCGCATTTGGCTCGGCGATAGCTCGTGATCGACGACGACCACCGTGGCCTTGCCGGTCATGTCGACGTCATCGTCCTCTTCTTCCGGTGCCCCGGCGTTCCCCGCTTTGGCTTTGGCGGCTTCCGCTTTCTGCTTCGCGCGCACCTTGTTTTTCACTTCCGGCGCGCCGGTGGGGACGACTCCGTTTCCGCCGGTGAGATCGGCGAGCTCCTTCAACTTCCCCTCTCCGAGCACCGCTGCAGCGGCCAGACCGTCGCGCTTCTGGGTGATGGTCGCGATCACGTCGAGGCCGAGCGTGTGCACCAGACGCCCGAGCTCCTCGAGGTCCGCGGTGTGCTCTCTGTCACTCACGCCGGGAAGGTGGATGGCGACGAGAACGGCGAGTGGACGATCCGGAGGCGTTTCAATCGGCATGGATCGCTCTGTCTAGTCGACCTTCGGAAGAATGTGTCGCGTCTTACTCATCACTCGACCCGCAGACAATGCAAGCGCTACCGGAAGTCGCTGCTACGTTGAGCGCCGCAGCTTGAAGACCTTCACCCTCGACCAGCTCACCATCGACGACGAGCGCTCCTACCGCCATATCGGGCTCTACGCCGCTCTCAAGGAAGCCCTGATCCGCGACCAGGTGCCATTTTTCGTCCTCAGTGAAAAGACCACGAAAGCGAGCGGCTGGGACCGAGCGCTGTTCTTGAATCTGACCTTCTGGAGCCCTGAGCAGCCGGGGGACGTCCTCGTGTCCCGTCACATCCCCGCCGACGTCGTCATGCACGCCGCGTGGCACCACGTTACCAATCGCGCGCTCGCCGAGTGCACCCCGAAGCGAAAAAACAGCGCAGAGAGCCTCTTCCTAGGCGAATCCATCGCAAGCGCCTTCGACGTCTACCTGCTCGGTCGTCTGATTGGGCATGCGCCAAATTCTGAATTCTTGCGAACGCAGGTGCCAGCCATGGCGGAAGTGGCAAATGCATCAGGGCTATCCTCTTGTGGGTTCGCCAAGCTTCTCCAATCGGTAGCCACCGATCCCGACGGCGCTTTCGAAGATTTGCGCTCATTACTATTCGACGCGTCGCGAGCACTTTTCGCATGCACCACCGTAAAAGAAGCTGCCTCCGCCCTTGATTCCTTCAAAAAACAGCGTTTTGCGCCCCTCCTGCATCACTACGAAGTGTCGAACTGGATCCTCTATGCAAGGGCCTACGCCACCCCGCGCGGCGTTGAGCGCAGTGGCAGCCTTGCGATCGACCAGACGCTTCGACATGTTCCGATCGCGCTCGATTGGCTTGAGGAGCAGTGGCTTGCGCGGACACCCGGAGGTGGGGGCGCGACGACCGCAAAAAAACCTGCTTTTTCGGCAGCGCTTCAGATTAAAAAAGCTAACTTGGCGCGGCGAGGGAAAAGAAGGTAAAGAGGCCGATCCCAACGCCAGGAAACGCCCGTTGGACCAGGCGCGACCGGCACGAATAGTGACTCTCGGACAATCAAGCAGCATCTCGGAAGCACGAGGAAAAAAAGCAGCGATGGCGACTAAAAACCGTGAGTCTCACGCGAAGAACACCTCTGGCATGTCAGGCACCGAAGCATCCGGAAAAGCGAAGCCGTTTTTGTCGTACGACGAAGTCAACGACGCGCTCCCGGCCGATGTTGGCGGCGAGCACGACGACGTCATGGGAGGGCTGGACGAGGACATCGAGATCGTCGACGCCTCCACCCGCGTCAAAATGGCGCCGAAGCGCATGGTCGAGGAGCCGGTCGAGAAGAAGCCCGTTCCCCGCGAGCGCTCTGCAGCAGCCGAAAAGGCCGAGCTCGAAGGTGGCCGCGGCAACGACCCCGTCCGCATGTATCTGCGCAAGATGGGGAGCGTTTCGCTTCTCACGCGTGGTGGTGAAGTCGAAATCGCCAAGCGTATCGAGCAGGGCGAGCACGCCATCCTCGGCGCCATTCTCAATTCCCCCATCGCGGTCCGCGAGATCATCGATCTCGGCGAGAAGCTCCGCAAGCACAAGATTCGGGTGAAGGACATCATCCGCGACGCCGAAGACGAGAACGGCGACTTCGACGAAGAAGAGGCAGACCGCCGCATCCTCCGACTCATCGACAAAACGAAGCACCTCGACAAGGTGGCCTGCGAGCTCAAAGACAAGCTCGGCGAGTGCGCGGCCTCACGCAAAAAAAGCATCGAGGCCGAGGTCGAGGCCAACCGCGCCAAGCTCGTTCTCACGCTCGAAGAGATGCGTCTCAACAAGAAGACGATCGATCGCATCGTGACCAAGCTCCGCACGCTGATCCAGAAGGTGGAGCGCGCAGAGAGCGGCTCGACCGAGCTCGAGAAGCGCACCGGTACGGACATGGATCTCCTCAAGAAGGAGGCCCGGGCCGCCAAAGGCGACGTCGCGGCGGAGAAGCGCTTCAAGCGCCGACACGCAGTTACGGTCGAAGAAGTCGTCTCCCAGAACGTCCTCGCGCAGAAGAACCTGAAGCGCGTGGAAGAGGAGCTCGATCTCGACGTCAAGGTGCTCCGTGCGACCTACTCTGAAATCCGCGAGGGCGAGCGCATGGCCGAAAAAGCCAAGGCGCAGCTCGTCGAGGCCAACCTCCGCCTCGTCGTCTCCATCGCCAAGAAGTACACGAACCGCGGCCTCCAGTTCCTCGACCTCATTCAGGAGGGGAACATCGGCCTTATGAAGGCCGTCGACAAATTCGAGTACAAGCGCGGCTACAAGTTCAGCACGTACGGCACGTGGTGGATCCGTCAGGCCATCACCCGCGCCATCGCCGATCAGGCACGCACCATCCGCATCCCGGTGCACATGATCGAAACGATCAACAAGCTGATTCGCACCAGCCGTTACCTCGTTCAGGAGTTCGGTCGCGAGCCCACGCCCGAGGAAATCGCCGCGAAGATGGAAGTGCCGCTCGAGACGGTGCGCAAGGTCCTCAAAATTGCCAAAGAGCCGATCAGCCTCGAAACGCCCATCGGCGAAGAGGGCGATTCGCACTTGGGCGACTTCATCGAGGACAAGGCCATGGTCTCCCCGGCCGACGCCGCGATCAACGAGAGCCTCGCCGAGCAGACCCGCAAGATCTTGAAGACGCTGACGCCCCGCGAAGAGAAGGTTCTTCGGATGCGCTTCGGCATCGGCGAGAAGAGCGACCACACCCTCGAAGAGGTCGGTCAGAACTTCGAAGTGACGCGCGAGCGCATTCGGCAGATCGAGGCGAAGGCCCTCGGCAAGCTGCGCCACGCATCTCGTTCGAAGCAGCTCACGTCGTTCATCGACTAAACGCGAGAGGGCGACGCGCTCCGTCAGCAACTCTGGATCTTGGCCCTCCAGAATCGAGGAGGCGCCACCCCAGACTCGGGGTCGACTGGCGTAACGCCGCCACCTGGGGCAGCGTACCTGCGTGACTCTCGCAACGATGGCCTCTTTTGCCGGACTCGGCGCCACCGTCGTGGGTGGCGCGCTTCTTCGCAGCCGCGTCTACGCCCTGTTCATCGGCGTGCTCCTGACGATCCACACGCTCATCGCGGTCGAGCTTTTTCCCTCGTTCGCATATGCCTGGCCGGTGTGGGCGTACTTTCAGGGCGTCGTGTACCTGCATTTTCTCCTCCTTGCGCGCCCAAGCGTGAGGCCGCTCGCGTACCGCGTTCTCGTGAGCATCCCTGCGTCGTTCTTCGCGGCCGGCACGCTCATGTCGCTCCCCTGGGCGCTCGGCTCGGCGTTCGGATTTCACCCGTGGGCGGCGTGGCTTCCGTATGTCGTCGCGCTTGCGGGCGTCGTGCAGTCGCTGCGCACGGCGGAGGAAGAGATAGACATCGCCCTTTCAAACGAGAGCGTTGCCGGTCTGCAGCGGCATCCCCGCGGTGGTCCTCGGCAGACGCGGCCCCTGCGGATCGTGCAGATCAGCGACCCGCACCTGGGGCCTTTCATGTCCGTCGATCGTCTCCGGCGCATCTGCCAGCGGGCCGTCGATCGAAAGCCCGATCTGATTTTCCTCACCGGCGATTTTCTCACGATGGAAACCCAGTCCGATCCCGCCCCGCTGCAGGACGCGCTCGCTCCGCTTCGTGCCATGTCTGGTCGAGTCTTCGCCTGCCACGGCAATCATGATCACGAAGCGCCGGCGACGGTGGCCTCGGGTCTCGCGTCGGCGAACGTGATGCTCCTCGTCGACGACGCCACGGAGATCGACACGGACGCGGGCCCAGTGCAGATCGTGGGGATGGATTTTTCGCGGAGTGATCGAGCGGCGAAGATGGCGAAGGTGTGCGATCGCTTTCCTCGAAAAGAGGGGGCTCTGCGCGTCGTGCTGCTTCACGATCCCGGCGCGTTCAAGCACCTGCGAGCAGGCGAAGGGGATCTCGTCTTGTCGGGGCACACCCACGGCGGGCAGGTCGGCCTCCTGAGCTTGGGCCTCGACTGGACGTTCATCAGCGCCTTTGCTTCGTCGTTTCCCGACCACGGCTTTTGGGCGCGAGGCACCGACCGCATGTACGTGCACCGCGGAACCGGCCACTACGGCTTCCCCCTCCGCGTCGGCGTCCCCGGCGAAGAGAGCCTCCTAAACATTCACCGCGCCTGAGCGGCCTACGGTTGCCAGTCAAGAGCGACTTCGTTTTGGCCGAGGCGAAGGCATGACGGGTGCGGGGTAATCACCAGGTGACCCAGCGTTCAGGAGGAGCTTCTTCCGGCAGGGAAAAGCGGGTAACCTGCCGTGGTCCCCATGAACCGGCGAAACCTCGTTGCCTCGCTCCTCCTCATCGTCCTTGGGATCGTGTCGCTACTGCTCTTCCAGAGCCTCTACACGGCGGAGGCAGCGGGAGGAGAGAAGATCCTCGTCCTTGTCGCATCCCGGCCGATCGAGCGCGGCAAGCCGATCGTCGACACGATGATTACGACTCGCGAAGTGCCGCAGGCATACGTCGAAGACCGAGCGATCAAAGATGCTGAGCGAACGAAGGTCTTGGGCTTTCCGGCGAACAACGACATTCAGGAAAAGCAGACACTCATGTGGAGCGACGTGGCGACCTCGGCCGAGGATCGCCGGGATCTCAGCTCCCTGATTCAGCCTGGAAATCGTGCCATTTCCGTGCTCCTGAACAAGACGGAGACGAGCATCGCCCTCATGAAACCGGGGGATTACGTTGACCTCATCTCGGTCCTGCCGATGGGCGACGCTTACTCGTCGACGTTCACGTACGGTTCCGTGGTGCTCTTTCAGCGCGTGCTCGTCCTGGCCTGCGGAATGGACACCTCGACCGACTCCGTCCCCGCGTCGGCCAAAGCAAAAGCAAATGAGCCCGGCCAGGAACGGGCGATGCTCCTCACACTCAGCCTGACGACGCCCGAGGCGCAGCTCCTCTCGCTTGCTGGTGAACGAGGGAGAATCGCGGTGGCGCTCCGCCATCCAGATGACCTCCGGACTGCTGATCGCATCCCCGACATCTCCGCCGACGTCCTCAGCGACCCCGACCGCCTGGCCATGGTCAAAGGGCGCCGGATGACGACCGCCCAAGCCTTCATCGCCAACGGGCCCGCTGCCGGCGGACTCCCCGCGCCCGCGCCCCTCCCTCCTTCCGGCGGCGGCGTGGTGCGCCCGGCATTTGACACGCAACCGAACGCCGTCCCGCCCGCGCCCGCGCCGCCACCCCGCGGTCCGCAGCGGCGCTGACACGTACGAAACGCACGTCGAGCAGCCGTCGAAAGACCGTGTCCGCGCGATAAACATCACGCGGCCTAGACATGGCCGCGCTGGCGCAGTAGACAGGCGAGCGATTTCGGGGCCGTAGCTCAGCTGGGAGAGCGCATGCATGGCATGCATGAGGTCAGGGGTTCGATCCCCCTCGGCTCCAC
>JAYTOU010000056.1:0-67889 GCA_043747615.1 Myxococcales bacterium | reverse complement strand
AGCACTGTAGCGGTCGTAGCCGCCGACTTTTCCGCACGTGGCGCTGAGGTCTTCGTTTGAGGCTCCGCGCACGGTGAGGGCCAGGCGCTCCATTGTATGAAGATCGACGACGAAGCGTGAGAGCCCGCGTACGACCGCGTCGTTGAGACGCTCCGTGCAGACTACCGCCACGTCTACCCGGGCGATGGTCACCCCTTTGGCGGCCAACCGATGAAGGTCTTTCGTCACCCCCGCGAGCGTTTCGTCTTCGGCCGTGAAGGTCTCGCTGTCCGCGCTCCAGCACTGGCCTTGGTGCGCCGACGGGCAGCGCGAGCGAAGCGTGGTCGGGCCGTCGATGCACATCGCCGCGACCAGCGCATCGGGCGTCGTCGCTTCTTTTCCGCGACCGGTGAGGTTCGCGATGGCCCGCGCCCATGCTTCCCCCAGCGACGAATTTCCGTGAGCGACGAGATCTTTCGAATCCCCGAGGCGGCTCCGAAACGCTTTTCCGGGCGGACGATTCGCGAGTTTTTCGCCGTTCCCCTCGCAACGGGCCGTTACGGCGGTGACAATCAGCGGGCCGAGGCGCGGACCAAGGCCGTTTTCGTCGATCCCCACGAGAAGAGGCACCCCAAGGGGGATAGCCCGTGCGGTGACGGTTGACGACCCGAAAGGAGATGCTTACCGTCTTTCGCCCTCGTTATAGGGTGATCGCACTTGCGGGTGGAGCCATGACCAAGACCCAACTGAAGAAGTTCAAGACGCTTCTCACCGAGAAGCGGGACGAGATCGTCAAAAAAGCCAAACAAACGCTGGAAGAGGACATGGCCCTCGACGCAAACGACTTGCCCGACGAGATGGACCTCGCGTCGAGCGAATACCTCCAGTCATTCACCTTTCGCCTCCGAGGTCGCGAAAAGGCGTTCCTCGACAAGATCAACAAGGCCCTCGCCAAGATCGAGGACGGCTCGTTCGGAACGTGCGAAGAGTGCAGCGAGGAAATCTCGACCAAGCGCCTCGAAGCACGTCCGGAGACCACCCTCTGCATCCGGTGCAAAGAGGATCAAGAGCGGATGGAGAAGGATTACTCCTGAGCAACGCGAGGGCTCCGCTTAAACTTTAGCGGAGCTAGTCGGCTTCTCCCGCTTCGTCCCAGGTGCGCTGGGGAGGCGGGGAAACGGCTTTCCTGCGCGGTGCAGCACCTCGCGCAGGTAGCGACCGGTGTGCGAGCGATCCGACGCCGCGACGTCTTCGGGCGTACCCACGGCCACGATTTCTCCGCCGCCGTCGCCGCCCTCGGGCCCGAGATCGATGACCCAGTCGGCGCAGGCGATCACGTCCAGATTGTGCTCGATCACGACGACCGTGTTCCCCTGATCGCGCAGATCGGTCATGGCCACGAGCAGCACCTCGATGTCCGTGAAATGAAGCCCCGTCGTCGGCTCGTCGAGGACGTAGAGCGTCCGCCCCGTTGCCTTGCGTGCGAGCTCCCGGGCGAGCTTCACGCGCTGCGCTTCGCCGCCGGAGAGGGTGGTCGCGGGTTGACCGAGAGTCAGGTACCCGAGACCGACTTTCTTGAGCGCATCGAGGCGATCACGAATGCGCGGGATGGTGTCGAAGCTCTCGGCCGCTTGCTCCACCGTGAGCTCGAGGGCGTCGGCCACGGACAGACCGCGGTAGCGAATTTCGAGGGTCTCGCGGTTGTAACGTTTGCCGCCGCACGTGTCGCAAGCGACGAAAATATCCGGAAGAAAATGCATCTCGACGCGGAGGACGCCGTCTCCCTGGCACGCTTCGCAGCGGCCCCCTTTGACGTTGAACGAAAAACGGCCGGCCTTGTACCCGCGTGCGCGGGCCTCTGGAATTCCGGCGTAGAGATCGCGCAGGAGTGCGAAGACGCCGGTGTACGTTGCCGGGTTCGAGCGAGGCGTTCGGCCGATGGGCGCCTGATCGATGGAAATGACTTTGTCGATGTGCTCGAGCCCGTCGACCTTGTCGCACTCGCCGATGGGCGCGGTGGCGGAGTAGAGATTGGTTCTCGCCGCGGGCAGCAAGGTGTCGACGATCAGGCTCGATTTCCCGCTCCCCGAGACGCCCGTCACGCACGTGAAGAGCCCCACCGGAATGTGAGCGGTGACGTTCCGCAAGTTGTGTGCGCGCGCGCCGAGGACACTGACCGAGGCTTTGCCGCGTGCCCGTCGCTGCTTGGGAATGGGGAGACGTTTCTTTCCCGACAGATAAGGCCCGGTGATCGAGCGCTCGTCTGCCATGAGCTCGCTCGGTGTTCCTTGGGCGATGATCTCGCCACCGTGAATGCCCGCGCCGGGGCCCATGTCAATCACGTGGTCGGCGGCGAGAATGGCCTCGCGATCGTGCTCGACGACGATCACCGTGTTGCCGAGATCGCGCAGGCGGATTTGTGCCTCGATGAGGCGTGCGTTGTCGCGTGCATGGAGTCCGACCGACGGTTCGTCGAGGACATAGAGCACACCGACGAGAGCTGCGCCGATCTGCGTGGCGAGCCGAATTCGCTGCCCTTCGCCGCTCGACAGGGTCTGCGCGCTTCGGTCGAGCGTGAGGTAGTCGAGGCCGACCTCGATCAGAAATCCCAGGCGCGCCGCGACGGCCTTGAGCAGCGGCTCGGCGATGGCGCGATCGCGTCCGCTGAAGGTGTCGTTGTCTACGCTGGCGAGCGCGTCGACGAGCGTGCGCAGGTGCTTCAGCGGAATCCCCCCGAGCTGGGCGATGTCCTTGCCGGCGAGCTTCACAGCGAGCGCTTCGGCACGGAGGCGCTGCCCATGGCACACGTCGCAGGTACGGGTGACGAGGAAGCGACCGAGCTCGTCATCGAGGACGCCGCCCTCGCTTGCGTCCGGATCGTCTTCGCGATCGGCGTCTTCTTCGCCGGAGAGACGGGCCTCTATGCGCGCCACGAGCCCCTCGTAGCCCTTCCTTTTCCCGGCCTTCGCCTTCGCTGCGCCCTTGGGAGTCGCGCCGACGCCATCCACGCCGAAGAGAATGGCGCTTCGCTCCGCGTGCGGTAGCTTCGACCAGGCGACGTCTGGATTCACCTTGAGCGCCGCCACCGCGCGCGACAGCTCCGTCGCCAGCGCTACCGATCCCCGTCTTCCCCACGCGAGGACCACGCCCTCTCGCAGCGTGCGCTGCGGATCACCGATCAGTCGCTCGTGATCGACCACCACCCGGGCGCCGAGCCCATCGCAGGCCGGACAAGCGCCGTGGGGTCCGTTGAAAGAAAACATTCGCGGCTCGATTGGCGGAAGCGAAATGCCGCAATCGACGCAGGCAAACCGCTCCGAGAGCCAAAAAGGCTCTTCACCTTCGACCGCGATGAGGAGCCGGCCTTCTCCGATCTTCAGCGAGAGCTCCACGCTGTCGGTGAGGCGCCCCTTCAGTCCGTCCTTCATGACGAGGCGATCGATGACCACGTCGAGATCGTGGAGCTTGTTCCGGTCGAGCTCGAGCTCGTCTCCCAGATCGACCACCGAGCCATCGACCCGCGCGCGCACGAAGCCTTCTCGTCGCAGACGATCGAACTCGAGCTTCAGCTCGCCCTTGCGCGCGCGGCACACCGGAGCAAGCACCGACAGACGGGTCCCCTCGGGGAGCGCGAGGACGCGATCGACGATCTGCTGCACGGTCTGCGCTTCGATCCGTTTTCCGCATTTCGGACAGTGAGGAATTCCGACCCGCGCGTAGAGGAGTCGAAGGTAGTCGGCGATCTCCGTGACGGTGCCTACCGTGGAGCGCGGAGACTTGGAGAGCGGACGCTGCTCGATGGCAATGGCTGGGGAAAGCCCATCAATCCGTTCGACGTTCGGCTTTGCGAGCTGCTCCAGGAACTGCCGGGCATACGCGCTGAGGGACTCGACGTACCGCCGCTGCCCCTCGGCGTAGATCGTGTCGAAAGCGAGCGAAGATTTTCCCGACCCGCTTGGCCCCGTGAAGACGACGAGCTTCCCGCGCGGCAGCGATACCGAGACGTTCTTCAGATTGTGCTGCCGAGCTCCGACGACGACGAGCCGGTCCATTCAACCCCTTGGGTAGCACGGGCAGCGGTGAAAAACAGGCTTAGAACGCGTACGTCGCGGCGCTCAGCCCTGAGGCGGACGCGCCGACGGTCTTGCCGGCCGGGTCCGTATCGGCTGCGGCACCAGCTCCGCCTTGGCCAACGACGGGCGCTGCGTCGATGCTCGGAGCTGCCCCGTGGGAAGCAATGCCGATCGACGGACCACCTGCACCGCTCCCGCTCACGCCCGAATGTCCACCGCCTCCGCCGTTGCCACCGAGCGGATTCGGACCGTACGAAGGACCTGCGACGTCGTCGCCTGCGCGGCCACCGGGCGTGGGCGCGCTCCCGAAGGTGCCCCAGCCGGCGCCGCCGCCGCGGGAGGTCTCGATGATGGAGCTTTGAACGTGGATGGGACTGTCGATCGCCAGGATGGCGATGCTCGCTCCGCCGCCTTTTCCGGCCGTTCCAGCGAGGCCGGGGCAACCACCTGCGCCGCCTCCGGCGCCCGAGACGCCGTACCAGTCCGGGTTGTCGTTCGGGAGAATTCCGAGCGGGTGATGCCCGGCGCCGCCGCCGCCTGCCGCCCCAGGGGAGCCATCTACGCCGGGGATGCCGTCTGCGGGAACGTAGCCGGTAGCCGAGAACACGCCCATCGCCGTTGCGCTCACGCCGTTCGCCCCGTCTGCGCCGACTCCGCCGGGAGCGGCGGAGTGGACGCCATCGAAGTTCGCGCCGACGGCGGTCGTCGCCGTGCCGGGTTGCGGAGATCCGAATGTGGCCGGTTCGATCTGGCCAGCGGGTCCGTTCTGCCAGCGACCGCCGAAGCCACCGTCGCCGCCCTGTCCGCCGTTGTGGCCAGGTGCGCCCGTGCAGATGCTCGTGCCCCCCGAAGCGCCTAGATGGGCGACGTCACAGGCAAAGACGCTGCCTCCGCATTCGCTCACACTGGTGTTCGCTGCGCCATTGAGGGTGCCGGTCTGAAGGAGTCGAACGCTCTCGGTGCCACCGATTCCATCTTTTCCGGCGCCCGCGTGGAGGCGCGAATGGAAGAAGGAGAGGCCGGGGGAGCCCGTGGCGATGAGGGCGATCGAGCTGCCTGAAATTGCCGCGGCGTCGGGCGCGACGATCTCGAGACCTTCGATGCGGGTCGCGGTCACGATGCTCGTGGCGCGCGCCGCGGGGCTCGTCGGCGCGTTGATGCGGGCGCGACTAGCGGAGGTCGTCCACGTGCCTCCCGTGCAGTCGAAGTAGCCGAAGATCGAAACGCCGTTCGCGAACGTCAGCGTCTCGGCGTACGGCTCGGCGCACGCGTAGACCCGCTTGTTCGCGGTCTTTGCGGCATTGATTGCACTCTGCACGGATGCGAAAGGCGTGGCGCGCGTGCCGTTCCCGGAGGGAGCCCCGTGCGACGCGGAGACGAAGACCGCAAAGGCTTCGTCGATCGCGCACGCGTCTTCCGTGGGAAGGAGTGAGGCTGCGCAGCCTGGAAGGCCCGCATCATGCGCGATCGATCCAGCGTCGGAGCTGGCGTCGGAGCCGCTCGGAACGCTGCCTGCGTCCGGCATGGCACCGCCAACGATCGGCGCGCCGGGCTCGCCGTTTCCGCCGGACTTGTCGGAAGCGCCCGAAGGTTTCCCGCCGCAGGCAGAGACATGAAAGAACGCAAGACCGACCACTGCCGAAAGGAGAATATTTCGCATGACGGCTCCGTCGACCGGACGCCGCCACAAGTTGCGCGAAAACCGTTCTTGGTCAGAATCCGAAGGTCGGCGCGCTCGCCCCGGCGATCGATGCGGCGATCACTTTTGCGCCGCTCGTCAGGGCCACTTGCGCCGCGCCGCCCGCGCCCACCGTGGGAACGGTGGCGTCGAGATCGGGGGCGCCGCCGTGATGGACGATGGCGATCGATGGTCCTCCCGCGCCGTGGCCGCTCAGCCCGGACAATCCGCCTCCGCCGCCGTACCCGCCGAGCGGGTTCGGGCCGTACTTCGGATCGCTGACCCCGACGCCCGCGGTGCCAGCCCGCGTGGGGTTGCTGCCGAAGGTTCCCTTGCCGCCATCGCCCCCTTGGGAGGCTTCGATGGTGCTCTTGTGGATGTGGAGCGGGCTGTCGATGGCCACGATCGCGATGCTCGCTCCGCCGCCTTTTCCTGCCGTTCCGGCGAGACCCGGGCACCCGCCTGCGCCGCCGCCCGCGCCCGAGGGGCCGTACCAGTCCGTGCTGGAGCTCGTCATGTCGGAGATGATGGGAGGGAGTCCGGCGCCGCCGCCGCCCGCAGTACCCGGCTTTCCATCGGCGCCCGCAGCTCCGTCTGCCGGAGCGTATCCCTGCGCGCTGAACGCGCCGAGCGCCGCCGAGCTCGCGCCGTTGGCGCCGTCCGCTCCCTTTCCGCCGGGGGCTGCGGAGTGAACGTGATCGTCGTTCGCGCCCACAGCGGTGGTCGCCGTGCCCGGTTGCGGTGATCCAAAGGTCGCAGGCTGAATCTGCACGAGGACCGTGGTGTGACCCCACTGGCCTCCGAAGCCGCCGTTGCCGCCCTGGCCGCCCGTGTGATCGGGGGCGCCGTTGCACACGCTCGTGCCACCGAGCCCGCCGCTGTGAAGCGCATCGCACGCAAACCGAGCAATGCCTCCGCCGCACTCGCCGACGACAACACCGGAGGTGCCATCGAGCGTTCCGTTTTGCGTCAGCTGAATGCCGTCGACGCCGTCTGCCCCTTTTTTTCCCGTGCCCGCGTGAATGCGGGCGTAGTAAATCGAGACCCCCGGCGAGCTCACGGCGATCCATCCGATCGAGCTCGCGGACGGCGCGGTGGCGTCAGGAGCGTTGAACTCGAAGGCTTCGATCCGTGTCGGTGAGACGGCGCCCGTTACCGTTGCGGCGGGGCTGGTGGGCGAATCGATCCGTGCGCGCCCTTGCGACACCGTCCATTTTGGCGTGCTGCAGTCGAAGTAGCCGAAGAGGGAGACGCCGTCCGCGAGGGTAAGCGATTCCTTGAACGACTCCGCACACGCGTAGACGCGGAGCCTGGATGTTTTCGCAGCGTCGATCGCCTGCTGGACGGAGGGGAAAGGTCTGGCCATGGATCCATCGCCCGCAGGGGAGCCGCGGGACGAAGAAACGAAGAGCCCGAACTTTTCGTTAATGGCGCACGCATTGTCGGTGGGGAGCGTGTCCGTAGGGCATTGACCGCCGCTGATCACCGAGCCGTCGTCGTCACCGCCGTCCGGATGCGTGCCGTAGCCCGGCGTGTCGTGCGTCGACTGAGCACACGCGCTGAATTGGATGAGAGGAAAAAAGAAAGCCGCGCCCAAAGAAAGTCCGCGCATCATGCGAAATTCTAGGCGCCGCCCAGCGCCCTGTCGAGGTCGGCCCAAAGATCCTCGACTCCTTCGACCCCCACGCTCAGTCGAAGGAGGCCGTCGCCGATGTCGGCAAGGTGGCGTGCTTCGCGCGGCATCGTCGAGTGCGTCGTAGATGCGGGGTGCACGAGGAGACTGCGCACGTCCCCCAGACTGACTGCATGGGTGATCGTACGCACGGACTCGAGAACAGTGCGCCCGGCGAGCACCGCGTCGACTCCCTGGGATTTCAGCTCGAACGACAGGAGCGATCCAAACGAGTGCATCTGACCGAGCGCAAGCTCGTGCTGGGGATGCGAGGACAGCGACGGGTGATGGACCCGAGCGATCCGGGGATGCGTGGCCAGCCGCGCTGCAAGCTCCGCGGCCGACTCACAGGCCTGTCGTTGGCGGAGGGCGAAGGTGCGCAGGCCGCGCGAGGTGAGAAATGCGTTGAACGGCGCGAGCACACCGCCGAAGCCTTTGACGATGAGATCGCGCGCGCGGTCCACCTCCGTGCGGCCGCCCACGAGCGCCCCTCCGATGGAATCGCCGTGACCACCGAGGGCTTTGGTCATCGAGTGGACGACGAGATCGACGCCGAACGAGAGCGGGTTCTGGGCGAAGGGTGTGGCGAAGGTGTTGTCGGCGATCGTGAAGATGCCGCGGGTGCGTGCAAGCTCGACCACCCGCGCGATGTCGGTCAACGCAAGAACCGGGTTCGACGGGGTTTCAATGTAGAGTACACGCGTCTTCGGCGTGAGCGCAGCGGCGTAGGCATCGACGGCGCACGCGTCGACGAAGGTCGTCGTGATCCCCAGCCGCGGGAGTCGTTCTCGAAAGAGGCGCGCGCTCTCGGCGTACATCGATCGCGGCGCGACGATATGGGCGCCCGCCTCGCACACCGACAGGATGGCTCCGCTGATGGCCGCCATCCCGCTCGCCGTGGCGCACGCCGCTTCTGCGTCCTCGAGCGCGGCGAGCTTGGCCTCGAGGGCGGCGACGGTCGGGTTCGACCATCGACCGTAAATATAGCTGTCGTTCTCGCCGCGAAACGCGCCTGCCGCGTCCTCCGCGCTGTCGAAACAGAAAGCGCTGGAGAGCACGAGCGGAGCTTCGAGAGCGCCCGTCGACGGGTCCGGCGAGTCTCCGGCGTGCACGCATCGGGTGCCGAGAGCACTCGCTCTGCGCGCAAGTTGAACGGCGTAAGGTTCGCGTAAATCAATCACGCTTTCAGCTTATCGATTCGCGCGGCTTCGCGCATCCCCGCGACCGTCACCACCAGACCACCGCTCACCACAAGGAGCATCCCTAGGACCGCCAAACGATCGGGCCACTCGTGAAGTGCGATCGCTCCCAACCCAGCGCTGGCCGCCACCGAAATGTAGCCAAACGGGCTGACCCGCGCGGCGATCTCGAGCGAATACGCGCGCGTCATGGCCAGCTGCGCAAACCCGGCGCAGAGGCCGGCAGCGAGCATGGTCACGAGGTCTACGAAGGACGGAAGGGAGAGGCGCGGGATGGACGCGAGGAGCATGGCTGTCGCTGCGACGACCGAAAAATGAGTGGCGATCGCTTCCGGACCCTCCGTCTTTCCGACCTGACGAAGCATCATCATCGCGAACGCAGACACGAGAGCACCGAGGAGCGCGATCGCCGCTGGAAAGAGCATCGCCGGATTCGCCGCGCCGCCACCGAACAGCAGCGTAGGGCGCAAGATGAGCAGGACTCCGCCGACCGACAGCGGGAGCGCGAGAAAAACGCGGCGACCGGAGTGCTCATGAAGGACGAACGGAGCGAGGAGCGCCAAGAACACGGGGCTCAAGTTGACGAGCGTCGCTGCGTCTCCGAGCGGCATCACCGGGGAGCCGAGCGCGTAGAAGGTACAAGCCATTGCCCCGGTTCCGAAGAGGCTGCGCATCCACATGGCCACGGTGTTTTTGGGGATGAACGACGCCGAGCGCCACCGCGCCACCGCAATGGCGACGAGCGCGCCGACCGTAGCCCGCACCGCCCCGACAAGCGTCCAGGCCACGTGCACGCTCGACAGATGGACGAAGAAATTCATCCCCGCGAAGAGGCACGCGCTGAGCGACATCCAGGCATAGGCCGCCCCTGGAGCGCTAGCGTTGACGGGGCGGAGTGGCGAGACCATCTGATGTTTATAGGGAGACGCTCGGTCGTGATAACCTCCTTCCCACGATGCCTGGAGCCGAAGGCAAATCTTCTGGCGGAGGTGACGGTGGTCCGCGGCGCGGTGGACCGCTGCGCACCGTTCCGCTCGACGACGGAACTTTTCGCGATGCGCTCCACGCCGAGCTGAAAAAACAGGCTCGTCCGACGATCTTGGTGATCGCCGGACCGGATGTCGGGCTGCGGATCATGCTCGATCGCTCGCTGGAAGTGGGGCGCGACCCTCAGGCAAGCTTCCCCCTTCGCGACGAGAGCATTTCTTGGCGCCATGTGCGGGTCGAGGATCGCGGAGGCGGCGAATGGGCCGCCGTCGATCTGGGAAGCACGAACGGCATGCTCCTCAATGGGGAAAAATCCACCGATTCGAAGTTGAAGCCCGGCGACCGCATCTTCATCGGCAAGACGATCCTAGAATTTCAGGAGCACGACGCGATCCGGCAAGGCTTCAACGCCGAGGTCGATCGCCTCCTCAACGAGGACGATCTCAGCGGTCTCTGGGTGAAGCGTCGCTTCGATGCAGAGCTCACGACAACGGCCTCCGCGGTCCACGCCGGCAGTCTGGCGATGGTCAGTGTCATCGCGATGGATCTCGACGGCGTCAAAGGGATCAACGACGCGCACGGCCACGACATGGGAGCCTTCGTGATCGGCGCATCCGGCCGGGTGATCGGAGAAACGCTCGGCAGCCGTGGATACGCGACGCGCTTCGGGGGAGATGAGTTCGCCGCTGCCCTGCCAGGCGTCACCAAAGCCGAGGCAGTCAAGATCGCCGACGACATCCGCCTCGCCATCAATGCTCATGTCTTCGAAAAAGACGGCAAGCTCGTGAGACCCGGAATCAGCTGCGGCGTGGCCACGCTTCCCGACGACGCCTCTCGCGCCGAGGAAGTCTTCCGCGCCGCCGACCAAGCGCTGTACCGAGCAAAGCGAGCGGGCAAGAACCGGGTCGGGACGTGACGCTCTACTTGGCCAACCGTCTGCGTTCCGCATCTACTCGGGGAGCCGATGCTTAGGGTCGAGTGCGAGCAGTGCAAATCGCCGTACCAGGTAGACGAGCGCCGAATTCCGGCCGCCGGCCTGAAGATGCGTTGTCCGAAGTGTGGTCACGCGTTCGTGGTCAAGGCGGACTCGGGGACGCCTCTGTCGGTGAAGAGTGCGGTCGCCGCGCCCGTCGCCACAGCGCCCGCCGGCTCTCCGGGTCCGGTGCGCAACATGAAGCAGACCATGATTGGCGTGGGAACGGCGGCGGCGAAGCCTCCGGCAGTGCCGCCGAAGCCAGCGCCCGCGATAACGCAGCCCGACCTGCCGGCGAGCAAACCGAAGGTGCCGAACGCGGCGCCCGTCCCGCCTCCGTCGAAACCGGAAGCGTCCTTCGAGTTCGATGACGCCTTGCCCGCGCTTCCCACTGCGCGCGTGAAGCCTCCGGTTCCTTCGCCGCCGAAGCCGCCCGTGCCGGTCAAGCCGGCGGCTCCGGTGACGCCACCGATCGCTGCGGCGTCTGACCCAAACGACGATCTGCCGAGTCCCGCGGTCGCAAACGACTTGCCCGCCCGTGCGAAGGGCGCATCACCGCCGGTCCGACCCGCCGCGCCACCTCGACCCATCGCGCCGGTCGTGCCGAAAAAAGATGCATCTTCCACAAAGCTCCTGGTGGCAGCGGCGAACGTTCCTCTGAGCAGCCTCGCAAAGCCGGGCGGAGCGGATCTGCCGGTGGCTGCCGCTGCAAGGCCGAAGGCGCCTCCCCCGCCCGCAAAGGTCGAGGGATTCGATGTAGACCTTCCGCAGTCGAAGCCCGTGCAGCGCGCTGCGGCCCCCGTACCTGCTTTCGGAGCCGTCGATTCGTTCGATTTCGAAATTGATTTGCCGTCGAGCGCAGCGGATCTTCCCGTCGCCCGAGCTGCCAAGGAAGACTCGCTCGAGATGGATCTCCCGTCGCACGCCGCGGATCTTCCCGTGGCTCGTTGGGCAGATCTTCCGATGCCGCGAGGGGCCGATCTGCCCGTTCCGCACGCCGCCGGTCTTCCGGCCCGAGGCGGCGAGCTGCCGGTCGCAAAACGCACGCCGATTTCCTCGCCGGGGTTCGATTCGCCGTTCGGTGAGATTGATTTCCCGACCGTGTCCGATGGGTTGCCCGAGCTTGCGAGCGGTCTTCCGGAGGTGGCGAGCGCGCTGCCTTCTCTGGGCGCTGCGGCGTACCCTCAGCTTGCAGGCTCACTACCGCAAGTCGCGAGCTCACTGCCGGCGACGGCGAACGCGTACCCGCAGGTGGCCGGCTCACTGCCCGCTACGGCGAACGCGTACCCGCAGGTGGCCGGCTCGCTACCCGCTACGGCGAACGCTTATCCCACAGTCGCCTCGTCGCTGCCTGCGCTCGCCGACCAGGGCCGTTTCCTGCCGAGTGCGCACGCCGACCTCGGATCGGATCTCGGAGATCTCGGCGAGGGTCTCGGAGAATTCGGTGAGCTGGATTTGCCGCCGCCTGGTCCGCCGCAGCAACCGTCGGGCCGTCCATTCCAGATGCCCGGGTCTCTCCCGCCGGCAGCCTCGCCTGGCACCTCCCGCCCGTCCGTCTCCGCAGCGTTTGCCCCCGTCGAGGCGGCAGACATGAGTGATTTCGAGCTGCCGCTCACCGATTCAGCGCCATCGAACGCACGTTCGAACCGCCCTGCCGCGCCCGTCGAGCGTGGCGAGAAAAAAGCCGCCGGGGGCATGGCCTTCGGCGAAGTCGATCTGGGTGGCGGTGAGAGCGAGTCGTCGAGCGGAGGTGAGGCAACGTTCCTCACGTCGTCTCCTCCTCCGGCGCCAAGTGCCACCGCCGCGCCGGCCGAGCTTTCGCGCGGTGACGAGGCCGCGCTCCCGATTGCCCCTACGACGGCGAGGCAGCGCCCAGCGGCAAAAAAACGCTCGCGGGCGCGACTCGTGATTCTTGGAATGGCAGCGCTCGTCGCGGTCGGCGGCGGTCTCCTCCAGCTCACGCCCTACGGTGCTTTCGGGTACCTCGCGATCTCCGACTCGGCGAAGGCTGCAGAGTACGCGCGCCTCACCGCTGACGACTCGGCCAACGTCCGCAAGCGGCTCGCGGTCGACCTCTACGGCGAAGCGCGCGCGGCCCTCGACAGCATCGCAGCCTCGCACACCCAGAATCTGCGTGCGCGCTCGCTCAGCGCGGTGGCCGCGCTCATGGAGTACGAGGCCCAGCTTCGCTTCGGGAACGACGTGGATCGCGGCGCGCGCGCAAAGCAGTGGCTCTCCGAGCTGCCGGCGAACACCGAGGTCAAGTACGCAAACGTGGCGTACGCGCTGCAGGCGGCTGCGAGCGGTGATCTCCCGAAGGCACGTCACGAGCTCGATGCTGCGAGCAAGCGTGATCTGGGCGATCCGATTCAGCAAGACATCGCCTACGCCCGCGGCGAAGTGGAGCTCCGCGCGAACGACGCGGCGGCAGCGGTGGTGGCCTTCAATCGCGCTCTGCAGCTGCAGCCGGCAGCGGCACGCGCACACCACGGGCTCGCCAGAGCGTATCTCCTAGCCGACGATCGCGTGAACGCGAGCAAGGAGATCGAAGCCACCCTCGCGGCATCGAAGGCTCACGCTGGCGCGCGCCTCTTGCGAGCGATGATCGCGTGGGAGAAAGACAAGGACGAGAAAGCGGCCCTGACTGATCTCGCGTTGGTGCTCGAGGGAGAGCTCAAGGCGAACGCTTCTCCTCAGGAACAGGCGGCGGCGTTCGCCGAGCGTGGCTGGATTCACGCGTCGCGCATGCGGCCTTCCGACGCCCGCGCTGCGTTCGACGCGTCGCTCAAGCTCGATGGCCGCAACGTACGCGCGCTCATCGGTCAGGGCGAAGTGCTCTACAGCGAGAGCCGCTTCACCGAGGCACTGACCCGCTTCGACACGGCGGTGCAGGCCGATCCCACGAGCGTAACGGCGATAGTCAGCGATGCCAAAGCGAAGCTCGCCCTCGAGCGACTGGCGGACGCAAAGACCCAGCTGGCCACCGCTCGCACGCTTCATCCGAAGGACGCACGGCTCGCGTACTGGCTCGGCAAAGCCGAGGAAGCCCTAGGAAACAAGCCTGCGGCGGAGGCGGAGTACGTCGCCGCGATCGATCTGGTCGATCCGACGCTGCCCGACGCGGTGGTTCCCTACGTCGCTCTCTCCGCGCTCCTCGCGAGCCAGGGTCGGGTCAAGGATGCCCAGGCCAAGCTCGAGGACGCGCGCGCGAAGTTGCCCGATTCTCCGGCCATGCAGCGAGCGCTCGCGGAGGTCGCGGCGGCGCAAGGGCAGTTCGACGAGGCCACGGCCCATTACAAATCGGCGCTCGAAAAAGAGCCCGCCGATCTCGACGCGCGCTTCCACCTCGGTGTCACTTTTCGTCGGATGCGCAAGATGGATGACGCGAGCGCGGAGTTCGACAAAGTGCTTGCGGTCGACAAGGACTATCCGGGTCTCGCCCTCGAGCGAGGCCTACTCTACGAAGAGTCGGGGGACGTCGAGAAGGCGCTCCTGCAATTCCAGAGCGCGCTCAACAAAGCGCCAGAAGACCCTGATTTGCAGCTCCGGGTGGGTGCCGCCTACGCGGCGATCGATCGCCCAGGGGACGCGATTCCCATGCTGCGAAAAGTCCTCGCCAAGCGCCCGACGAACGCCGAAGCGAGCCACTACCTCGGTCGCGCTCTTTTCCTTCAGGGTGGCGCCTCGGAGGTCGAGGCTCGGCGCTTCCTGAAAAGAGCCGTCGAGCTCGATCCCAATCGCGCCGAGTACCATCTCTATATGGCGTGGGCGGCCAACAACATGGAGCCTGCCGATCTGGGAACGGCGAAAGAAGAAATCGAAAAAGCGCTCGCCCTCGACAAGCTCCTCGCCGATGGATACTGGCAGCGCGGCGTCCTCGAGCGAAAGAGCACGCAGTGCGAATCGGCGATCATCGATTTCAAGCGCGCTCTAGAGCTTCGGCCAACCCGCAACGAAGCCCACGCTGGTCTCGCCGAGTGCTACGAGGACAAGAACGATCCGGGCAATGCCTTCGTCGAGTGGAGCAAGGCCGTCGCCAAAGACGACAAGCAACCGTTCTGGAGATTCCGCTTCGGAAGGGCCCTTCTCGAGCGAGGCAATGCCGGGGAAGCGGCGAAGCACCTGACGTTTGCGGCGACCGAGGCCGATAAGGCGCTCGACCACGGTGACGCGAAGCTGCGCTGGCACTGGGAGGTCCAGTTCGCGGCTGCCCAAGCCTTCCAACGAAGTGGAAAATCAAAAGAGGCCATCGAGCGCTACAAACGCTTCTTGGATCTTTCGCCGAGCAGCTCGCCCGACCGACGGGATGCCATCAGTGCGCTCCAGCAGCTCGGGGCCCCCTTCACCCCCAGGCTCTAGGTCTCCATCGCCTTCGCCATCCGGGCGAAGTCGGTCACGTCCAGCGTTTCGCCACGGAGATCGAGGGAGATCCCCGCCTCTGCCGCGGCCTCTTTCAACCTCTCGCCGGCGAGCTCGGTCCAGCAGTTGCGGAGGGTCTTGCGCCTCATGCCGAACGCGGCTTTGACGAGAGCGCGAAACAGATCCGTCTCGCGTGCGCGAGGTGGCCGCACGGGCGTGAGCTCCACGACGGCGCTGGTCACATCGGGCGGAGGTAAAAATGAGTGACGCGAGACCGTCATCGCGCGCCTCACGTCGAACGCCGCGCGCGTGAACACCGTCAGGGCGCCGTATTCCTTCGAGCCAGGCTTGGCGACGAGGCGATCGGCCACCTCTTTTTGCACCATGAAGACGACCCGATCGAGATCGTCCGATTGCTCGACGGCGCGCTGAAGAAGACGACCGGTGATCTGATAGGGAAGGTTTCCGCAGAGCACGCGCACTGTCGTTTCAGGCTTGTTTTGTCGGGGCGGAAGGAGGCCGGCCATGGTCACGCTCTGCGCGTCTGCCTCTGCGATCTCGAGCTGACCGGCGGCGACCTCGTCGGCGAAGACGCGCGCCAAAATGGGAACGAGATCGCGATCGCGCTCTACCGCCACCACTCGCTCTGCGCGCGCGAGGAGCGCCTGGGTGAGCGCACCCGTTCCCGCACCGAGCTCCACGACGTGGGCGCGCCCCTGTTCGCTTTCGCGTACGCAGACCGTCGCGATGGCCCGGGTCACGTTGGGATCGATCAAGAAATTTTGACCGAAGCTTCGCTTGGGAGTGAGGCCCGCTTGGCGAAGAATTTCTTTCGGGCCGAGGCGCGCCCCTGACTGTCGCTCAGCCACGCGCTTGCCTCTGAAAGACGTGTGGACGCACGCCAAGCCGGCGGAGGACTCGGTCCCCTTTTGCGCGGGAGGCTTCTGCGCGGATCCGCACGGCTTCGTTGACGACGTCGGCGACCGTGCTCGCGTCACTGGGTGCGACCGGCTCGCCGAGCGCGCGTTCAAAAGCGGGGACCGACCACTCCACGCTCACCCGCCGTGTTCGGAGCCTGCGCACGCTCCGCATGACCGCCCCGTCGGCCACCGGCGGCGCAGAAAAAATGTGCACGATGCTCGGCCGAAGCTTTTCTTTTGAAATCTTCTCCAGCGCGAGGGCCAGCGTCGTGTGGGCCTTGTCGTGCTCGCCGTCGGAGCGCGGGGTCACCTCGATCCCGAAGGCGGCAACGTAGTGACGGAGCGTTTGCTCGCGGGTCGTTCGGGCATAGGGGACACGCGGCGCAAAGGGCGCCCGGGCGCGCAGCGATTCGGCGCGGGCGGCGAGCATGTCCAGGTTCGACTTGGGGATGTCGCCGAGACCGCGCGGATCGAGCGGGCGGGCGTGCTCGACCACGCGCTGGGCGATCTCGTACTCGTCGAGCTCCGAGCGATCGGAGTCGATCATGCTGGCCGCACTGGTGAGCGCAGCAGCTATTTTTGCGCCGTGTCCGCGGCCTCCCGCGGGCGGTAACCACGTGCGAGGACGCGAGGCGAACACCACCAGGCCGACCTGATCTCCACGCGCGAGGTGACGCGCGGCGAGCGCTGCGAACTCGTCGACGCCATCGTCGAGAGGCGCCTTTCCTTCGGGGCCCGCCCAAAGTTCCGCCGACGCATCGAGCACCAGCCAGACTACGTCGCGCTCCTCGCGCTCCATTTCTCTTACGATGAGCCGGCCTCGTTTTGCGCTCGCTTTCCAGGCAATTCGCTTGAATGCGTCGCCCGCGACGTGATCGCGCAGCTCGCGTAGCTCATCACCGTTACCCGCGAGCTGCGCCGGACGACCGATGTCCGCTCCTCGGCGTGAGCGCCCTCCGCGAGGGCTCGTTGCTGCGGCGTGGAGCGCTTGCGGGAGGACCTCCACGCCGAAGGGATTGGCGAACATCAGCGGGACTTCGTAGAGCGCTTCGCCCCCGGCCGGCGTGCCCCGCACCTCGAGCGCCATGCCGTGGATTCCCCAGCGGCCGATCCGCTTCGCGCGGATCCTTACGTTCACGTATACGCGAGAGCCGGCTGGAAGATCGATCGATGCCGGCTCCACGCTGGTCTCGAGCATGCTCGATGCGACGGCGCGAATTCCGACGGCGCGCATCTCGTCGTGACCGCGATTTCTGAGCTCGGCCTCGAGCACGACTTCGTCGCCCCGTCCGAGGCGGACGACACGGCGCGGAGCCGTCCACACCATTTCGAAGCCAGCCACGCGCAAACGGGTGACCGACACCAAGGCGACAGCGCGTCCGATGGCCACCGCCAGGATCATCGCGCCACCGAAAGCCACCACCGGTCCCAGGTGCGCTGCGACTCCGATCATGACCATCGCCGCGCCCGCAAGCGCGACGTGAAACGTGGCGCGGGTGGGGTGGAGACGCATCGCGCACGGAGGGTAGCCTCAATCGTCGGCTTTGCGAACGGGCGGCAGAGCGTGGAGAGGTACGCGTCGTTCCGGCCCCCCGCTATCGGTGGCAGCCATGCGAGGTCGATCCGGCCGTGGAGCATCTCGCGCTCGAGCTCCTCGTAGCTCGAGACATTTCGCCCGACGATGTAGAGCCCAGAGTGGTCTCCGAGGGCGCGCGTGAAGCTGCGGGCTCGCGGATCACGCGCACCCAACCGATCTACCGCCCGGGGGCAGGCGTTTGACGGCCCGATGCTTCTTGGCTAACCGTGGGCAACATGGTTGAAGACCGTAAAATCCGCGTCCTCGTTGCCAAACCGGGCCTCGATGGACACGATCGCGGCGCAAAAGTGGTCGCCCGCGCACTTCGTGATGCGGGGTTCGAGGTCGTCTACACCGGCCTGCATCAGACGCCCGAGATGATCGCCAACGCTGCCGTCCAAGAAGACGTAGACGCGGTCGGCTTATCCATCATGAGCGGCGCGCACAACACTCTTTTCCCGGCGGTCATCGCCGCGCTCAAGGCCAAAGGGGCGGACGACGTCGTCGTTTTCGGCGGGGGTATCATTCCCGAATCGGATCTCGCGCGCTTGAAAGAGGCGGGCGTCGAAGGTGTTTTCACCCCGGGAACACCGCTCGAATCGATCATTCAGTGGGTCCGAGACCACATCCGCCCGCACCAGTAAGTCGGCAGCGGTCGATCATGAAAGCCGCGCGGCATTGAGCGCCTCGAGAGTCCGCTATGCGCTCGATAGAGATGAGGCCTTGAAGCGAGCGCGGGCGATGACGGCGGTGAGCGCAGGGGTTGCCCTTTTCCCCGTCGCCCTCGTGATCTTGCTCCTGACGAAGATGGGATTTCGCTTCGATGCGACGACGCTCGGTCTGGTCGCAGCGATTACTGCGCTCGTCGTCCTAAGGTCGGCCGCGCTCCACTCGCAACGGGTAGCCCTCTTGCGGGCGCTCGTCGTGAGCATCGAAAGCGATTCGCTCGTGGTGCGAGCGCGGAGCGAAAGCGACCTCATTTTCCCGCGTGACGACGTGCAGCGCATTCAGGAGATGGATGGCGCGCTCGGAGGGTTGCGCGTTCATCTGGCCCCTCGCGGAGAAGCGCCGACCGTCTTCGACATTCCGCGCGGCGGAAAACATTTCGGCGATCTACGCGCCGAGCTCGAGACGTGGCGACCGCTCGAGCGCGCGGTACGTCGCTCGAAGTGGATGCGCGCGGGCTACGTGATGGCGGTCGTTGCCGGGATTTTTTTCATTCCGTTCCTGGTCGACGACATTCTCGGGCTGTCCCGGACGTCGGCCCGGATGTTTGCCGCCGCCCTCGTGATGCTCGTGTGGTTTGCGGCTCGCGCGATGACCCGGCGGCGTTGAGCGATACGTCCTGGGACACCCTGAAACTATCCCCGCCAGTCGCGTGATCGCAAAACGTCGAGGAAAATAGCCCCTTCGCAGCGGCACGCGCGTCGCAATGCGTGCGTCCGCCAAAGGAGGCACTCATGAAACATTTTGCAATCTTCGTCGCAGGGCTTTTGTCGCTCGCCGCGTGTTCGACGTCACCCAGGGATTCGTACCTCGCCGACACCCAGAGCGACGCGGGCGGGGAGGCCGTGGGGGTCGACTCCGTCGAGATCGTTGCGGGCGTTCCAGATCGTGGGCGTGATCCAGCGGTGGTGGCCATCGACATTGCGGGGGAAGGATTGTGCACCGGCACGCTCATCGACACCGACGTGGTCCTCACCGCGCGTCACTGCGTTTCTCACACCACCGAAACGGTGCAGTGCCCCGCCACGGGAAAGCAAATCACAGCGGATCGCGCGCCAAGCACGCTCGCCATTTACGTGGGCGACGACATCGCCCACGCGGAGCTCGTGGCCCGCGGCAAGCACATCATCGTTCCACGGGGAAATACGCTCTGCGGCGACGACCTGGCGCTCATCGTCCTCGACCGCGAAGTGCCGGGCATTACCCCGCTCGACGTTCGAACGACGGCTCTTACGGTCGGCGAGCATGTGCGCGCGGTCGGCTACGGAAAGCGCGGCGACACGGAGGCTGCGGGCACCAAGCTTCTGCGTGAGCACGTGAAGGTCTTGGAGGTTTCGCGCACCGAGTTCAAGGTCGGTGAGGCGACCTGTCAGGGCGATTCGGGCGGCCCAGCCATCGACGAGGCGAGCGGGGAAGTGGTCGGCGTCGTTTCTCGGGGAGGGCCGACGTGCGAGGGCGCGAACGTCCACAACATCTACACCCAGACCGACGCGTTCCTCGCGCTCATCACCGAAGCGAAGGCCATGGGAGGCGGGAGCGGGGAAGCCGACGCGGGGAAGGGTCACGGAGGACACGGGCACGGTAAGCCGCCGAAGCCCACCTCCGACATCGGCAACGCTTGCACCAAATCGACCGATTGTCCGAGCGGCGTGTGCATCAGCGCTCACGGAAAGCAGTACTGCTCACAGCACTGCGGACCTGGGGATCGCTGCCCGCACCACTTCCGCTGTGGGAAGGCGGGTGGCACGTCGGTCTGCATCCAGCACTAGGGGCCAGGCGACTTCGCGAGCCCGTGTCGCGTGATAAACCATCACGCGGCTTCCAAATGGAGGGAGGTCGCGCAAGAATACGACCATGAAGCGCACTGCGGCCTCCCTCGACCAATGAAGTTCGACTTTTCCGAGCACCACACGTTGCTTCGCCGATCGGTACGAGAGTTCGCGCGCGCGGAAGTCGCTCCCCACGCCCAAACGTGGGACAAAGAGGAGCGGTTCCCCAAGGAAATCGTACCAAAATTGGCCGAAATGGGCCTTCTCGGCATCTGCATCCCGGAGGAGTACGGCGGCTCCGGGATGGACACCACGAGCTACGCCATCTGCGTCGAAGAGATCGCCAAGGTCGATGGCTCACTCGCCCTCACCGTTGCCTCCCACAACGGTCTCGGAACCGGCCACATCTTGTCA
Organism: Myxococcales bacterium; assembly: GCA_043747615.1. Taxonomy (GTDB): domain Bacteria; phylum Myxococcota_A; class Polyangia; order Polyangiales; family Polyangiaceae; genus JAYTOU01. Next base: position 47,564 of record JAYTOU010000056.1, on the reverse strand, counting down.
TTTGGCAGCGAAGAGCAAAAGAAGCGCTACCTCCCAAAAGCGACCCGTGGTGAGTGGCTTGCGGCATGGGGGCTAACCGAGCCAGGCAGCGGGAGTGACGCCTCAGGGCTCGCCAGCACTGCGAAAAAAAGCGGCGATGACTGGGTCATCAACGGGACGAAGATGTTCATCACCCAGGGGAGCGTCGGTGGGTTCTGCGTCGTCCTCGCGCGCACCGATTTGAGCGTCTCGAAACAAAAAGGGATCACCGCATTCATCGTCGAGCATGGAACGAAAGGGTTCAGCGCCTCGAAGCACCTCGAGAAGCTCGGCTGCCGCTCGAGTGACACCGTCGAGCTCACGTTCGAAGACGTGCATGTGAGTGACGCCCAGCGCCTCGGAGAGACGCACCGCGGCTTCATCGACACCCTCAAGATCCTCGATCGCGGTCGCATCTCGATCGCCGCGATGGCCCTTGGTCTCGGTTACGGCGCACTCGACCTGGCGGTTGCTTACGCGAAAGATCGAAAGCAATTCGGCAAGCCCATCGCCGAGTTTCAAGCGATCCAGTGGATGCTCGCCGACTCGAAGACGGAGCTCGACGCCGCCTCGCTCCTCACGTACCGCGCTGCGTGGCTCGCCGACGCCGGGAAACCGTTCGCCAGCGAAGCGTCGATGGCCAAGCTCTTCGCGAGTGAAGCGGCCAGCCGGGCATGCAACAAATCCCTGCAAATTCACGGGGGGTACGGCTACACGCGCGAGTTCAACGTCGAGCGTCACCTCCGCGACGCGAAGATCTGCGAGATCGGGGAAGGGACGAGCGAGGTTCAGCGCATCATCATCGCGAAGCACCTCCTGGCCTAAAAGCGTCACCTGCGAAGGACGCACGTTTGGACGGGTCGACAACGGATCGTCGTCGTCCTCCTCGCGGCTCCCGCGCTCCTTGGGGTGACCGGAGCCTGGGGAAATGGTTCACGGACGTCAGGCACGAGGTCGGCTTCGCCGGGGTCAACGGGATCCGGGTCAGCGCAGCAGATCTCGATGGCGACGGCTAGGTGGACTTCGTCGTTCACGGGGCCACCTCCGCGCGCGACCCTCTCCCCATGCCGACGAAGCACGTGCTCATAAATCACCACGGTCACTTCGCCGACGCCGTCGCCGACAGTGGGCTCCTCGATTCGCGCGACGGACTCGGCAGACTCAGTCACTCGACGGTCTTCGGCCGCTGCTGGCGCAAGGACAATCCGGGCGCGTGCACCCCGGAAAACGCGGCGATCTCGACGTCGCAATGTTCGACTTCGACGCCGACGGAAAGAAAGACGTCTAGCTCTCGTCGACCGACTACCCGGAGACGTACGGCACCCTCTTTCATCAGAGAGCGGCCCGCCTACGTCACGACGAAGTAGCGTTTCTGGACATTAGCTGCTCGTTTGTCCATGTTCGGATCCTCGAGAAATCCGGAAAAGACGGCGTGCTCCACCCCCAATTATTGACAGTGCGATCGCATCTCCATAGCGTGTCCAATGCACGTGGGAAGAAGTGGCAAGAAGTGCCATTCCCACGTCAGGAACCGGACCTTCCCGGGTACCCGAGGGCGCGCCGATGTTTCGCGGTCGATACGAACACACCATCGACGCGAAAGGCCGTACGAGCCTTCCAGCGCGCTATCGCGACGCGCTGGCCGCCCTCGGTGAACGTCGGGTCATCCTCACGAGCGCGCTCGACCCGTGCCTCGTCGCCTACACCAGCCAGGAATGGACGGCTTTCGAAGAGCGGCTCGCCCGCCTCCCGCAGTTCGATCGCGCGGTGCAAAAGCTCAAGCGCATCTACGTGTCGGGCGCCGTCGAGTGCGAGATCGACGACTCCGGCCGCATTCTCATTCCCCCGACACTCCGTGAGCACGCCCACCTCGCCAAGGATGTCCTCTGGGCGGGGAGCGGAAAATACGCCGAGCTATGGGACAAGCAGGCCTGGCGTGCTCACTTCGAGACCACGGAAGACGAGCGTCGCGACATCAGCGTCCGCCTTGCGGAGCTCGGACTATGAGCTCGCAGCTCGCATTTCCCGGCCTCCTCGAGGTCTCGGCGAACGTTGAGTGGGTGTGGAGTGAGGACGAGGGAGAGGTGAACGTGGTGGAGAGCTTCGTCCACGCGACGGTGATGAAGGACGAGATCGTTGCGGCCCTCGCCCCAAAAGACGGCGGGATCTACGTTGACGCGACGCTTGGGGGTGGCGGGCACGCCGAAGCCATTCTCGAAGCCGCCTCAGGGGCCAAGGTCATCGCCTTCGATCGCGACAGCGAAGCCATCGCCGCCGCCGAAGCGCGTCTCGAACGTTTCCACGACCGCACCGAGGTCGTCAAATCTCCCTTCGGCCGTATGCGCGAAGAGCTCGATCGAATGGGAATTTCTCGAGTCGATGGCGTCTGCGCGGACCTCGGGGTCAGCTCTCCGCAGCTCGACGATCCGGCCCGCGGAATGAGCTTTCGCCGCGAAGGTCCCATCGACATGCGGATGGACCAGGAGAACGGCGAGACCGCGCTCGAGATGATCGATCGCATGAGCGACGAGGAGCTCGCGGACGTGATCTTCCGCTATGGCGACGAGCGCCGTTCGCGTCGGATTACCCGCAGCATCAAGCGCGCCCTCGAAGAGGGGGAGCTTCATCACACCCTTGATCTTCGCCGGGCCATCGTTCGCGCCGTCGGTCCGGTGCGCGTCGGCGGCGTCGATCCGGCCACCCGCACCTTTCAGGCTCTCCGAATCGCAGTCAACCGAGAGCTCGACGAGCTCAACGCGCTTCTCGCCGCTCTGCCCACCATCGTCAAGGCTGGCGGGGTTGCCGCGATCCTCAGCTTCCATTCTCTGGAAGACAGACAGGTGAAGCACGCGTTCTCGGTAAGAGACGTGTGGAGCCCGCTTTGGAAAAGGCCGATCGGCGCCTCCGACGAGGAGATCGCCACCAACCCCCGCGCAAGGAGCGCGAAGCTCCGGGCAGCGTACCGAAACGTCGAGCCTGGGACGGAAGACGAGTGGATCGAATGATCGTACGAAAACAGCGTTTTTTCGTGGCGATCTGGACGATCGCAATCACCGCCACCGTGTCCGCGTTCGTCCTCCATCTGGCCCTCCGGGGAAAGACGATCTCCCTCGGCTACGAGCTCGGACGGGCCCGCTCCGAGCAAGCGCGGCTCCGCGAAGTGAAGCGCGTGCTTCAGGTAGAGTCGGCCAGTTACCGCACCCCGGAGCGCGTGGAGATCGTCGCGCGCACCCTGCTCGGGATGGAAGCCCCCGCCACCGATCGCATCGTACCCCTCGCGGCGATCGACGAGAAGCACGCGGGGCTCGCCCGGAATACGCCGCCGTGATCAACCTCGACCCCCGTCGCGCCCGGTGGATTCGCCTGCGGATGGGGATCCTGTGCGGACTGATGGGAATCGGGCTCGGTGGCTTCGTCTCGAGCGCCTACCGCGTTCAGGTCGAGGACGGTCTCGTGTGGCGTGAAACCGCAGAAAAACAGCGGCAAAGACGCCTTCACGTGGAGCCGAAGCGCGGAACGATCACCGACCGAAACGGATCCGTCTTGGCGGTGAGCGTCGACGTTCCGAGCGTCAGCTGCGACGTGGTGGAGATGCTTCGCGGCGCTGAGAGCACACCAGCAGCCCAAGAGGCCCTGCTGAAGGACGCGTCGATCCGCATTGGCCAGGCCCTGACGATGCCGGCCCTCGAGATTTATACGAAGATCGTTACCAAACGAAGATTCGTTTGGATCAAACGAAGAATCAATGGTGATGAAAGCGCTATGATTCGCGATCTTGGCGATGCGAAGAAACAGATAAAACCGATCAAAGGGCTGAATCTCGAAGGTGAGGGGCACCGCTATTACCCGGGGCGCGAGCTGGCCGGTCCGGTCCTTGGCTTCGTCTCGCCAGACGGGGAGGGGAAGGATGGCCTCGAGCTAGCCCTAGACGAAGATCTGCGTGGTCACATCGAGGAAGTGCGCGGCCTTCGCGATCGCGGCGGTCACCTCATCTTTTCGCAGAGCAACCTCGAAGCGGATTCCCTCGCCGGTCACGACGTTCAGCTCACGATCGACGAAGGAATCCAGCACGTAGCCGAGCGCGAGCTAGACGCCGCGCAAAAGACCTACGAAACGAAGGGCATCTCGATCGTCGTGCTCGACCCCAACACCGGTGAGCTATTGGCCATCGCCTCAGCCCCTGGCTACAACCCGAACGACTACGGCACCTCGGAGGTCGAGTCTCGTCGCGATCGCGTGATCACTGATCGCTTCGAACCCGGCTCGGTCATGAAGGTCTTCACCGTAGCCGCGGCTCTGAATGCGGGGACGCTCAAGGCGACCGAGTCTATCTACTGCGAGCACGGCACCTACACGATGAGCGGCGTGCCCATCCACGATACACACCTCAATGACTGGCTCAGCCCTACCCAGATTTTGGCAAAGAGCTCGAACATTGGCGCGCTGAAAATTGGTTTGAATCTAGGAGAAGCAGGATTGTACTCTACGCTTCGTCGTTTCGGATTCGGCGAAGTCACCGGACTGCCTCTTCCTGGCGAAGCGGCCGGCGTCCTCCGTCCCAAGGGAAGGCCGTGGTTCGATCTCGAGACGGCCAACGCCTCGTTCGGACAAGGCATCAGTGTCACTGCTATTCAGCTGGCAATGGGCCTCGGCGCGATCGCCAACGGGGGCCGGCTTCTCGAGCCCGTGCTCGTGCGAAAAGTCTCCGATTCCCGGGGAAATGTGGTTCGAGAAGGAACGACGCACGTTCGGCGTGAGGTCGTCCCACCGGGCGTTGCGAGGATGGTCGCAGAGATGCTTACCGCGGTGACCGAAGAGGGTGGTACCGGCGTCGAGGCTGCTGTCCCTGGATTTCGCGTGGCGGGCAAGACGGGCACGGCGCAACGTGTCGATCCGGCGACAGGAAAGTATTCCCCGGACATGTTTACCTCATCCTTCATTGGGTTCTTGCCGGCGGAGCGCCCACGCCTCGTCATCGCGGTGGTCATCGACGAGCCGATGATCGGACATTACGGCGGGGATCTCGCCGGTCCTGTATTTCGCCGAGTGGCGGAGGCAGGCCTGCGGTACCTCGGGGTCACGCCGTCGGGTCCCGCTCCGAAGTTGTCGCAGATCCCGCGACCGCGCGATCTCGCCGACGCGACGATGGCCGCCCTCCGTCCACCCGTGGTCACCGCTCCGCTGCCGAACACCATCGGTGTGATTCTTCCGGCCGACGCCGTACGCGTGCCTGATGCGACCGGTCTCGCCGCTCGCGATGCCGCGAAGCTGATCGGAGCGTCGGGCCTCGTGCCCCAGATCGAAGGCTCAGGGCGCCTGGTCCGTCAGAGCCCGCCCGCAGGCGCGGCGGCCGCGAAAGGCAGCCAAATTCACCTCGTTTTCGAGCCGACGTCATGACCAAAGAAATGACCGACGCTAGTCGCGCGATGTTTGCCGAGTGCCGTCCACGCGAAGGGCTCCGCCTCGATGAGCTTGCTCGCGAGATCCCGGGAGGTGCCGAGGTGCTCGGCGATGCATCGATGCGCGTCTACGGAGTGCATCACGACTCGCGGCGCGTCGAGCCGGGCGATTTGTTCGTCGCGCGCAAAGGTCAGAACGCAGACGGCGCGCGTTTCGCACAGCAAGCGAAGGAGCGGGGGGCGGTCGCCATTCTCGCCGGGCGCCACGATGACGCGGCCACCTTCGGTCTACCGGCGCTCCTCGTGGACGACGTTCCCTTCGGCTTCGCTCACGCATCAGCGGCGATCTACGGTCATCCCTCGTTCTCCTTGGAAGTGGTGGGGGTCACCGGAACCAACGGAAAAACGACGACGACTCATCTCATTCGCGCGGCGATCGACGGGGCGGCCGGCTCGGAGGTTTGCGGAACCATCGGCACTGTCGGTCACGCCTTTCGCAATTTCTGGCTCGACGCCGCCCACACCACACCCGAGGCCGACGAGCTCGCCCGGGTGATGGCAATGATGCGCAAACGCGGAGCGACGCACGTGGCCATGGAGGTCTCTTCGATTGCCCTCGCGCTCGGGCGGGTCCGCGCCGTGCGCTTTCGCGTCGCTGCGTTCACGAATCTGACCCAAGACCACCTCGACTTCCACAAAACGATGGAAGCGTACGGAGCAGAAAAAGCGGCCCTTTTCACGACGTACGCGCCGGGTGGCGCCGTCATTTGCGTGGACAGCCCCTACGGTGCGGAGCTCGCTAAGCGCGTGCGCTCTCCTGTCGTTCGGGTGAGCGCGGAGATCGGCAAACGCGGCGAGCTCGCCGACATTGCGCCGACGCAAGCGACCCTCGACGCGCGGGGCATCGACGCCACACTCCGCACACCCGATGGGCCGATGCGCATTCGCTCTCTCCTCGTTGGCCGGCACAACCTCGAAAATATCGTCGTAGCGGTGGGGGTGATCCACGCTCTCGGACTCGATGTCGCCCGCGCCTGCGAGGCGATGGGAAAAGAGAACGGCGCGCCGGGCCGCCTTGAGCGATGCGACGGACCGGGCGACGACATCACCGTCCTCGTCGACTACGCCCACACCCCAGATGCTCTCGCGCGGGTTCTCGCCAGCGTGCGAAGCGTCACCAAAGGCCGTATTTTCTGCGTGTTCGGCTGCGGCGGGGATCGCGATCCCACGAAGCGCGGACCGATGGGAGAGGCCGTGGCCCTCGGTGCAGACGTCGCCGTGATCACCAACGACAACCCGCGCTCGGAAGATCCTAGAGTGATTGCCGCGCCGATCGAAGCGGCTCTCGTCGCACGAGGGATGCAACGCGCGCGGCACTTCAACGCCCCGAACGTTTCCAGCACCATGAACGCGTTTCGCTCGTACGTCGTCGAGCTCGATCGCAGCGAGGCCATCCGCATCGCCGTTCGTCAGGCCTCGGCGGGGGACGTCGTCCTCATCGCGGGCAAGGGACACGAGGACTACCAGATCGTCGGCAGCGAAAAACTTCCCTTCGATGATCGCGTCGAAGCTCGTCGCGCGCTCGCGAGCCGCGGTGGCGGAGCGCGCTGATGGCAACCCCGATCCCTACCAACCGCGCACGAATCACCGCGACAAATGCGGCAATGGTGACGCGCGGCGTGCTCGTGCGGGCGGGACAGGGCGAGGAGGCTGTCGGTATTTTCAGCGACAGTCGCGCCGTCGTGCCTGGCTCGGCGTTCGTGGCACTCAAGGGTGAGACCTTCGACGGCCACACTTTCCTGGCGGCAGCGATCGGCGCCGGAGCCATCCTCCTCATCGTCGAGAAGGGGTGCAAGCTCGACCCCGAAGTCGCGCTTGGAGCCGCGATCGTCGAAGTGGACGACACGCTCGTCGCCTGGGGTGCGCTCGGCCGCGCGCACCTCGATGCCTGGCGCGGGCGCAATGCCGAAGCCATGCTCGTCGCCATCACCGGGAGCGCTGGAAAAACCACCACCAAAGCGATCTGCGCCGCGCTCCTCGCTTGCACGGCACCGACCCATGCGACCGCCGGAAATCTGAACAACCGCATCGGGGTTCCCGCGGTTCTCTTCGGACTCGAGCCACGGCATGTCTTCGCGGTCATCGAAGTGGGGATGAGCGTCCCTGGCGAGATCGCTGCGCTCGGGGAGATTCTCCGCCCCGACGTCGCCGTGATCACGAACATCGGTGTGGCCCACGCCGCGGGAGTCGGCGGTACGCTCAATGATGTGGCGCGCGAAAAAGGCGCTCTCTTCGCAGCCCTCTCGCCGGAGGGCACGGCGATCGTAAACCTCGACGATGAAGCGGTAAAAGAAGCTGTTTTTCGATCTCCCAGCGAAACGACGTTCACCTTTGGTCGGAGCCCATCGGCCGACTACCGCATTGCCGCTCATCACGTTCGAAGCGCGGGAGACTCATGGGGCGCGCACGTCCTCGTCCAGCGACGATGGGAGCAACTGGAGATCGATCTTCCTCTCCTCGGTGAAGGCGCGGCCATCGATTTCGCGGCGGCGCTCGCGGCGGCGGAGGTAGCGCGCGGCACCGCCTTCACCCTCGCGGAGATCGAGCTGGCGATGACAGCCCTCGTGCCCACAGCCGGGCGCGCATTTCCACTGACGCTCGCTGACGGGACCTTGGTGATCGACGACTCCTACAATGCAAACCCTTCGAGCATGCAATCGGCGCTCGACTCCCTCGAAGAGCTCGCGCGGGCGACGAAGCGGCGAAGCGTCGCCGTCCTCGGGGAGATGAAGGAGCTCGGGGCAGTCGCCGAGTCGTCTCACGATACGCTTGGCGCCGACATCACGCGCACGAAGGTCGCGCTTGCCATCGGATGCGGAGGGCTCATCGACCGTGCCCTGGATGTCGCGGCCGTCGCTGGGATCCAGGTAATGAAGGGAAAAAACGTGGATGACGCTGCCTCCCTCGCGAGGGCAAACGTGCTGCCGACGGACGTCGTGCTCGTGAAAGGCTCACGGAGCGTCATGACCGAGAAGGTGATCGACGCGCTCCGCTCGAGAGGCGGCTGCCCGTGATCCTCGAATTCCTCTTCCCCCTTCGTCACTCGTTCGCCTGGCTGGGTTGGCTGAACGTCATTCGCTACGTTCCGTTCCGGATCATCGCGGCAACGATGACGGCCATGCTCATCTCGTTTTCTCTTTCTCCTTGGTTCATTCGCGAGCTTCAGAAGAAGCAAATTGGCCAAGTGGTGCGGGCCGACGGCCCTGCGACCCACAAGATCAAATCGGGAACCCCCACCATGGGCGGGGCACTCATTCTTCTTTCTGTTCTCGTTCCAACAATTCTTTGGTGCGATCTCAGTAATATTTTTGTCTGGGCAACAACGGCTGTAACTGCCGGCTACGGTGTCATCGGATACCTCGATGACTATCTGAAGATCAAAGCTAAGAACTCCAAGGGAGTGCCTGCCCGCTTCAAGCTCCTCGGGCAGTTCATCATCGCCGGCGGAGTCCTGTCGTACGCGTTTCTAGCGAAGGAACACGTGCCCGCTGACTGGTGGGAGATCCGCGCGCATCTGGCGATTCCCTTCGTAGCGTTCGCGAAGCATCCCATCATTCTTCCGCTCGCTGTCTACATCCCTTTCACCGTCCTCGTGGTGGTCTGGACGTCGAACGCCGTGAACCTCACCGACGGCCTCGACGGCCTGGCGATTGGTCCGGTCATCATCAACGGCGGGACGTACTTGCTCTGGGCCTACCTGGCGGGAGCAACGCTCGGTATCGCCAATGTCTCGCAGCGCTTCGTCGTCGCCCGCTACCTCGACATTCCCGGCATCGCCAGCGTGGGAGAGCTCTCCGTCTACTGCGGCGCCATGGTCGGCGCGGGGATGGGCTTCCTTTGGTACAACACCTACCCCGCCCAGGTCTTCATGGGCGACGTGGGCTCGCTGGCCCTTGGTGGCGGCCTGGGGATGTGCGCGGTCTTCACCAAGAACGAAATGCTTTCCGCAATTCTAGGCGGCGTCTTCTTCCTCGAAGCGGTGAGTGTCATCATCCAAGTTACGTATTTCAAGGCCACCGGAAAGCGCATTTTCCTGATGGCTCCTATTCACCATCATTACGAAAAGAAGGGGTGGCCAGAACCAAAGATTATCGTGAGGTTTTGGATCGTTTCCGTCCTCCTCGCCTTGTTTAGTCTTTCTAGTTTGAAGCTGCGATAGAAGGTCCGCACTTGCTCGATCTAAAGGGAAAAAACGTTGTCGTCGTTGGGCTCGGCCTGAGCGGAGTCGCCGCGGCGCGTCTTTGTCTTTCGCGCGGGGCGCGGGTCACCGGAGCAGACGCCAAGAAGGAGTCGGAGCTCGCCCTCGAAGTGCGGGCCATGGCGAAAGACGGGCTCCAGCTCGCGGCTGGTGGGCACGCCGAGGGCGCCCTCGACGTGGCCGATCTGGTGGTGATGTCCCCCGGTGTGCCCAGCTTCGAAGCCCTGAAAAAGGCTGAAAAAAGGGGCGTTTCCGTGATCGGAGAGGTCGAGCTCGCCTACCAGTGCCTCCCGAAAAAGGTGCCGATCATCGCCGTCGGCGGCACCAACGGCAAGAGCACGACCACCACCCTTGTCGCCGATCTCCTCGAAGGAAATGGCCGGCGTGTTTTTCGCGGAGGCAACCTCGGCGAGCCGCTCGCGCTCCACGTCGACGAACCCTGGGACGTCATCGTCCTCGAGGTCTCGAGCTTCCAGATGGAGCGGCTACAGCACTTTCAGCCGCGAGCCTGCATCCTCCTCAACGTCACCGCCGACCACCTCGATCGTTACCCTAGCTTCGACGCGTACGCCGACGCTAAGGGCAACGCGTTCGTCCGCCAGTCTGCAGAGGACACGGCGATCGTACCGGTCGATGATCCCATCTGCCTCCGCCAGGCTAAGCGCGGTCGCGGTCGGGTGATGACGTTTGGCCCGCAGGGAGACATCGACGTGACGAACGACGCGGTCGTCGATCGCCGCCTCGGTCACAGCTTTCCTCGCGCGCGCTTCGGTCTTCAAGGGGGCCACAACGCCCTCAACATTGCGGCCGCGATCGCCGCCGCCCGAGAATTTGGCATCGATTTCGCGACGGCGTCCAGCGTCGTCGAGCACTTCACCGGCCTCCCCCACCGCATGGCTCTCGCAGGAGAAATCCGGGGCGTGCGCTTCTACGACGACTCGAAGGGAACGAATGTCGGTGCGTCGGTGACTGCCCTGCGTGGCCTGCGCGAGGACAAAGCGGTCCTCATCGCCGGCGGTCGCGACAAGGGAGGAACGTACGAGCCCCTCGTCTCCGCGCTCCGCGACAAAGGCCGGGCGGTGATCCTGATCGGCGAGGCGGCAGAGCGAATTCGACAAGCGGTGGGGAGCGTGGTGCCCGCGCACGTGGTGAGCACCCTGGAAGAAGCGGTGAGCGAGAGCCTCCGGTTCGCAAAGAAGGGGGACGCCGTTCTCCTGTCTCCGGCGTGCTCGAGCTTCGACATGTTCCGCGATTACAAGCACCGCGGAGACGAGTTCGTCCGTATGGTGCGCGCGCTTTCGGGCGCTACCGAGGAGCCTGCATCGTGAGACCGAGCATCCCGCCCCCTAGTGCGTCGCGCCTCGTGACCGGCGCGAACACCAAGAAAAAAACGCGTATCGACGTGCAGCTGGCCGCTCCGCTCGATGCCCGCCCGAATGCCGTAAAAGCAGCCGCCCCCGTGGATCCGATGCTTGCCGCGGTGATCATCGCCCTCATCGGTTTCGGCGTGGTGATGGTCTACAGCGCGTCCGCCGTGCAAGCGACGGTGCAGAACCACGACCCCCAATATTTCTTGAAGAAGCAGGCGGCCTACGCCGTCGCCTCCCTCGTCGCGCTCTACGTGGTCAGCCGCGTCGACTACCACCGCCTCTACAAGCTCACCTACCCAGTGCTCATCGGCGTCGGCCTCCTTCTCACGATGTGCGTCATCGGCTTCGGTCACTCGGGCGGCGGCGCCACGCGCTGGCTGTCGGTCGGCCCGGTACACATTCAGCCCGCGGAGATGGCGAAGCTCGCCCTCGTGTCGTGGCTCGCCTACTCGCTTGCAAAGAAAGCAGAGCGGGTGAAGACCTTCACCGTCGGCTTCTTGCCCCACCTCCTTGTGGCCGGACTCTTCATGTTTTTGTGCATGAAACAGCCTGATTTTGGGAGCGCCATCGTTCTTCTGCTGCTCACGTTCACGCTCCTGTTCGTGGCTGGCGCAAAGCTCGGGTACATCCTCGGTGCGTCCATTCTCGGTGCAGCCTTCGGCGTCGCCGCCATTCGCTTCAGCGGCTACCGCTACGAGCGCTACCTCGCGTGGCTGAACATGGAGCAGCACAAGCAGGACATCGCCTACCAGTCGTACCAATCGGTGATGTCTTTCGGCTCCGGCGGCCCCTTCGGCCTCGGCCTCGGGAAAGGACTCCAAACCCTCTACTTGCCAGAAGCGCACACGGACTTCGTGGCGGCGATCATCGGTGAGGAGCTCGGCTTCATCGGGATCCTCGCGCTGTGCGCGGCGTACCTGATTCTCGTGGTCCGCGGCGTTCGTGCGGCCCTGCGCGCGCCGGACGACTACGGCAGCTACCTCGCGTTCGGGATCGCCACGATGTTCGGCGTGCAGGCCCTCGTGAATCTTGCCGTCGCCCTCGCGATCTTGCCGACGAAGGGTCTGACCCTTCCGTTCGTCAGCTTCGGGGGCTCGTCGCTCCTGGTGAACGCAGCGGCTGCGGGCCTCTTGCTGAATATCTCGCGCCAAGGCCCGGTCGATGCACGCGACAATGAGACGACACCGGCCGCACCGAACGTGCACGAGGATTCGCTCGAGCTGGAGCCGCTGGGCGATCTCGACGAGGTGGTGGCGTGAGCGACAAGATCCTCATCGCCGGCGGAGGCACGGGAGGCCACATCTTTCCGGGTCTCGCAGTGGCGGACGCTCTGCGTGCGTCGGCCGACGTCGAAGTCACTTTCGTCGGAACGGCGCGGGGAATGGAGACCCGGGTGATCCCCGCCCGCGGCTACGCGCTCGAGCTTCTCGACGTTCTTCCGTTGAAAGGGGGAGGGCCGGCGAGAGCGTTGCGCGGCGCTCTTACCGCAAGTCGAGCCACGCTGACCTCCGTGGCGCTCCTTCGCCGCCTTCGTCCGCGCGCGGTGCTCAGCGTCGGCGGGTACGCGGCTGGTCCGATCTCTCTCGCCGCCGCGGCGCTCGGAATTCCGATGGCCATCCTCGAGCCCAACGCCACCCTCGGACTCGCCAACCGGTGGCTCGCGCCGTTCGCCAAGCGCGCCTACCTTGCGTGGCCCGAAGCCGGAAAATCGCTGCGATCGCAGATCGTGCGGATCACCGGAGTTCCCTTGCGAGAAGGCTTCGCGCCGTCGCCGTACCGCGCTTCGAGCTCCGCGCGCGTCCTCGTGATGGGCGGAAGTCAGGGTGCAGAGGCGCTGAATGTTCGGCTCCCCGAAGCCATCGCTCTCGTCGCCAAGGAACTCTCCCACGTCGAAGTTCTCCACCAGACGGGCCGCGAACGCGACGCACCCGTACGCGACGCATACGCTCGTGAAAAGGTCGTCAAGAGCAGCGTCGTTCCGTTTCTGGAGGACGTGGCCACCGAGATCGCGAAGTGCGATGTCGTGGTCGCGCGCGCAGGAGCCGGAACCCTCGCCGAGATCGCTGCCATTGGTCGGGCCGCCTTCTTTGTACCGTTCCCCCATGCCGCGGATGATCACCAGGCGACCAACGCGGCGGCCTTCGTCACTGCGGGTGCTGCGGTATCCGTTCGGCAGGAAGCGGCGGACGCGGTGCGCATCGCGAGCGAGCTCGTTCGTCTTCTCGGCGACGGCTCGGGCCGCGAGAAAATGGCAGAAGCGATGCGCGCGCGAGGCAAGCCCGACGCTGCCCGCGTGATCGCCGAAGACCTGCTTTCACTCGCCGGAATTGCATGCGGAGCGCAGTCTCCGAAGGGCCCCTCGCGCACCAACGGGCACGCGCCGTCCACCCCTTTTTCGGAGGTGAGCTGATGTTTCGCGGGCGCGTCAGGCACGTTCACTTCATCGGCGTCGGCGGCATCGGCATGAGCGGCCTCGCCGAGATCCTCCGCACGCTCGAGTTCGACGTGTCGGGCTCGGATCTCAAGCCGAACGACACGACGCGTCGCTTGGAGACGCTGGGCGTGAGGGTGCAGCAGGGGCACCGCGCCGAGAACGTCGACGGAGCAGACGTGGTCGTCTACTCGACGGCGATCAGCAAAGAGAATCCGGAGATGGTTCGCGCCCGCGCTCAGGGGATTCCCTGCATTTCCCGAGGGGAGATGCTCGCCGAGCTGATGCGCACGAAGTACTGCGTGGCCCTCGCCGGATCTCACGGAAAGACCACGACGACCTCCCTCGTCGCCACCGTCCTGCGTGCCGCGGGGCTCGATCCCACCGTGGTCGTGGGCGGAAAAGTGAACGCGCTCGGCTCGAACGCGCGCCTCGGCGCTGGTGACCTCTTCGTGGCCGAAGCCGACGAGAGTGACGGATCGTTCCTGCGCCTCACGCCGACGATCGCGGCGGTCACGAACATCGACGCCGAGCACCTCGATCACTACGGTACGCACGAGAACGTGAAAGACGCGTTCGTCCAGTTCGCAAACCAAGTTCCGTTCTACGGGCTCTGCGTGCTCTGCCTCGATCATCCCCACGTCCAGGAGATCATTCCCCGAATCTCTCGGCGTTACGTGACCTACGGTGTCTCTCGGCAGGCCGACTACCGCGCGCGTCATCCGCGGTACGACGGGCTCGAGACACACTTCCAGGCCTACCGCCGCGGAGACGACCTCGGTGAGTTCACGGTGCGCATGCCGGGGGCGCACAACGTCCTCAACGCGCTAGCGGTGATCGCCATCGCCGACGAGCTCGAGATTCCGCTCGACGTCACCCGCGAGGCCATTGCCTCCTTCCACGGCGTGCAGAGGCGCTTCACGGTAGTCGGCACTCCGCACTTCGAGAAGAACGGTAAGACCGGTGACGTCATGCTGATCGACGACTACGGGCATCACCCCGCGGAGGTCGAGGCCACCCTCGATGCCGCACAAAAAGGATTCGATCGCCGGGTCGTGGTCGCATTTCAGCCCCATCGCTACACCCGCACCGAGTCGCTCTTCGAGGAGTTCACCCGCGCCTTCAACAAGGCCGATGTCCTCATCGTCACTGAGATTTATCCGGCCGGCGAAGCGCCCATTCCCGGTATCTCCGGAGAGACCCTCGCCGCCGCGATCCGAGCGCACGGGCATCACGCGGTGCATTACGTTGCCGACAAGAAAAAAGTCGGCGCGGAGCTCCGGTCGCTCATCGAGCCAGGAGATCTCGTGATCGCCCTCGGCGCCGGAGACATCAACGCCAGTGTGCGTGAGCTGAACGCCGCGCTCTCCGTACCGAAGGCAGGAGCCTGACATGGCGCGCGACATACATCCGTCCAATCGCCGTATTTCGAAGCCCCGAGCGCCGCGCGACGTGCTCGACGATCCGCAGCTCGATCAGCCGGATCCGAACGCACCGGTGCAAGCGCCGAAGAAAGAAGGCGCGTTCGTCGCCGCAGCGAGGACGGTGTTCGGGGTCGCTCTGGTCATTGGCGTGTCGTGGACAGTGGCTTGGGCCGCGCGTCATTACGTGAGCACGAGCCCGCGCTTTGCCGTGACCGACGTCTCGGTTGCGGGCGCGCATCTCCGCTCTGCCGAGACGATCCTCAGCGAAGGAAAAATCATCAAAGGCGCGAACGTGTTCTCCGTCGATCTCGACGAGGCGCGCGTGCTCATCGGAAAAGATCCTTGGGTGCGCGACGTGACCCTCGGACGCCGCTTGCCGGGAACCATCCTCGTGCAGGTAACGGAGCGCGAAGCGAGCGCCCTCGTGGCTCTCGGAGAGACCTATCTAGCCTCTCGCGACGGAGATATTTTTAAGCGTCTCGAGCCGGGAGACCCCACCGACCTGCCGATCATCACGGGGATCAACGCCGACGCCGTGGCCGACGATCGCGAAGGGGTCGCCCGCTCGATTCGCCGCGCTCTCGATCTGGCCAGCGACTACGAGCGCGGGCCCCTCGCCCAGCGCGCTCCCCTCCAGGAAATTCACCTCGGAAACGACGGCTCGACCACCCTCGTCGTGGGCAAGAGCGCCATCTCTTTGGTGCTCGGAGAGCCCCCTTTTCGGCGCAAATTGGAGGAAGCAGCCCGCGTCCTCACCGAGCTCGACCACCGCGGCGCGAAGGCCGACGCCATCATGCTCGACAACGAAGGCCGTCCGGAACGCGTCGTCGTGAGGATGCGCTGATGACTTCGATCAGAAATGAATCGCGCATAATTTGGCCCAGATCCTCCGTACATGATGAAGGTGTGGAGCAATGAGCACGTCGTTTTCCCACGGAGAGATCGTCGTCGGCTTGGACATCGGAACGACCAAGGTGTGTGCGGTCGTTGGCGAGGTCGGAGAAGACGGAATTACAATTCTTGGTGTTGGAACCGTTCCCTGTCGCGGGTTGCGCAAAGGGATCGTGTCGAACATCGATTGGACCATCCGATCGATCAAAGACGCGATCGAGAGTGCGCAGACCATGGCCGGCGTCGAGATCCGAACCGTCTACGTCGGCGTCGCCGGAAGCCACATTCGCTCCCAGGTGTCCGACGGCGTCGCCGCCATCATGGGCGGGGAGGTCACCCGCGTCGACGTGGACCGCGTCCTTGAAGGTGCGCGCGCCATCCCGGTCGATGCGGATCGACAGATTCTCCATGTGCTTCCCCGGGAGTACTTGGTCGACGTTCAGGACGGCATCCGTGATCCCATCGGGATGAGCGGCGTCCGTCTCGGCGTGAAAGTGAACCTGGTCACCGCCGCCACCACCTGCGTCCAGAACGTCATTCGCTGCGCCGAGAGATGCAACCTCGCCGTCGCGGACGTCGTGCTCGAAGCGTTGGCCAGCGGCGAGGCCGTCCTCTCCGACGACGAGAAGGAAATCGGAGCTGCGGTCATCGACATCGGCGGCGGCACGACCGACATCCTCCTCTACGTCGATGGCGGCATCGCGCACACCAGCGTGATCCCGGTCGGCGGGAACAACATCACCAACGACATCGCTGCCGGCCTTCGCACCCCTATGGCGGAAGCGGATCGTCTGAAGCGCCTCTCGGGCTGCGCGCTCGGCAGGATGGTAGGCGACGAAGAAGAAATCGAAGTCCCCGGCGTCGGCGGACACCCCCCGCGTCGCACCGCTCGCCGCGTCTTGTCGGACATCATCGAGCCGCGCGTCGAGGAGATTTTTGCGGTCATCCGCAAGCGCATCGAAGACACCGGCATGCTCGAGCAGCTCTCGGCAGGCGCCGTCCTCACGGGCGGAGCGGTACTCCTCGAAGGAATGCCGGAGTTCGCCGAGGAGATCCTGGGCATGCCGGTGCGCATAGGGTTCCCGACGGGCGTCAAAGGAATTACCCAGCTCGTCCAAGGTCCGCAGTACGCGACCGCGGTCGGCCTCCTCAAGTACGGAGCGCAGCAGATGGCCGAGGCCGCTGCTCGCGAAGCCGCTCCCGCCGTTTCCACCACGAGGCTCCAAGCCGCGTCGCGGGTCGAGCTCGCGAAGGACTCGTCCGCCGCTCAGGCAGCCGACAAGTCGAAATTTTGGGAATGGATTAAAGCAGCATTCTAATCGTGCATAGAAACTTGGCTTAATCTTAGAAGATCTTTATCCAGGAATAGCGTTTGATTTTAGACAGTTGCCGGGAAGAGGCGCCCGGAAACTGTTGTTTGAAAAAAATAGTAATCCCGAGGCAAAGCCCCGGGCCGGGAGGTCGGCGATGAGCTTTTCGATCGAGTTTGCGGACGAGCAGCAAGAATACCAGGCGCGGATCAAGGTGATCGGGTGCGGAGGCTCGGGCGGCAACGCGGTCAACACGATGATCAACTTGGGACTCGAAGGAGTCGAGTTCATCGTGGTGAATACGGACGCTCAGGCGCTCAACTCGAACCTTGCACCGACGAAGCTGAACATCGGCGCGAGCGTTACCAAAGGGCTCGGCGCCGGCGCCGATCCGGAGCGCGGCCGAAAAGCCGCCTTGGAAGACGTTCAGCGTATCAAAGAGCTCATCTCGGGCGCAGACATGGTCTTCGTCACCGCCGGCATGGGCGGCGGCACGGGCACCGGTGCGGCTCCGATCATCGCGCAACTAGCGCGTGAAGAAGGCGCCCTCACCGTCGGCGTCGTCACCAAGCCGTTCCTCTTCGAAGGCCGCCAGCGCGCGCGCCGCGCAGAGATCGGCCTCGCTCAGCTCACCGAGCAAGTCGACACGCTCATCACCATCCCCAACCAGAAGCTCCTGCTCCTCGGGGACGACGATCTCACGTTCATCGATGCCTGCCGCAAAGCCGATGAAGTACTCTTTCAAGCTGTGAAGGGAATCAGCGATCTCATCACACAAAACGGCATCGTCAATGTCGACTTCGCAGACGTGAAGACGGTCATGGCGATGATGGGCCGGGCTCTCATGGGCACCGGGCTCGCCAAAGGTCAGAGCCGCGCTCGGGTCGCAGCCGAGATGGCCGTTGCTTCTCCTCTCCTCGACGACATCTCGGTCGAAGGTGCCACCGGCGTCCTCATCAACGTCGTCGGCGGACCGGATCTCAAGATGCGCGAGATTCAAGAGGCTGCCTCCCTCGTGCAAGAGCAGGCGCACGAAGACGCGAACATCATCTTCGGCGCGAGCATCGACGAGTCGCTCGGAGAGTTCGTCAAGGTCACCGTCATCGCCACCGGATTCGACCTCGCAGATCGCGCAGAACGCCAGGAGCACGCGGCTCGCGCGTCGATGGCGCCTCCGCAGACCGTTCCCTCGCGACAAGCGCGCGAGAGCTATCCTGGAGCGAGCAGCCAGCGCGCCCCCCAGTCCGAGCAGCACGTGCCGGCCATCTCCGCCCGCCGTCCGCAGAGCGCTCACGAAGCGCGCACTCAGTCAGCCGGTCAGGCGCGATTGCCGATCCGCAGCCAGGCTCCCACCGGGAACTTCCCCAACTTCGATCAAGACTGGGACGTCCCCGCATTCCAGCGAAAAGGGAACTCCTAGCGCGAGACGGGCGATCGCTGGCTCACTGGGGTGAGCGACTCGCTCGACGCCGCGTGCAGCAAGTCTTTCAGCACGTCCTCCGGCACTCGAGCCCTCTTCATCGGAGTACTCTTTTCACCGAGGAACGGCCAGATCGCGTCGCGGACGTCCTTTGGAAGCACGGTATCCAGGTACTCGAGGGCCGTCCCGCGATGACTGGAGTCACGATGATGAAGCGCGCGGAAGGCCATGCGCAGAGGCTCTCGCTCGAGGCTGAGTGAGAGGATCCGAAATACGTGCTCGACGGTGCGATCGATCCTGTCGGCTACGAGTCGGCTGACGAAGGTGTTCGGCTCGTCGTCCTCTTCGTCTGCGGCCTCTGGCCGGCTGGCGAGCACCTTGTTGAGGACGACCTCCCGTTTGATGCTTTCGAGCACGCGCTCCAGGGTGATCGTTATCGCGGGCGCGCGCTCGGTGAGCTGAAGAAGCGCGCGACCGCACTGGTACCGAACTTCGAAGCGGTCATCTCCCATTCCGAGCAGTAACCCGTCGGCCGCACGCTGCGTGGCGCACTCAGAAAGAGCGCGGGGCACGCGCCGGCGCACCACGAATTCAACCGATGGATCGATGAGAGCGTCGATGAGCTGACCGGTGACTCGCGGTGCCGCTTCCCGGAGCGCACGCAGCGCCTCGCGGTGCAGATCCTGCCGCGCGAGGAGCAAGATCGTCATCGGCACGAGCTCCGGGACGAGAGGGCCTGAGCGGAGCTGGTCTCGAATCCGCGTCGGATCGCCGGAAAGAAATTCCGCCAGTCCCTTCGCTGCTCGCTTCGAGTTTTCAAGGCTCTTGTCACCCGCGCTCGCCGCAGGCTGCGCACCGGGAGCGCCAATGAGCACGCTGAGGCCGCCGGGTTGGAGCGCCTCTATCTCTTCCATCAAGCGTTCGCGGTCGTCCGTTTCGCGGAGCTCGGCTGCGAAAGTCAGGCGCTGACCTTCGTCTGCGGTCGCGGGAAGACCCAGGCGATCGGCGCCTTTGCGAAGACTCTCCGCGAGCACCGATACGTACCCGAGGTGCAGTCGGTGCGTGAGCGGCAGCGTCGCGAGTGCCACCACCACTGCGAGCCCAAGGAGGATCGCCGACCCGCGCGCAGGCGCGATCACGACTGCAAGAAGCGTTACACCGCTGCCGAGGACCGTGCCCAGCCGATCGAAACCGACGTCGATGATCGTTTTCGTCGCCCGCTTTTTCTCTTCGGAGACGGGGACGTAGAGGAGCTCGTATGCCGATCGAAACAGGGAGTTTCGCTGCACGGCCTCTGCCCCGCGAAGGATCGACGCGCTCCAAAGGCCCGGCACCGAAAGGCCAACGGCGCCTCCCAGGACCACCACGCCTGGAAGAATTCCGACCGAAACAGCGAGGCCCCATTTCTCGAGCGCGACGCGACCGAAGAACGCCTGGAGGCCGAGAGTCAGGATGGCAACGGCGAGCCAGAAGAGCGCAAAGAACGACAAGAGCGGGGCGCCCTTCGCGTGCGTCGCGGCCGCTTGCGAGCTGAAGACGTAATCGAGCAGCGCCGAGGTGAGCGCGCTCATCGTCACCAAGGACGCGAGGTTCCGCAAATAAGGCGTCTCACGCAGAAGTTGGAAGGGGGCAACGGTCGACGGAGCGTCGGGGCCGCCATGCTCCGTCGTTCGAGCCCTCGTCCTGCGCACGAAGACCGTCGCGACCGTGCACACGAAGCTTAGGAACGCGAGGAAGGGAATCATGGTGGGAACGGTGACGAACGAGGCTGCGCGCCACGCGGCGACGCCCCCAAGGACGCCCCCCAGGGTTGCTCCGCCGGTGATCCGAGCAACGGCGGCCTTCGCGGTGTGCGGATCGAATCGCTCGCTGATGAGCGACCAGAAACCTGAGATCATCGCCGGGCCAAAGGTTGCAGTATGCAAATACACCGCGATCGCACCTGCCTTGGGGGAAGCGAGGCAGAGGGCCCACTCTCCGAGCAAGGCCACGGCGCTGACTGCGAAGAGCGTTGGGATGACCTTCGCCGGCGAAGAGCGGCTCATCACACCCGAAAACCAAATCACCGCGGTCAACGACAGCACCGCCGCGGCCACCATCACCACGGGAAGCGCCGCGACCGAAAAGCTGGAGAGAAAAAGTGCGTCGCGCACGGCCTTTCCGGACACCTGCTGGGCAATGAGGGCCACCGAGGCCACCGTTGCGGCCGCAGCCCCCGTCGTTGCCGCGTCTCCCTCGTCCACCGTCGCGCCCGTCATTCGCGCGCGCTCAAATCCCGCGAGCGCGATGCAGCTCGGCGTCGTACGTGCGGAGGATCGCGATGGACAGGGTGACGATCACCGGCCCGAGAACGAGCCCGATGAGACCGAAAACCTCGACTCCGCCGAACAGGGACACGAATGTGAGCACTGCAGGATCCGCATTTTCGCTTCCGACCAGTCTCGGTCGAATGATGTAGTCAGGGACGATTCCCACGAAGAGCGCACCGTAGATCATTTCGCCGATGCCCGCGCCCGGATGGCCCGTCGCCATCAGGTACAAGCCGATCGGCACCCACACGAGCAGGGTTCCCACGGCAGGGACGAGAGACGCGACCGCCGTGAGAGCCCCGAAGAACGCCGGATCGGGGACGCCCATGATCGCGTAGCCGACGGCCGCGAGCAGCCCTTGCACGAGACCGGTGACGACCGTGCCGCGCAAGACCTGCCGTCCGACACGGCGAAATTGATCCAACAGGGCGTGCGTGTGGCGTGGCTCGAACGGCAGCATCATCTCGGCGCGCGCGACCATCTCGTTCCAGTGAAGAAGCACGAAGTACATGGCGAGCGCCATGAAGAGGAGCGCGAGCAGTGCCCCGAGCGTGGCCCCCGCGACCTCGGCGGTGAGACCCGCTGCTTGCGCGCCGAGCGCCATCGCTTCCTCTTGGACCTTGGCCGAGACCTTGGCGGGGTCGAGGTGAAACGCCGCAAGTTTATTCAGATGGCGCTCGGCCAGCCTGTATAGCGCCCCGTCACGGCCGACGAGGCCTGGGAGGGCCCCCACCAGCGAGACCCCTCGCGTGATGAACAGCGCAACCAGCCCAGCGACCACCGTCGTTACGAGGGTCGTCGCAGCCAACGTGCACACCAGCGCAGCGGGCGATCCGCGCCATCGACGCGCGCGCAACCACCCGTAAATTGGCTGCAGAGTGAACGCGAGGAGCGCGCCGAGGAATAGGCCGACGGCAACGGGAAGTGCGATCCTTACGAGCGCGGCCATCGCTGCGAGGGCCAGGAAACCGAGCGCCCTCATTTCGCGCGGGGATCCCGTGGGGGTGCTTGTCGACACGATGGATGGCGCTCCGCTCCGCTCAGGCTAAGTCATCTCTTCCGATGTGCCCCGCGCGAGAGACGTTGCGCCCCGTGGACCATTTCTGACAGAAGAGTTTGAACAGGGAGCGCATGCGCATCGCGATCGTCACCACCAGCTATCCGAAAAGTGAAGACGATCCCGCCGGACACTTCGTGCGAGCGGAGGCGCGGGCGCTCGAACGCGAGGGGCACGACGTCGTCGTTCATTCGCCCGAGGCCGGTGGTGCCTTCGGGTGGCCTGGTGTCGCGGCGCGCATGCGGGAGCGGCCCACGCGAATAGGAAACGTGGTCAGCGAGCTCGGGCGCCTCCGGAGATGCGTGAAGCGGGAGAAGGTCGATCGGGTGATCGCGCATTGGTGCGTTCCCTCGGCGTTTCCGCTTTGCCTTGGGCTCAGCGACGACCTCGAGGTCGTCTCTCACGGGGGTGACGTGCGCCTTCTTCGAGCCCTTCCCCGCGTCGTTCGGAGCGCGATCGTGAAACGAATTGCTGAACAGGCGTCCGTTTGGCGGTTCGTCTCGGACGCACTGCTCGACGATCTGGTGCGCGGGGCCCCTCGCGACGTTCGAGCGCGTGTGGAGGCAATCGCGAGGGTCGAGGCGTGCGCGATCGAGATGCCCGACGTGAGCGCGCTGGTCGCCGCGCGTCGCGAAGACCTGTCTAAAAAGAGGCTCGCGGTCTGTGTCGCCCGGCTCGTCGCCAGCAAGCGTATCGACCGGGTGATCGAGCATGTGGCGCGTCACGTACCGGAGACGGCACTCGTGGTGGTCGGCGATGGACCCGAACGCGAGAGGCTGGTCGAGCTCGCACGCGTCCGGAAGATCGACGCGCGATTCGTCGGACGGCTTCCTCGGCCCGATGCGCTCGCATGGATCGGAGCGGCCGATGTTCTGCTTCATGCTTCGCAAACGGAGGGCCTCTCGACCGTCGTGAGAGAGGCAAAGGCCCTTGGAGTGCCCGCCCTGCTCGTTTAGGCCGCACTCAGGTCGTACACAGCCTCACGGTAAAATTAAGCCCACCAACGGATCGTTCATGATCCACGAGCAGGCAAGGCACCTCTCGTAACACCATGATTCTATTAGATGCCCAAAAGCTGTACTACATTAGCGTACTAGGCACGACGTGTGCTCATGACGCCTACCATGCTCCGACACGTTCTCTTCGTCGCCGTCTCCACCATCCTCTTCGGGTGCGCCTCGGGAGACGGGGTCCTCACCGCGGACGAAGAGTCCGATCTCGCCGCGCTGCGCCCGTTCGATCACTGCGATCACGGCGGACCGTGCCCGGACCTGCGACTCAACGTCGATGTCTTGAAGCAATCGATCGTCATCGAGACGCGCGACGTCGATGCGCGGTCGTGCTCGGTCAACGAGGGGACGATCCACGACGGCGGCAGGCGCAGGCTTCTGCGGTTCACAACGAGCACGACCAACGTCGGCACCGGCGATCTCTTCCTTGGAGATCCAACGCACGGCAACCCGAAATACTTCGAGTTCGCGACATGCCACGGCCACTTCCACTTCAGGGGCTATGCGGACTACACGCTCAATGCGCTCGACGGCAGCGAGGCTGCAAAGGGGCACAAGGAGTCGTTTTGCGTGGAGGACAACATCCAGGGAAGCGGCCGCAACTTGATCCCCAGGCCGGCGGAGAGGCTGGCCGACTCAGGCGCGCCGCTGCCGAGTTGGAACCCGAGGCAGCGGACGAATTGTCACAATCCCGGGCTCCATCGCGGATGGACCGACGCTTACTTCAACACCACCGAAGGCAACTGGATTGACGTCACGGACGTGCCGCCTGGTGATTACATGCTCGTCGTCGCCATCAACCCGGCGCACATGAT
This sequence comes from Myxococcales bacterium, assembly GCA_043747615.1. Taxonomy (GTDB): domain Bacteria; phylum Myxococcota_A; class Polyangia; order Polyangiales; family Polyangiaceae; genus JAYTOU01. The sequence goes on along the minus strand of JAYTOU010000056.1, from coordinate 23,852 downwards.
CGCGGAGCTTCGCTACGACAACAACCGCGCGGAGATCCCGGTGCACATCCCCGACTCTCAGGCCGACGGCAACGTGTGTCCTCCGTACTCCGACGCCATCTTCCGATGCAGTGCAGACGCGACGCAGCGCTCGAAGTGCTTTCGCGGTGTGACGACCACCGAGACGTGTCCCGCGACGACGACGTGCAAGCAGGTCGAGGAGACCGCGCACCCCGGCCGCTGTCTTTAGTCACGCCCTCCGGGTGCCGTCTCCAGAAGGACAACTGGGCTCGCAAGGGCCATCAACCTCGCTTTTCGGATAGCTGACCGCCACTATGACCAGAAGCATGAGCCTTCCGCCGCCCACTGCTCCGATGCAAATCATGCCGGGATTCGCACTGGCCATGGAGCAGACGAAGCGGCTTCTTTTTCGGCCGTTCAACGCGGGAACATGGCTTTCGGTGGGCATGATGCTCTTCCTCGCGTCGTTCGTCGACAGCGCGGCGATCCCCAACGTGAACCTCAAGCTGCCAGGCGGGTCGCCCTCCGGCGGCGGCATCGACGTAAGCGCGCTCCTCAAGCCGGCGCGCGCGTGGGTGGACGATCACGCCGGCCTCATTTTACCGATCGCCCTCGGAGCTGCGGTCTTCTTCATTCCTCTGACGATTGGTCTCGTGTGGCTCGGGTCGCGCGGGCAGATGATGGTCCTGCGTGCGGTCGCCCTAAACGACGTGAGCTTTGGGAGCAATTGGGGAGCCTCGCAGGGGAGCGCATGGCAGCTCTTCAAGCTCCGACTCGTTCTCGTCACGCTCGACTCGATCGCCAACTTCGCGATCTTCGCGCTCGTCGTCAGGCGCGTCCTTCAACTCGCGGATGCTGGCCTGGCCGATCCGTTCGCGTACCTGAAGGAGCTCGTGCCGATGTTCGTGCTCTTCGCAGTGATGCTGCTTGGCCAGGGGATGATCGACTTCGCGATCCGTCATTTCGTCGCCCCGCTGATGCTTCGCTTCGACCTCTCCCCGACGGATGGTGTCCGCGCATTCTTCACGATTTTGAGTGGCAATTTCCCGCAAATGCTCGGCTATCTCGTCTTGCGTGCCGTACTTGCGGTCGGCATCGGCGTTGCCGCAGGGATCATCGGGGTCGTCACCTGCTGCGTGGGGACGCTGCCGGTGCTTTCCCAAATTTTGACGGCTCCTCTCCACGTCTTCGATCGCGCGTACACGCTGTACGTGCTCCAGTCGCTTGGTCCCGCGTACCAGATGATCACTCCCGAGCCTCCGCCACCCGCGTACCCGTTCTATCCACCGCCTCCGCAACAAGCTTTCAGTGGCGGATTCAGCCGGTAGTTTTCGTGGTAAGGAAATCGGATGCGCCTGGCTTCCGTGAAGATCAAAGGCCGGATCCTCTACCTCACCGAAGACCCCACGCTCCTCGGCGCGCAGCTCGAGGGAAAAGATCTGGCCTACGACGCCGATCGTCCGCTCCTCGGAAACATCTCCACCGACGAGATGACCCCAGGCTGGGTTTGTTACTACTACGACGAGACCCTCGCCCGTTACTGCCTGATCGGACTTCGCGGCGGCACCGTGAAGCGCGATCAAATCAAGGACGGCGGCTTCGGCGTGGTCGTCAGCGGCATCTCGAAGGGCTGCGGCTCGTCGCGCGAGACGGCGCCTTACAGCGAGCTCAAGAGCGGCGTACAGCTGGTGATCGCCAAGAGCATCGAAAAGATTTACCGCCAGAACGCCCAGAATATCGGCCTTTTGACGAGCACTGACTTCGCGCTCATTCCGCGAATAGCGCGGGGCGACGAAATTTCGATCGACGAGTTCACCAAGGGGCTCGATGCGATCAGCGCGAGCGTCGTCGAGCACGGCGGACTCTTCGCGTACAACCGCGCGCGCATGTCGGGGAAGGTGCAGCCGCCAAAGGTCACCACGGCTGCGCGTCCGATGACCCTGTGCGAGAAGATCCTGGCGCGGCACGTGATCGTCGACGCCGCTTCGGGAGAACTGGGTGTACCCGCGGTTAGGCCAGGCGACGCCTTCTTCGCCCGCGCCGACGTCCGCTTCTCGCACGAGTACGTGACTCCCATGGCCGATGCGATCTTCTCCGCCGAGATGGGCGCGGACGCCAAGGTCACTGACCCCGCGAGCGTCTTCGCCTTTCGCGATCACCTCACGTTCCTCAACTCGATCATGCCCCAGGCTCACAAAGACATGGGGCTGATGGAGCAGGCAGAGTCGCTGGCCACGGTGCAAGACGCCTTCGCCAAACGCCACAAAATCAAGCTGTATGGCGAAGTCCTCCGGGATGGCAACGCCGCCGGCTCCGAGGCCATCTGCCACAACAAAGTCATCGAGGAGATCGCGCTCCCCGGTCAGCTGGTGACGGGCACGGACTCGCACACGTGCATGGCGGGCGCCCTCGGGTGCTTTGCGTTTGGTGTTGGCTCGACCGACATGGCGAACGCCTGGTTCACGAAAGACGTTCGAGTGACCGTTCCGGAGACGGCGCGCTTCGTCCTCACCAACGCTCTGCCGACGGGCGTGTGCGCGAAGGACGTGATGCTCCACATTCTGTCGCTGCCGTTCTTCAAAACCGGGCAGGGAATCGGAAAAGTGCTTGAATTTGCGGGGAACGGGCTCAAGCCCATGCCGCTCGATGAGCGCGCCACGCTCACCAACATGGCGGTCGAGGCGGGCGGCTTCACCGGCATCATCGAAGCGGACGAAGTGGTGGTGGACTACCTCGTAGCCCAGCGCGGCGCGAACGCCGACGAGATTCGAAAGGGAATCCTCCACGCCGACGAAGGCGCAACCTACGTGGCGACGTTCGAGGTCGACCTGGCCACGCTCGTGCCGATGGTCGCGACGCCCGGCGATCCGCGCAACGGCGTTCCCCTCACGTCCCTCGTTGCCCGAAACGAGGACGTGAAGATCGACATCGCGTACGGCGGCTCATGCACCGGCGGAAAAAAAACGGACATGGACATGTACGCCAGCGTCCTCAAGATCGCCGTCGAGAAGGGCCGCCGCGTCGCCGCCGGCGTTCACCTCTACATCCAGTTCGGTTCCCAGGACATTCGTCGCTACGCCGAGAAAATGGGCTACCTGGAGATCTTCGCCAAGGCCGGGGCGGAGCTGGTCGACCCCTCGTGCGGGGCGTGCATCAAGGCCGGTCCAGGCGCGAGTGACTCGCCGAACCAGGTCACCGTGAGCTCTCAAAACCGCAATTTCCCCGGGAGAAGCGGCCCGGGAAAGGTGTATCTTGCAAGTCCGCTCGTCGTCGCCGCGAGCGCCATCGCCGGGAAGATCGCCCACCCGTCAGAAATCTGACCCTGGACGCGGCCTGAGCTGACCCCCTCCCCCCTCTCGACGGCAGGGCCTGTTCGCGCTAAGGCCCCCACGCGAAAATGTCTCTTTTGGCCATCCAACCCAACTCCTATGTCGTCCTCGATTACACGCTAAAAAACCCCGAGGGCGAGGTGCTCGACGCGAGCGGCCCCCTGGCAGGTGCGGGCCCCCTGGCAGGTGCGGGCCCCCTGGCGGGTGCGGGCCCCCTGGCGGGTGCAGAAGAAGACGGTGAACCGATTCGCTACGTTCACGGCTACGGCATGCTCGTGCCTGGGCTCGAACTGGCGTTGGTCGGGCTGAAGGTCGGCGACAAGAAGCAGATCGTAGTCAGCTCAGAAGAGGGCTTCGGCGATCGCGACGACGAGCTCGTGCTCGAGGTCGAGCGCTCCGAATTTCCCGATCCGGCGAAGGTGAAGGCGGGCGACGAGTTCGTGGCCGAATCCCCGGACGGAGACGAGCTCGTGATGCGCGTGGTCGAGGTGAAGGCTGAGTCGGTGATGGTCGATGCGAACCATCCGCTCGCCGGGATCGTCCTCCATTACGACGTGCACGTGCGCGAAGTGCGCGACGCCACCGAGGAAGAAATCGAGCAAGCGGCCGCCGAGTTCGAAGAGGCGCGCGCGCATGTCCACGGCCCCGATTGCGATCACGATCACGGCCCCGACGGCGAAGACATCGGGCTCATTTCCCTCGGGAAAAAAGCGCAAAATCTCATTAACTGAGGGCACGGGCATATTCCCCGCGCGCTCCTTGTTCAACCGTGTGACACCAAAGCAGCGAAGGACAAAAGCATGAGCAACACCAAGATCAACTCCTGGGATTGGGACATCCGCGTGCGTGAGCGAAATCTCAAGCACGGCATTCTCAACGAAAAAGACGTCGAGAAGCAGAGGGCCCAGCTCCCGGATCTCACGGACGCGTCCGAGCCTGCGACGCTTGCGCAGCCCGCGATCGGCGGCCGCGAGGATTCGTGAAAAAAGAGGAAGAGCTCCCGACCATCGACTTTGCGACCTTCGTTTTGTCGCTCAGTCACTCGGTGCTCATGAGTCTCGGCGAAGCGCCTCCTCCCGAGGGGCATCCCGCCGAGACCAGTCTTCCGCTCGCGCGTCAGACGATCGATCTCCTTTCGCTCATCGAAGAAAAGACCAAAGGGAACTTGAGCGGAGACGAAGAGCGTCTCATTCATCAGGTCCTCTACGACCTCCGAATGCGCTTCGTGGAAAAAACCAAGAAGGGCAAAAACAAGGAATAACCATGCGATTCGGTGCGGCCGTCCTGGCTCTCGTCATTGTCGTCGGATGCAATGGGAAAAAGGTCGACGGCGGCTCCGAGGCGCCCATTCCTTCGGGCGCGACGCTCCTCCCGGGAGCCGTGCCCACCGTTCCAAAAGAGCCAGAGCGAGCGCCGGGGCCGAGCTCCGACATCACCAAGAGCACGCCTCTCAGCTTCGCGCCGATCGCCAGGGTAGCCGATCCGAGCGTGGTGACGATCCAGACCATCGGTGAAGAGATCGAGGACTCTCCTTTTGGCAGCCGCGCGCGTCGCCGGGAGACGAAGGGGCTCGGCACCGGCTTTCTCGTCGACAAGGACGGCACCATCCTCACCAACAACCACGTCATCGATGGCGCCGACACGATCACCGTGAAGCTCTCCGACGACAAAGAGTACCCCGGACGGGTCCTCGGTCGCGATCCCCGCACCGACATCGCGGTCATCAAGGTAGACGCCAAAGACCATCCGCCGCTCACGCCGCTCGTCCTGGGCGATTCGGACGCGATGGAGGTCGGCGACTGGGTCGTGGCCATCGGAAACCCGTTTGGCCTGTCGCACACGGTCAGCGCAGGGATCGTCAGCGCAAAGGGGCGCACCAACCAGGACGTGCCCCTCGACCCCGCGGGCTATTACGATTTCTTGCAGACGGACGCCTCAATCAACCCTGGAAATTCAGGCGGCCCGCTCCTCAACCTGCGCGCGGAAGTGGTGGGCATCAACTCCGCGATTCGCGGCGGCGGCGCGCAAGGAATTGGTTTCGCGATCCCCGTCAACATGGTCAAGCAGCTCCTTCCGATGCTCCTTCGCGATGGGCACGTGACGCGAAGCGCGATCGGCGTGCGTATTCGAGACGTCCACGAGCTCGCCCCCGAGGACAAGGCAGCTCTCAAGCTGGTGGAAGACAAGGGCGCGGTCATCGAGGTCGTGTCACCCGATGGTCCCGCAGAGAAAGCCGGCCTTCGCTCGGGCGACGTCATCCTCGCCTTCGACAGCCAGCCGATCGATCGAGGCTCGCACCTCACGTGGCTCGCGAGCACCGCCGGTGTGGGGAAAACCGTTACTCTCCGCATCTCTCGCTTGGGAAAGGTGTTCGAGCAGAAAGTCACGCTCATGCAGCTCCCGGAAAAAGAACAAGCCAGACGGCGTTAGGGTACGTTGGAGGCCGAATGAGCGTGCGAGGCGGGCCTGCGAACGACACGACGGAGGGGCCGACTCCTCCTGAATCCGCCAACGAACGTGCAAAGGAGCCTTCCAAGGCTCCCTCCATGCCTGCGCAGCCGGTGAATAACCGGGCGATTTCCGCGTCCAATACCAAGCAGGCCAGGTTGAAGGAAGCGGAGCAAGATCGTGCCCTCATCACACGTGCGCAAGGAGGAGATACTGGAGCGTTTCGTGAGCTCGTCGAGCGTCACCAGCGCCGTGCGTTCGCGATCGCCCTTGCGCTCGTACGAGATGAAAACGACGCACGTGAGCTCGTCCAAGACGCCTTTCTCCGCGTCTACAAGGGAATCCACACCTTCCAGGGCACGTCGAGCTTCTTCACGTGGCTCTATCGGATCATCACGAACCTCAGCATCGACCTCATTCGGAAGCCTGGTCATAAGAACAGTGGAGTCGATGCCGCCGGGGCCGAGCGTCGTCTCGAGGAAGAGAACGAAGACGCCGTTTTTCCGTTTCTCAGTCGGGTCGATGGATCCGACCCAGCCGATGTCGTTCGAAGGCGTGAGATCGGCGCGCGCCTCCAAGAAGCGCTCGAAGCGCTCCCCTCCTACCACCGTGGCGTCATCGTGATGCGCGAAGTCGAAGGCCTGAGCTACGAAGAGATGGCTCAAGCGATGGGAGTATCCAAAGGGACGATCATGAGTCGCTTGTTCCACGCACGTCAGAAGCTTCAGCGCGCGCTGATCGACTGCTACGAAGAGCAAGTCGGTCCTGGCGCACGAGCAGGCGTTCTTGCGCGTGACGGCGCGGCGGCGTCGAAAGCGGCCAAGACAGACACGAGCCCCGACTCCTCGGATTCAGGAGGTGCCGCGTGAGCCTCTCCGAACAGACGATGCTCGACCTCATGGCCTATGCCGACGGCGAGCTCGATGGCAGCACGGCAAAACGCATCGAGAAGCTCGTCGCTCGCGACGCAGAAGCCCGCAAAGTCCTGGACGCGATGCAGACGCTCACCGAGTGCGTGCAGATCAGCTCGGCGGATCGCCCCGCACCGACGGTCGACGTCGATGGAATCGTCGACGCGGTCATGAAGGCCGTGTCCACGCTGCCCGTACCCAAAGACGAAGAGCGCCCCGTGCGGTTGCTGCGGGGAGCGGCAGCGGGTCTCGCGTCCGCGCTCATAGCAATCGCCGCTGGCTGGGCGCTTTTCGCCCCCGACTTCGCGGCAACTCCCGAAAAATTAGAGACGGCGGAATTGATTCGCCAGGGTATCGCCGCCGCGAAAAACCCGCCCCCGCCGGCGCCTGAGCCCGAAGTCGTTGCGGTCGCTCCCGTCCCGCCGGCAGCCCTGAGCGAACCGGGCGGCGTGGAGCTCGATCACGTCGAGTCACCGTCGCACGAAGTCTCCGTCTTCTACGTGCCGGCGGTCGCCGAGAGCCTCACGGAAAACGGCAATAGTGCGGCAACGAGTGTGGTCGTTTGGATCGGCGACAACCAGAGAGGCTTGTGAGTCATGAGCATGAAACTGTCTAATCGCCCGTTTGGTCGCAGAGGCCTTGCGTCGATGGGTCTCGCGGCTCTCGTCGCCACCGCTACGTTCGTGACCGCTACCGTGCCGGACGCGTATGCGCAGCCGAAGCCGGTGAGCGCCGAAATCATGGTGCTCCACGCGACCCAAGTGCTGGACGGAAAAGGGTCGATCGATCCGGCCGTAGGCAGCATGCCGCAGCTGAAGAAGCCCCCGTTCAGCGCGTACAACACTTACAAATTGCTCGACAAGAAATCCCTCCCCCTCGAGCGGGGAAAATCGGTGGAGTATCCCATCGTCAACGGTCGCGTTCTCCAGGTAACGCTGATCGACGTCACGCCCGAGAAGCGCTTCCGGATTTCCGCGGCCATCAGTCAGCCCGGCGGCCCTGCCTTCTTGAAGCTCCTCGAGGTCACGGCCGCAGCTAACGAGCCGTTCTTCGTCGCGGGGCAAAGTTACAACGACGGGATCCTGGTGCTAGGGATCACGCTCAAGCCCTAGGCGACGTTCGGCAGGCTGCTACTTTCCAATAGCGCCGCGGTATACCCAGCCTTCGTCGTTGAAGGTCGTGCCGTATTTCACGCGGTACCAGCCCTCCTGCGTCGAGCCGACGTGGATCTTCGTCCCGCGTTGGAGCCGGGCGACGACCTGGCCGGTGCGCGGGGTGTCGCGGACGATGGCCACTTCCCACACGACCTGCGCGTCGCCGGATGCGGCCTCTTCTTTTGCGGCTACCGGCGTGCTGCCCGGCGTTCCTCCGGCGGCGGCGGGAGTGGAGGGAGCCTTCGTCGACAATTGAACCGAGTACGCGACTTGGTAGCGGGCGTGCTCGTGCTCGATGGGGGCAAGCGACACGCTCTCGAGGCTTTGGCGCAAGCAGCCGGCGATGGTGTCGAGGTTACCGACCGTCGAGGACCGGCCGACGAAAACGTCGACTTTGTTGTTCGCGAAATCGACGTTGAAGATGGTGGAGAGCTTTCCCTCCGCCCCGTCTGCGGCCTGGCACTGAGAGAGCTTTCTCAGGCGGGGAAGCGCCAGCGAATCGAACGTGAACGCGCCGCACGCTTTGCCCTTGAGCGCCTCGCCGTCCGTCGTCTTGCAGGACAGCGTGACGCCTGGTCTTACCGCGACCGTGGGTCGGCCGGTCGTTATGACGGGAACGAGAGTCGGGGCTGTGGCGCTCGCCACGGTGCCCGCGGGCACGCTCGGCGGAGCAACGGGAACGGGGGAGGGAGCGTCGACGGCGCGCGGTGGAGCGGAGCTCGCGGGAGCGGATTCACCGGGGGCAGCCGGGCCGAGTCGAATGCCGGTCAGCCTCGGCCAGGCGACGCCGATGACGAATCCGACCGCGGCGATGGCCCCGACCTTCACCCACGATGGCTGGTCGGCCCGCGCCTTCGGAAGGTCGATGATGAGCGGTGCGTCAGCTTTTCGCGCGTTCATAAGGTGGCGATTGTTAGCATAGAGCGAAAAAACGGGCGAAATTCCCGCGCGGGCGCGCGCTTCTCAGTCCTCTTCGCCGCGCGTTGCAAAGGCGGCGACCCGCGGCCGGCCCGACTCATCAACGCCGAGGAGCTGCTCGACTTTCTTCTGAGCGCCATCGAGCCGCGCTTGCGAAGAGATCGAAAGCTTCACGCCTTCTTCGAAGAGCCGCACCGATTCTTCGAGCGGGAGATCCCCCTTCTCGAGGGCTTGGACAATCGCCGTGAGGCGCGCGACCGACTGCTCGAACGACGGGGCTTTCGAAGCGGGAGGCGGAGGGGTGTCGCTCATCTCTTGCCAGCGTCGTATGCCGTAACCCGTGGCGCAAGGTAAAGCCGCGCTTCGCCGGGGGGGACGCCCGGAACGAGCGCGTAACCATCGTCGTCGAAGGCGATTGGCACCGCGACGCCATCGGCCCTGACGAGCGCGCCAACGACGTTGGTCGGAAGAGCGCCTCCGCCGCCGGCGGTGGTGATGCGAATCCAGCTCATTTCCCTGGGTTCGGCGGTGGTGGGGGCGGGCGCGTTGACGAGCGCTCGTGCGGCGATCCAGCGGACCATGCGATCCGGATCGAGGCGCGAGGCAAGGCGAAGGACACCTTGCCGCGCCGGGGCCATGGCGTCCGAGCCGGTGTGCTCGGCGAGAGAAACGACGATGGCGCGCCTCACCGACGGCTCGACTTCGTACGCGTACGCAGCGGCGAGCCGGCCGACGGCGTCGGGCGCGGCGGTTCTCCCGAGCCCGCGCGCGGCGTGAGCACGGATCACAGGGTCGTGCGAACCGAGAAGAGCGTTGACCTCCGGATCTTGCGCGGCGGTCCTGCGCTCGGCGAGGGCCATCGCCGCGAGCGGGGCGTCCGACTCGCCCGATTCCGAGCGATCGACGAGCATCAGTGTCGTCAGCACACCTCGTGGATCGCCTTCCAAAAGGCCGATCGCGAGCACCTGACGGGTCACCGCGTCCGGCTCTTTCGCGATCCGTGCGAGGAGAAGCTGCCGGTGCTCTTCGCGATCAACGGCGAGCGAGGCCATCGCCGCCGCACGTCGTACTTTTGGATCTTGCTCGGCGAGCGCATCTTCGAGCGAGCGCTTCCCGAGGACCACCAGCGCGAAAACGCCGAGCGCTCGATCGCGCGGATCTCGTGACATCGCGGCGCGTTCAAGGGCCGCAAGAGCGACGTCGCTGCGCTCTCCACGGCTCGCCGCGCGCACCACGTAGGCCCGGAGCGCGAGCCTTCTCTTCGCGCGATCGCTCGCACCGACCCATCTTTCGAGCACTCCCAGCGCTCCAGGGTTTGCCGAGTGCCCGAGCGCGTGGGCGGCGTCACCGTCCAGCCGCGCGTCCTGCATCAGCGCATCGAGCGCTTTGAGAGCATCGGCAGAAACGCTCCGTCCGAGCGCCACGACGGCATTTGCACGCAGCTCGGGATCGGCGGAGGCCACCGCCCGAGCCGCGAGGGCCTGCGCGATCTTGTCGTTGCTCGTGCGCTGGGCGAGAAGGACGCCCGCGGCTGCCGTTGCGTCGTCTCCGATCAACGCTTCCACAGCTTGAAAACGCTCCGCCGCATCGAGGAGCACGAGCGCTCGGCCGGCAGCAGCGCGGACCCGTGCGTCTTTTTCGTTCATCGCTTCGCGAGCGATCACGATGCCGCGGGCGTCCCCCATTTCTCCGAGGGCGATGATCGCCGTCGTCCGCGTCGGAAGATCGCTCGATTTTGCGGCGGCCCGGATCCCCTCGAGGGCACGCAGATCGCCGAGATCAGTGACCAGACGAATGCTCGCCGGGGTCATCAGCGTTCCGAGAGCCAGGCCGTTCGGTTGGGAGAGCGGAAATGCGGAGAGCGCCAAAATGGCGGAGGATTGCCCGATCCCCCCGGCGCGCGCGACGCCTACGAGGGCGTCGATCGACTTTGCATCGCCCACCCCCGCGAGCGCGAGAGCCGCCGTCTGCCGGGCAAGCTGGAGACGTGCCGCGTGCTCGGCTTCGTCGATCGGCGTCTCGTTCTGCCCAGGGCGCGAGCGCACAGACGGTGAAGAAGGAGGAGCGTTCACGAGCGACACCAGCGCCGCTCTGCCGGTTGCCTGATCGGCGAAAGCCGCCAGACCGCGGGCAACGGCGATCATGGCGCGCGCATCTCCCCGCACGACTCCCGTGGACTCCGCTGCCTGCACCAGCAGGGCCATCCCCTCCGGCGACTCCGTTGCCGCTGCGCGCGCGATGCCTCGCAGGCGTTCCTCGGAGTCGCTCGAACGGATCAAGCGACCAGCTACGTCGGCTCCGAAATGAGCACGGAGATCGGTCGTGGGATCGGTGGGCGACGCCGTCACGATCGGAGGCGGCGACGGAGCAGCCTGGGTGGGAAGCGGAAACGGACGCCGCGTAGGGCCGGGCTGACCGAGCGCGCTCGCCGTGATCGTCAACGACCCGAGGACGACGGCAAGACGACGCATCTACTTCTTCGGCGCGGTCGTCGGAGTCGTCGTGGGTTTTGCGGAAAGCGGTTTCGCGGGCTCGGCTGACGGCTGCGGCGGTGCCGCCATTACCAAAAATCCAAGGCCGTTCGCTTCCGCGCCAGGCTGCTTTCGTACGGCGTCCCAACCCACCACCTCCGCAGCGCCGTCACGATGCGTGAGCTCGACGATCGTGAGCACGATGACTCGCGATTTGGCGGGCGCGTGTGTCGGGAATCGGGCGGAGTCTGTGTCGGGCTTCGCGCCGACCGCGAGCGTCCAGTCGCGATGACGATTGAGCTCCTGGGCGAGCGCGCGCAGGGTCGTCATGCTTCGCGGATCGACGAGCGGAGCCTCCGCCGTACCGATGAATTTAATCGGAGTCGCGAAGTTGATGCCGAGCCGCTGATCCTTTGGGTCGATGACCATCAGCGGCTTTCCGCCTTCGTCCGGGCAGCCGTCTTCGTCGCTCACGCCGTTGAAGATCTCCGCCACGTCGGGGCATTGATCCGTCTCGTTGAGGAATGTGTCGCCGTCGCGATCGGGGTTGGGGCATCCGTTGCGCGTCGGGTCCGTAGAGGGCTCGCCGGCCACCATGGGACACGCGTCGAGCTTGTCGGGGATGCCGTCGCCGTCGTTGTCTGGATCGGGGCAGCCGTCAGCGTCCTCGAAGCCGTCCTTGTCTTCGGGTTGGTCGGGGCACTTGTCGAGGTGATCGGGGATGCCGTCCTTGTCGCGATCGCTCGCCGGGCACCCGTTCGTCTTGGGGTCCTCGGTCTTGATTCCTTTTACTTGGGGGCACGCGTCGACATCGTCGGCGACGCCGTCACCGTCGCTGTCGCTCAGGGGGCAGCCGTTCTTGTTTCCAGGCTGCGAGACGCCCGCGACGTTCGGACAGAAATCTTCTTTGTCGACGATGCCGTCGTTGTCGTTGTCGATGTCCGGACATCCGTCATCGTCTTCGAAGCCGTCACGATCCTCTGGAATTTCCGGGCATTGGTCGACGTCGTCGGGCACGCCATCGTGGTCCATGTCGTGCTCGCGTGGAGCCCAGCCGAGGCCGAGGACGAAGCGAAACGTGGGAACGCCGACGGCTCCGTTCAGCCCGATGTCGACGCCCGCGAGCAGGTGCGTGTCGCGATCGTGACCGAGCGCCATGCGATCGGATGCGGTGAGAAGCACCGGCGAGAGCGCCGCGCTGCCGGGTTGCCCCGCGCCGAAGAGACCCACCGGCCCGGCGGGGAGCGAGCCGTGAAGCCCGAGCTCCCAGATATGGCGGTTGTCCTTGTCGAGCCGAAAGACTCCGGGGCGTAGCTGCACGCCGAACGTCCAGGGGATCTCGTCGCCGAACGTAATGCCGCCGACGCTCGCATCCGGCCAGACGTGGTGATCGGTGCGCGCGTTGTAGCCGACGCTGCCTTGGATCCCCGCGATCAGAAGCGTGTATTCTGCAAGCAAGCGTGCTCCCACGCGCGCCGAGCCGTCGCCCATGAAGCTGGTGCGCTCGCCGGTGGGAAGGGAAAGATTGCCGAGCGCCGCGAGACCAAAACCGCCCGCTTCGTTCGCGATGATGGATCCCTTACCGGCAAAGGAGATGTCGCCGATGCCGCTGTTCGGCACGTTGCTCGATGACGACACGGTGCGGGGCAGCCCGTTCGAGCCGTCCTGATAGAGGTACATAGGAAGGTCGATGCCTATGGCCGCGCGCGACCCCACCCCAAGCCCCGCGACCAGGTCTGCGCCGAAGAGCGCGGACACCGGGCGGAGGGCCACGTTGTCCGTCCCCGCGCGGCGAAGGGTCACCGGATGGTGGGTGTAATTCAGCCAGGCGCCGACGTTCCAGTTCCAGGGTCCAGGTGTGGTGGCCGGCTCGAGGATCATCCCCGCGTGAGGATCGGTCGAAGGCCGCCAGGTACGAACGTCGACGGAAGGAATCGTCTGGGCAGACGCGCTACGCGCAAGGCTGAGACCGAGCTGCACGAGGAGAAGAGAGGTGAAGACCGCCGGGCGTCGCATGCGGCCGCGAGGGTACGCGACACGAGGCCGCGTGGGGAGGAGACTCAGTTCACTTGGGCGATTTCGGGCGTCACGTCTTTCGGCGCGTCCTCGCGCGATTCGCCTTCGTTTCGCTCGCGCCACCGCTTCATCGCGCCGCTCAGGATCTCTCCGATGAGCGTGCGGTACTCCATGCGCGCGCCGTTCGCGATCAAGCAGAGATCGCTGTAGTCCGGGGTGAGGCCGGGGAGCGGGTTGACCTCGATGACGAAGACCGTTCCGTCTTTTCGCAAGCGGAGATCGATCCGCGCGACATCGCGGCAGCCGAGAGTGGTGAACGTCGAGCGGCAGATCTTCTCCATCGCCCTGAGCTCGTCCTTCGTGAGCGACGCAGGGCACTCATAGCGGACGTGGTTCTGCCAGTCTTGCTTGCACTCGTAGTCGTACACCGGGCGCGCGGTCTCCTTGAGGAAGACGACCTCCATCGGCGGAAGGACCCGCGGTCTCTTCTCGCCGAGAAGGCCCACCGTGAACTCGCGGCCGGTGATGTATTCCTCGATGAGGGCGGGCTGTCCGTAGCGTTCGATGATGTCTCGCGCGACTTCTCGCACGCCTTGCTCGTCGTCGACGACGCTCTTCGCGGTGATGCCTTTGCTCGTCCCTTCGGCGTTCGGCTTGACGATCACCGGATAGCGAAACGGCCGTAATTTCTCGCGTCCCGTGAGCAGCACCTGAAACGCCGGGGTCTCTACGTCGCGGAGCATTCGCTTGGCGAGGGCCTTGTCGAGGCAGATGCTCAAGGTCGCCGAGTCACTGCCGGTGTACGGCACGTTGAGGAGCTCGCACAGGTTCGGCACCTGGGCTTCGCGATTTCTTCCGCTGATCCCCTCGGCGATGTTGAAGACGAGGTCGACCCCGGACGCCAAGAGCGCGCGCGGGAAATCGATGTTCGCTTCGAGCGGCACGACGGTGTGGCCGTGACTCTCGATGGCCTGCGTGATGGACTCGATCGTGGACGGCGAGTCGTACTCGGCCTCGCGGTCGTCGCCTCCGTGCGAGTCGATGCGTTTCATGTTGAAGGCGAGGCCGACCCGGAGCGTGGTGCGCTTGGTCTTGGGGCGCGCTTTGGTCGCGTCGAGGATGGCGAGGAGACCGGAACGCGCCGCCGCCGCACGCAGGACAGCGAGTATGGTCGTGTCGTAATCGAGGCCGATGTGAGCCGTGGCAGCGAAGAGCGCCGCCGACGTATCGAAATTGGGGAGCCCCGTCGCGCTCAAGAAATAGACTTCGCCGTCGCGCCCCACCCGAAAATCGAAAGACGCGCAATCCCGCATGCCGAGCGCATCGAACGCCCGATCGGCGAGATCACGCACCCGCTCGATGACCTTGGAATCCAAGCTCGCGGGCACTCGGGAAGACACGAACGAAAGATCCTTGTTCTTGAGCGCGTAATCGAGGATGTCGAATTTGCGTTTGTACGAAGGGTCGACCACCAGCTCGGCGGGCGGAAGCTTGCCGATGCCGTCGATCCGCCCAACGCGGATGTCGGTGCCGATGATGTAGCGCTCGATGAGGAGCCCTTCCGGGTAGCGCGCGAGGAGCTGATCGACCACTCGACCGAGCTCGATCGGATCTTCGGCCACATTGCTCTGGGTGATCCCCATCGAGGAGCCCTCGAAGTTCGGTTTGACGATGACGGGGAAGGAGAAGTCGTCGAACCCGCCTTCGCCGAGGGAGGCGCGGGTGACGAAGCGGCTCCGCGGACTAGGAATGCCAAACCCCGATAGAATCCGCTTGGTCAGCGTTTTGTCGAGGGTCACGCACAGCGCGTACGCGTCGCTGCCGGTTGCCGGGATCCCGAGCTCCTCGAAGAGCGCGGGGTAGAATCCGCGTCGCATTTTTCCGCGCCGCCCCTCCGCCGTATTGAAGATGATGTCCGGCGCGTAGGCCTCGAGCCGCGCGACGAGACGCGAGGCTGAGCCGCTCACTTCGAGCCGCTCGACCTGATGGCCGACCTTGCTGAGCGCGCGCGCGATGGCGTCGATCGTTTCCGGCGAGTCGAACTCCGCCTCGTCTTCGCAGTTTCGCAGCTTCAGGTTGTGCGTGAGGGCAATCCGCATGCGTTGCCTTTAACACAAACCAGAGCTTATTCGGCGTCTCCGCTGGCGATCCGCAAAACGGGCCGGGAGGGCAGATCGTGCGCCATGCGGAGACGCTTGGCTTCCAAGTATCCGGCCGAAAACGGATTGGGCGCGATGACCAGCGGCAGGCGCCCATCCACGACGACGCCGAGCGCCCGGAGCGCGCTGATTTTTTCCGGGTTGTTCGTCATGATGAGAATGCTCTTGAT
Source organism: Myxococcales bacterium (assembly GCA_043747615.1). Classification (GTDB taxonomy): domain Bacteria; phylum Myxococcota_A; class Polyangia; order Polyangiales; family Polyangiaceae; genus JAYTOU01. The sequence continues at coordinate 8,276 of JAYTOU010000056.1, read as the reverse complement.
GTCCAGGTGAGCGAGCATCTTGGCGGCCACGTCGTATTCGCGGGCGTCATCGGGGAGGCCGAGCAGACGGTTCGCGTCGACGGTGTCGTGACCCTGGGATTGGAGATCGTACGCGCGGATTTTGTTTACGAGGCCGATGCCCCGACCTTCCTGGCGGAGGTAAAGGATCGCGCCCGCGCCGCGCTGAGCCACCTCGGCCATCGCGGCATCGAGCTGGCCCTTGCAGTCGCATTTGAGGGAGCCGAAGACCTCGCCCGTCATGCACTCGGAGTGCACGCGAACAGGAACGTTCGCCTGACCTGCGACGTCGCCGAAGACGAGCGCCACGTGCTCTTTCTCGAAGTCGTCCGGCCCGCCGCCGGTGGTCAGTTGGGGGGCTTCCAAGAAGACGAACGTGCTGAAAACGCCGTGTTTCGTGGGCAGGGGACTTGAAGCTACGCAGCTGAAGTGAGGCCGGATCACCCGATGGGGGACGTGCATCTCAGTTTTTCCTCGTGATTCGTGTTGCAGCAGACGACAACCTAAGGCGTGCAGCGCGCTTCGTCAAAAACGGTTGGGTGGTCGATGCCGGGCATCGTAAAGCGCCTGGGTTGGGTCTCCCTTTTGACCGACTCGGCGAGCGAGATGATCTACCCGCTCCTTCCGGCGTTTCTCAAGAGCCTCGGCGCCGGAGCCCTCGCGCTCGGGTGGATGGAGGGAGTCGCGGAGAGCGTGAGCGCTCTCGTGAAGTGGTGGGCCGGCGCCCGAAGCGACCGAGCAAAGCGCCTGAAGCCTTTCGTAGTCGCCGGCTACAGCGTGGCAACGTTCGTTCGACCGCTCCTCGCGCTCGCCACGTCGCCTCTTCACGTCGTCCTCCTGCGGGCAACGGATCGCGTGGGAAAAGGGCTGCGGTCCGCGCCCCGCGACGCGCTGATCACCGCCTCCGTTCCGAGAGCGCGTCGGGGGGCGGCGTTTGGATTTCATCGCATGATGGACAACACGGGCGCGGTGATCGGCCCGCTCCTGGCCTTCCTCCTGGCGCGCACGTTCGGTTGGTCGCTCCGGGCCATCTTTGCCGCGGCGATCGTGCCGGGGCTCGTCGCGCTCGCCGTCCTTCTCACCGTGCGTGAAGAAGATGCGGCGCCGCGCGAGCCGAAGACAGAAGAAGCGCCCGTCGTCGTTCTCACCGCGCCGCTCTCGACGCCCGTGCGTCGGTACTTAGCCGTGGTGATGCTCTTCACCTTGGGAGCGTCGGCCGATTCGTTCCTCCTCCTGCGAATGATGGATCTCGGTCTTCGCGCCGCGTGGGTTCCGCTTGCCTGGCTCTCGCTGAGCGCGGCAAAGGCAGCGACCAACGTGGCGGGCGGGCACATCTCCGATCGCTTCGGGAGGCGTCCCACCCTTGCCGTCGCGTGGGTGGTGTACGCCGCCGCGTACGCCCTCTTTCCGCTCACGAAATCCCTTGTTGTGAGCTGGATTCTCCTTGTCGCCTACGGCTCGTACTACGGACTCGCCGAGGGTGGAGAGAAGGCCATCGTCGCCGATCTCGCGCGGCCCGAGGAGCGGGGGCGAGCCTTCGGAGCGTTCCACGCCGTCACCGGCCTCGCGGTCCTCCCCGCGAACGTCGTCTTCGGATCGCTCTACGGAGCGCACCCCGCTTGGGCGTTCGGCGTGGGCTCGGCCTGCGCGCTGACGGCCGCGATCGCGCTCAGTCTTTCCCGCGACAAAGACGGGTGAGCATCTCTTCGAGTATGGCGTCGGCCGCGCGGCGCGAGCTCTTCAGCGCGACGTCGGTCTCCGCGAGGACGAGAATCCAGCGTTCGAGCTCCTTCGGACGAAACGCTCGTGCCCGGGTGGCGAGCTCGCGTGCGCGAAACGTCTGGTAGGCACCGGCGCGTTTCCCCGCTTCGTCCACGCTCGCCCCCGCGGAGATCGCGGCCTGAAATTTTGCGAGCTGGCGTATGGACCAAGCCATTGCGCCGAGGAGCGGAAGGCCTCGATCCCTCGGATCGTATACATCCGCGAGCGCGCGAAGGGCCGCGTCGAGGTTGCGCTCCCCGACGGCCGCGACGAGGGCCCAGGTGTCCTGCATCCGCACGCGCGCGACGCAGACCCCGATGTGCTCTTCGGTGATGGGCTGATTCATGCCCGCGTAGAGCGCGAGCCTCTCGATGGCGTCGTTCACGTGCGCGAGCTCGGGTCCGGCGATCTCGGCGAGGAGCTCGGCCACGTCTTCGTCGATCGTGTTGCTGAGGGTCGCGCATTTCGCGGCGATCCATTTCGGCAGCTCGCGCCGATCGAGCACTCCGCACTCGACGACGAACCCCTGCTTTTTGGCGATCGCTGAGAGCTTTCGCCGCCCGTCGAGCTTCTCCGCAGTGATCACCAGGCACGTGCTGTCGATCGGCTCCGCTGCGTACTGCGCCAGTCGATCGAGCGGCGGAAGCGCCTTCGCGTCGTCGTTGTCTCCGGCGCTCGCATCCCACCGCTCCACGTTGCGCAGGAGCACGAACCGCCGCGGCGCCATCATCGGCACTGTCCGCGCCGCCGCGATCACCTTGTCGGCGCTCACCTCACCGGCGGTGAATTTGTCTTCGTTGAAATCCGCCAGCCCGCCCCCGAGGGAAGCCTTGCGAAGCTCGGCCACGACCTGGTCGCGAAGAAATCGCTCTTCGCCGGTCACCACGTAGATCGGGCGAAGTGCCCCTTTTTTGGCTTCGGCGATGGCCGCCGCCGGCGTCATGTCGCAGAAGATCGCTTGAGGCGGCGAGCGAGGAGCATGAGACCGCTGAGTGAGCCGACGAAGAAGAGCGGACTCTCCGTGGGCAGACCGGGGACCGCACAGCCGCAGCCCTTCGGATGCTGCTTCACTTCTTCTTCTTGGGTCTTGTTGTACGCGCTCGGATCAATGAAGGGAGCGGTGCTCCCCGCGGCGGTCACGTCTTGCGAAGCCACTGGGGTGTCGTCGTTCTTTGCTTGCTTGGGAGGCGCGTTGGGGTCCGAGCCATCGTCGACTTTCTTGATGCCGGGCTTCTTGGCGTCGAAGGTGATGCTGCGGCGATCGACGACCGGGTTTTCGCCCTTGAGGGTGATGTTGAGCTTGCCGCCGATGTCGAGGCCGTCGGTCGTGCGGAGCTGCAACGAGTATTCACCGGCCTCGTAACCGCGGGTTCGCGTGAGCCCGAAATCGAAGCTCGTGCCCTTCCAGATTTTTCCCTGACCGTTCGCGAAGTCGACGTCTAGGCTCTCGACCGTAGGAGTCTGGTTCTGGAGGTTTTGGCGGTTGGTGACCGGGTCCTTGCTGGTGTCGACGAGGGCGCGCTCGAAGACCGCCGTCTTCGTGAAGAGGAATTTCATCGGGACGTGGGGAATCGAAGGTGCTTTCGGCAGCTCGATCGTCATGAAGACGTGCCAAGCCCCGGATACTTCCGAGACTTCCGACGATTTGAGCTTGGCGCTTCCGGCCGCAAGGGCGGTGCTCGAGAAGGCGAAGACCCCGAGGACGAGGGCAAAAACGGGCGCGAGGAGAGCAGACAAGTTGCGCTTCATGGTGGGGCGCAAGGTACAATAACCGCTGCGTTGTGGCGTGAATTTCCTAAAAATGCGGCTCGAAATGCGACAGGTCGTCCCCCCGTTCTCGTGCGTTGACACGCCTAAGGGGGGCAGCCACACTGAACGTGCTGCGCTTTTAGCGGAACCCCTCCATGTCTGAACGTGCCCCTGGCCAAGCGGCCATCTCGAAATCGGCGGCGTCAGACCCGCTCATCGGCCGCATGATCAATGATCGCTTCAAGATCATTTCGCTCATCGCGCGCGGTGGGATGGGCAAGGTGTATCGCGCGGAGCAAGCGCCCCTCGGTCGCCTCTGTGCGGTGAAAGTCTTGAACCCGAACTACGCGGGGGACCAGGACCCGGAGTTCCACAAGCGCTTCTTCCTCGAGGCGAGCATCGCGTCGAAGCTCACCCACCCGAATACCGTCACCATCTTCGACTACGGCCGCACGGACGACGACGTCTACTACATGGCGATGGAGTTCCTCGATGGGGTCACCCTCCATCGCGCCATCCGCACGACGACCCATCTCTCCGAAGAGCGAACCATCCACATCGCGATGCAGATGTGCCGCGCCCTCCGCGAGGCCCACACGCTCGGCGTCATCCACCGCGATCTCAAGCCGGCAAATATTTTCCTCGTCGAGCACGGCGACGAATCCGATTTCGTGAAGGTCCTCGATTTCGGGTTGGTGAAAGAGCTGAAGGAGCTCCTCCCCGAAGATCAGCTCACGCAGACCGGGCTCTTCATGGGCTCGCCGAAGTACATGTCGCCCGAGCAGATCCAGGGCGAGCGGGTCGATCCGCGTACGGACATCTATGCGCTCGGGATCATCATGTACGAGATGCTCACCGGTAAGGTGCCTTTCGATCGGCCGAACAGCGTGAACATCCTGATGGCCCACGTGAACGAAGCGGTCCCGCCGATGCGGGCGACCTTCCCGAACGTGCTCGTCTCTGCGCCGATGGAAGATGCCGTGATGCGTTGCATTAGAAAAAATCCAGACGAGCGTTTCACCACGATGGACGAAGTTCTCGCCGCCCTGAAGGCCGTGGTGGGCTCGAGCCACCCGTCCGCGTACGGGACGGGCCAGAACCTCGCGGTGTCGTCCGGGCAGTACGCGCAGATGCCCATGCCCACGGATTCCCGCTCGAGCATGAGTCCGGGGGGAACGACGGGTTCGGGCTCAATCCACCCGAATGCGACCGGCTCGATTCATCCGAATGCGACTGGCTCGATCCGTCCGCACTCGCAGCCTTCGGGATCGACGGGGCCGATTGGTCCATCTTTCACCAGTCTCGCGCCGCCTTCCGGGGAAGGCGATCTGCCGTTTGCTCTGCAGCCTGAGCGTCGTCGCGCGCGCACCCTCACCGCATTTCTCCTCGTGTTGGTCGCGGGTCTCGGAAGCGCGCTCGCGTTCATGGTGCTGACCGAGAAGACGGAGCCGATCGTGGAAGCCAAGGCACCGCCTTCGGCATCGGAGGTCCTCGCTTCGCCGCCGATCCCCGGAACGTCGAGCAGTGCGGCGTCGGCCGTTCCGGCTTCCCTCACGCTCCACGTGTCGAGCGATCCCTCGGGGGCCAACGTTCGCGAGGATGGGAAAGATCTCTGCGCAACGACGCCGTGCGACATCGCCTACCGTGGCGACGACGCCAATCCCGGCAAAGAGCACCGCTTGCTCCTCATCAAGAACGGTTTTCGTGCAGAGACGCGCACCTTTAAAGCGGGCGATCCGCCGCTCCAAGTGCGCCTCGCACGGGCGCCTGTCGGCTCGACGTACGTGCCCCCGCCGGCAAAACCTGCGGAGTCGGCGGCGAGTACCCCGCAAGGCTTCAAAGACATTCCGTACTAGCAGGGTGTTGATACTCGGTGCGTCGCCATCCGCCTCACCACGCCCATGCCGCCTTTTCCGAGAGTGTCGATGATGCGGTAAACGCCGCAGATCAGCGTGCCCGGCTCGAACAGCGTGAAGGCCGCCGTGCCCGCGCCATCTTCGGCCGCCGACTCGACGAGATGCTCGATCTCCGAGGAGTCCTCAGCCCGAGCGAAAATCGCCCCTCTGCCGCCCGCTAGAGGTAGTCTTTCGCCCTAAGTTATGGGGCGCCAGACAAGAAGTCGGGTTTGCAGCATCCTCGCGCTCGGTGCGCTCCTCTTCGCGTCCACGCATGCACGCGCCGACGCCCGCACCGAGGCCCGCGGGCACTTCAAGAAGGGAATGGAGTTCATCAGCAACGGCCGATACGAAGACGGCATCGGTGAGCTTCAGCGCGCGTACGAAATTCTTCCGCACCCCAACGTGCTCTTCAACATTGCGCGCGGTTACGCGGAGAGCGGCGATCTCGAAAACGCCGCCGCGAACTACAAAAAGTACCTCGAGGGGAATCCGGCCGATCGCGCCGAGGTCGTGCAGATCGTAGCCAGCCTCGAAGCTCGAATTCGCCGGCAGCAGGCGTCGCTCGCGGCCGCGCGCGAAAGTGGGACGCCGGCCGCCACGCCCGTTCCGGTGGTACCCGTCACCCCGACGGCTGGAGAGCCGACGCCAATCACGAAAGTGACGCCAGCGCCCGCCGATCCGAACGCGGTCAATCTCGGCGAGGCGCGCACCGAAGACGTCTTCGCAGAGACCGTCGTCACCGCGTCGAGAGGGGCGCAGAGCCCGCTCGATGCCCCGAGCTCCACGTCGATCATCACCGAGCAAGACATTCGGCTCTCGGGCATCGTGAAGATCCCCGAGCTCCTCAGGCGCTTGGCCGGCGTCGATCTGGCGGAGACCACCGGCGCGCAAACCGAGGTCACCATCCGTGGCTTCAACCAGCGCCTCTCCAACAAGATCCTCGTCCTCGTGAACGGGCGAAGCGTCTACATCGATCTTCTCGGAACCACCATCTGGGAGACCCTCTCCATCGGCGTGGAGGACGTGGAGCGCATCGAGGTCGTGCGTGGTCCGGGCTCCGCACTCTACGGCGCCGATGCCTTCAACGGTGTCGTCAACATCATCACCAAGGCTCCGGGCGAAGGAAGAAGCGGAGTCAACGCCGGCATCGGCACGAACAGTCAAACCCACGGAAGCGTGTGGGCCACGGGAAAGCGCGAGGACTTCGCGTGGCGCGCCAGCGCCGGTTACGACTACCTCCCGCGCTGGAGCCGCGAAGTGCAGCCGGGGCGCGCCGATTTACGGCTCTCTTCCGCCGATCAAGAAGCCTCGTCGCGAACGACTCGCCTGGATTTGCGCGGCACGCAGCGCATCACGAAAGACGTGAGCATAGGGATCGGCGGCGGACTCACCCAGGGGCAGACGGAGCTCCTCGGCATCGGTCCCTTGAACGACGTCGATCTCACCTCGTTCCAGTCGAGCGATCTCACGGCGTTCCTCGACTCCAAGCACATTCAGGCCCGCGTCTTCTGGAACCGCTTTCGCACGAACTTCGGCATCAACTCGGCGCCGATCGGGCAATCGCTCCTTGCAGGTCGCGCCGATCAGAACGTGGTGGACGGCGAGCTCCAGTACCTCGGAAAATTCGAGACCGGCAAGGGCATCGAGCACGATCTCCACATCGGCGTCGGCTACCGTCTAAAGGAAGTCGAGTGGACGTACCTCGATCGCCAGCGTTACGAGAACCACGAATCGGCCTTCGTGCACGACGCCATCGCCCTCGGGACGCGCTTCGGCTTGGTCGGCGACTACCGCCTCGACTACGTTCCGTATTTGCAGAAGGCGGTGCAGTCACCCAAAGTCACGCTGCTCGCGCATCCGTCGAAGCAGTCCACAGTTCGGGCGAGCATCGCTACGGCCTTCCGGACGCCCACCTTCCTCGAGTCCTACCTGAGCATCCCGGTGCAGCTCCCGGCGGCGGGCGCGTCGCTCGATTCACGCGGAGTCCGGGCCGACGATCCGAACTTCAAGGTGAGAGCCGAGCAGATTCTCGCCACAGAAATCGGCTACTTGAACCAGGAGAGCGAGTACGTCACCTTCGACAGCGCGCTCTATTACAACCGCGTGGGCGGCCTCATTCAGCTCGCCGACAACCGCGCGGTGGTCGTCGGCGACGTGGCAAAGGGGCTCGGCGCGCTCGATCCGGCGACCGGGCTATTCCCCTTGTTTTTGGGGGGATTCGCCAACCAGTGCCAGAGCTACGACGTCTACGGAGCCGAGATCGGAGCGCGCACGTTCCCCATCGAAGGCCTAGATTTGTATGCAAACTACACGCTCGAACAAGTGAAGCCCGATGAGTCGAAGTGCAGCGCCGCCGAGAAAGCGGCCAACGTCAAAGACGAACGAACGAGCGCGCACAAGATCAACGCCGGCATCCAACTCCGCACGAAGCCCGGGATCGACGGCTCGGTAGACTTCCACTACGTGTCGCCGCAGACGTGGTCTGAGCAAGTCGTCGACGTGCAGCAGCAGCGCATCAAGTCCGAAGCGTTTCAGCTCGATGCCTACTACCTCCTCAACTCGCGCATCGGTTACCGCTTCCTCAAGAACCAGGCGGAGGCAAGCGTGATGGCCTTCAACCTGCTCGGTCTCGAGCACCGCGAGCACCCCTTCGGTCAGAAGATCGGCCGCCGCGTCATGACCTACTTCACGTACCGGTTTTAGGATTTTAGAGGCCAACCATGCGAAAAACGCCTCTCTTTCTCTTCCTCGTCGCCGCGTCTCTCGGCGCGTGCGAGTCCGTTCCGCTCGACGACCAGCGCCTCATCGCGCCCCAGGGAGTGATCCGGGGGACGGTGCTCTACCAGGGGC
>JAYTOU010000055.1:0-57332 GCA_043747615.1 Myxococcales bacterium | reverse complement strand
ATCTCGATCGCGTCGCCTCCTCGGTGGCGCTCCTCACCGGCGCAGGTGCGCTCGTCGCCGGGAAAAACAGCCTCGCTAGCGCTTCTTTTACCCTCGGGGCGGTCGGCTTGGCGGCAAGCTGGGCGCGCGGGCACAACCGCTACGGAGGCAATGTGCTCGAGCGTCTCGAACGCAGCGCCGCACACGTCGCCGACGCAGCAAGCGCGAAGCTCGTCGTCTTTGGGCACACGCACGCCGAGGCACTGACGGGCTCGTATGCGAACACGGGGAGCTTCTCCTTTCAGGGCCGCGCGCCCGGTCGTCCCTTCCTCGAGATCGAAGGCTCGCTCGAAGCGCCGCGCGCCGTTCGACGTTACTTCGTCGGATCAACTCGCACGTCTCGTTAGCGTGTCGTTTTAGAGCGCTGCCGTTTTCGCGCTGGCATGCGTATCGCAACCCTTGCTCTCGTCCGCCTGAGTGCTCGGCGGGGAGGGCCGCACCATGCGCGAAGGGTATCGCTCCATCGGTCGTTCGTTGATCCTTCTCACACTCAGCGCTCACGCCATGGCGTGCGGGGCAAGCTCGAATGCCGCGGGCTCTACCGAAGATCCAAAGCAGCAGGCGGCGCTCACTGCCTGCACGGCGGACATCGATCGCACGAACGGGAAAGCCTGCGCGAAGGAAGGCATGGCGTGCGATTTCGTCGTCGCATGTGAGGCCCTCAGTCAGCTCGCGCAGTGCACATGCAACGGCGGCCGCTTCGCGTGTACCGATTCCACCGGCGACGTCCTGCCCGGTTCGCCGCCTCAATGTGTCAAGAATGCGGCACCGAGCACTGAACCGTGCCCAACGACGCTAGCCGATGCGAGCGGGGTCACGTGCGACACGCTTGGACGGTCCTGCTTCTTCGAGGGCGACCTGTGCCCCGAGAGGTCGTTCGAAATCCACCTCCTCGATTACTGCCAATGCGCGCGGAGTTCCGCCGGAAAGCTGACCTACGTCTGCACGAAGGCCATGTGCAATCCGGCGCTCCAATAAGAGTTCGCCCGGTCGCCACCCCATTTTCCCGCGATTTCTCGCGGTTTCTCAAAGCGACGTTGGCACTTTCGATTGCTCAGGGAGCGACGCCTCACTCGTGCCGAGGACACGCAGCTTTTGCATTCTCTTGCCAGCGATCGTTTGCTGGTCAAGCGGGGCCGGGCAAAAGCGACGCACCTTGCAACCCTTGCACTCCTTACCAGACCAGATCGCCTCGAAGCGCTCCTGAGCCGTATCGAGCATCACGTCGTCGTCCGTGAGAATGCCCAGCTCGAAGTTTCGGCGCCCGTCCCCTTTTGCGCCCAGACCTGCTCCTGTGAAATTCGCGCTGCCGAGGTAAAGCAGTCGACCGTCGATGGCGATCACCTTCAGATGCACACGCGGACACTGGCGGATGGCAAGGCCGCGTGATGACTTGTCGCGCGGGACCGTCTTCTTTTGCGTGACGAGGCCGGGGTGCTTGCGAAGCTCGTTGCGAAAGGGGCCCGACGGGAGTCCTGCGTGCAGCAGTCGGAGGTCGACGCCGCGTCGCGCGAGGCCGTCGAACGTGTCGAGGATGGACACGTACTTCCCTCGGGCGCGGGCCACTGTCCCGACGGGCGCTTCGATCATCATCGACTTAACGTTGGCCGTGGAGATCCATACCGAGACCTTCGCGTCCTCGATGGCCTTGATCAGCGTGACGTAGTGATCGCGATCGACGATCAGGCGGGCGCGGACGCTGCGTGACGTTGGGGTGCTCACCGCCCCATGGTGCGCCGATGGATCCCCACGTATCCACTTTTCGGATCCAGATTCCTAATGCTGCACGACGCCTAACGCGCAAATCTCCGCAAAATAAGCCAAGAAAGCCGCTGGCGCAGATTCTGCTCTGATGTAGGCAACATGACTACAACTCTGACTCGCCTTTCCACGACGGTCGTCGCGCTGTTTGCCCTGCTCCTCGGTGCGTGCGCATCGAACGCCGAGCCGAATGGAGCCGCGGGCTGGGAGACGCCGGTCTGTAGCGGAGCGTCTCAGTGCGCCGCCGACGGCAAAGGAGCGAAGGGTGGCGGCTCCGGCGGCGGAGGAGGAGCAGGAACCGCACCGAGCTGTTCGACCGACGCGACAGGCACACCGACCATCAGCTGCACGGCGAACGCCGACTGCGGCGGCTGCGACCCGATGCACCATGTTTGCGATACCGGCTCCAGCAAGTGCGTCCCCTGCACCGCCGATGACACGACGAGCTGCACGGGAACGGAAAAGTGCGAAGCCAACAAGTGTGTCCCCAACTGCCCTTCGAGCTGCGCGACCGCGAATGACTGTGCGTCGTGCGGCGGCACCGCCGGTCACCAAGCCCACGCCTGCAACGCCAACAAGTGCGCGCAGTGCTCGCCCACGTACGCCTGCCCCGTCGGTCAGCAGTGCACGGCCAACGGCACTTGCACGAAGAAGTGCGGAGGCGATAGCGCTGGTGCCTGCCAGAGTGACCAGGATTGCGCCGGTTGCGGCGGAACGGCGACCACCTGTCACCTGCCGCTCAACGGTGGTGTCGGCAAATGCGGCGTCGCCGCGAGCGGTTGCTCGGACCTCGGCTCCGGAGTCGTGACCTTGCCCGCGCCCTTCGACCGCGTGACCAACACATGCTCGACCGACACCGACTGCGCTGGCGTGGGCGCTTCGATCAACGTCGGCAAGCTCCTGCGCGACGTCACGGGGATCCACGGGATCCACGACGCGAACATCACGTACCCGATGTCTTCGTGCGCGGCGCTCACCGTCGGGCAAGGCGATGCCTCCCTCAGCTGCGGCGTGTGCGTCCCCTGCCGCGTCGACACCGATTGCCAGAACATCAACGTCGACAGCGTGGCGAGCCAAGCCTTCGGAGTCCTCGGCGGACTCGCGAGCGGGCTACTTCTGAGCGAGGTATTCGGTTCGAGCGACCACAACATTCACATGTACTGCGACCCGGTCGCCGGCGGCTTCGGAGCCTGCGTCCCCTGCAGCAACCTGCTCCAATCCTGCGGCGGAAACTAACGAGCTCTCGGGCTCAGCGCCACTTGAAAAGGCGGATGGCGAGGGCGAACGAGCCTACACCCCAAGCTACGAGAATGAGCACGGGCCCGGCGATCTGGCGAAGGCTCGCGCCGTCGATCATCACGGCGCGCATCGAGTCGATGAGGGCGGTGAGCGGCAAGGCGCGGATGAACGGCTGAAGCCAATCGGGGAAACGCGCCGCCGAAAAGAAGACGCCCGAGCACATGTACATCGGCAACGTCACGATGTTGATGAGGCCGGTGACGATCTGCGGGCTCTGCGAACGGGAGGCCAGAAGCAGGCCCATCATCGTGAAGACCATCGCGCCGATCAGGGCGACGCTCGACAGAAGGAGAATCGATCCCGCGACGCCGACGTGAAATGCGAAGTAGGAAAAAATAAGGAGTGGCGGCAGCTCGGCGCTGAGAAGGAGCGCGCGCACGAGAAGGAAGGAGAGGAGAAAATCCGACCTCCGCATCGGCGTGGCGATCAACCGCTTCAACAATTTTCGTGCGCGCATCTCCGCGAGCGCGAAGCCGAAGCCCCACAGCCCGCTCGACATGATTCCCATTCCGAGGAGACCGGGAATCAAAAAATCGATGTAGCGCGAGCCAGGCTCGATCACATTTTGATTTGCGGTGACCACCAGATCGACGCGACCCGAGCCGCGCTGAAGAGCGTCGTCTACCAGCGCCCGACTGAGACGGCTCTCCGGGCGGGTGGGATCGAAGCGGTAGGTGATGGGCGCTCCGTGCCGAGCAGGGGGAATCACGACGAGGGCTATTTTCCCGGACTTGAGCTGGGCGTGGGCCGCCGGTTCGTCGAGCACCGTGGGGCTGACGTCCGGGCTCGCCGCGAGCAGCGCCCGGAGCTGCTCCGCCTCCGGCCCAGAAATCACCGCAACGTACGTGGGCTCCGGCTTCTGACTGCGAAACGCCATCCCGAGCGCGATCGACAGAACGAGCGGAAAACCGAACATCCAGAAAAGCGTCCCCGGCTCGCGATAGAGCTCGCGCCAGCGCGCAAGAGCCAGAGCCTTGATCGAGGCCAGCCGTTGGTTCTCCAGGGGACGCGTCGTGGTGGGGGCGCCGTCGGCTTTACTCACGAAGCTGCCTCCCGGTCAGATTCACGAACACGTCCTCGAGCGTTGCGTGGTGCGTCGAAAGGTTCGTCAGCTTCAGCCCCGCCGCGTCGAGATGCGCGAGGATCGCCGGCAGCACCGTGTGCAACTGATCGACGGCGAGCGATACGACCCCGGTGTGCAATTTCGCGGAATGCACGCCGCCGATTTTCGCGACCGTATCGAGATCGAGCTTCTTCTCCGGGTGATGCTCGATCGTGAGGTCTATGATCTGCTGGCCGCCGAGGGTCGCGATGAGCTCTTTAGGCGTCCCCGTGGCGATCATCTTTCCGTGGTCGACTACGCCGATCCGATCGCACAGGCGCTCGGCTTCATCCATGTAGTGCGTGGTCAGGAGCACCGAGGCGCCGTCTTCTTTGAACGCCTGCACCACTTCCCACAGAGAGCGTCGCGCCTGCGGATCGAGCCCGGTGGTCGGCTCGTCGAGGAAGAGGAGCGCCGGATCGCTCACGAGCGCGCAGGCAAGCCCGAGACGTTGCCGCTGTCCGCCAGACAGGGTCTCGTTCTTTGCATTCTCTTTTTCGCCGAGCGCGACGAGGTTGATGGTGTCCTCGACCTCGTATCCTCTCGAGTAGAACGAGCGAAATAGCTCCACCGTTTCGCGCACCGTCAGCTTGTCGGGCAGATTGGTTTCCTGCAGAGAGACGCCGACCCGTTCGCGTAGGTAGCGCTCATCGGTCTCCCAGCTCTTTCCGAGGAGCTTTACGGTGCCCGACGTCGGCAGAACGAGCCCTTCCAGGATTTCCACCGTGGTGGTCTTGCCAGCGCCGTTCGGGCCGAGGAGCCCGAAGCACTCTCCCATCGCCACCTCGAAATCGAGCCCGTCCACTGCTGTCACGTGGCCGTAGTGCTTCACCAGCCCAGCGCAGAAAACAGCAGGATTTTTCGAGTCGGAAGCGCTCATTGACCGTGCGTCGAGCTTGACGGGGCGTGATCCGTGTTGCACCTAACGGAGGCCATGACGCACTCCATTGATTCGCAACTCTCCGATCTCGTTCGCTCCGACAAAGTCGTCCTCTTCATGAAAGGGAACCGGCAATTTCCCCAGTGCGGTTTTTCGGCGACGGTCGTGGGAATCCTCGACCAGCTCGTCCCGTCTTACAAGACCGTCAACGTTCTTTCTGACCCCGCGATCCGGGACGGCATCAAGGTCTACTCGAAGTGGCCGACGATCCCGCAGCTTTACGTGAACGGGGAGTTCGTCGGCGGCTGCGACATCATCCGGGACATGTTCGAGGCGGGCGAGCTGCAGGCGCTCTTGGGCGTCCAACCCTTGGAAACGAAGATCCCCAAGATGACCGTGACCGCCGCCGCCGCCAAGGCATTCAAGGACGCAGCCGAGGGGCCAGAGGATCACCCCCGCGTGCAAATCAGCGCGAAGTTCGAGTACGAGCTCTTTCTCGACAAGAAAGAAAAAGGGGACATCGAGGCCGAAGCGGGTGGGCTCACCTTCCTCTTCGACGCCGCCAGCGCCCGCCGCGCAGACGGCATGTCGATCGATTTCGTGATCGCCGACGGTGCTGGCGGCTTCAAGATCGAAAATCCTCAGGAGCCGCCGAAGGTCCGCCCGCTCGCCCCGAAGGCGCTGCAAGAGATGATGAGCAAGGGGGAGAAGATGCACCTCTTCGACGTACGCGCACCGGCCGAGCGCGAGATCGCGAAGATCGAGCCCTCGCGCCTCCTCGATGAGCCCGGACAGGACTTCCTCGCCGAGCTCCCCCGCGACACGACCCTCGTTTTCTATTGCCACCACGGCGTTCGTAGTCGCTCCGCCGCCGAGCATTTTCTCCGCGAGGGCTTCAAGAAAATTTACAACGTCGAAGGCGGCATCGATGCATGGTCGAGAACGGTCGACCCGTCGGTCCCGAAATACTGAGGAACCAATGGGACACCATCTCACGAATTTTCAGGGCTCGATCACCGACGCCGTTCGCAACGCGATCGTCGAGAAGCTTCCCGGTAGCGTCGTCGAAGTCGAAGGCGGCGGAGGTCACTTCTCGATCGTGGTCACGTCGGCGCTCTTCGCCAATGTGAGCAAGCTCGAGTGCCAGCGCATGGTGTACGGCGCGATCACCCACCTGATGGCCGGGGACGCGGCGCCCGTGCACGCGGTCGACAGCCTGCGCACCAAGACCCCCTAACTTTTCTCCTACTTTTTCGCTCAGAGCGTGTCCGTCGATTTTGCGGCGGTCTTGCTAACGGCTTTTTGTACCTCGGTTACCGTTCGCATCTTCAGGTAGGCGAGGAGCAGATAGCCAATGAGGGCCACCACGAACGTGAGCTGTGTCACCTGCCGAAGAGTGACGCCCAGCTTTGGCGGCTTCGTGGCGACGATGAATTGCTTCGGAGCCTCGGACACCGGCGAGCGCACGACCTGTTCTCGCAGGCGTCCTTTTCCTGCGCGGCGAAACGGTGCCACCGCGATCTCAGGCACGCCCTCGACGACAGGCGCGTCGACAATCTTGAGGGTCTCCGTAAGCGAGAGCGTGTCCGTCAGGTCGGGCGTCTCCGCACCGTTGGGGGGTGGGTTGCCGAGCGCGAGCGAATCGGTCGGCGCGGGCGCCCGCAGCTTCTGATCCTTCGCGTCGTCCCCGCTCACTCTGGCGATCCTAACAACACTTGACGCCGCACCCCTAGGCCGACGTTTCCCTCGTGGCCAGCGGGCGGCCGCTCGCGAGATCGTTGAGCGCCGTGTCGATCCGACGTCTCCTCACCGCTGCATCACGCGAGCGAGCGCGAGGGCTTGGCGAACCTCATCCAGCGTGAGGCCACTCCGCTCAGCGATTTCCGTCTGCGTCGGTTTCTTGCCGCGCTCCTCGGAAATCTCGCGCGCGGCTTCGAGCACGGAGTGAAGCATCGCCACGCCGCTCTTTCCGGAGTGGGTGCCGACGGTTCTCCCTTTGGCCTCCAACGCCGAGATCATGGCGTCGAGCTCGTCCGTCGAGACCGCAACATCGCCGACAGCCGCCCCCAGCGCGTCGAGCGAAATCTCCGTCGTCGATCCCGCGAGCAACCGATTCACCAAGCGCTCGAGATCGGCCCTCATGGCCGCAAGCTCCCAGGCATCCCCAGCAGCTGCGGCCTCAGTCGGTGCAGGGCATGTTGTCGTAGAGATCGTCCTCCTTGACGAGAAGCAGCGTCAGGTCCAATTCAGAGTGCGGCTCTTGCGCGGGCGCCGGCATGGGCTCGCTATCCTCGATGACATTCCTGGACATTCCCTCCTGACCAGCAAGGGGTGTGCCCTGGTTTTGCCGCGCTGCGCCGTGCTTCGTTTATCGAGCGATTCACTACTGCGACCCCCCATGTTGTGAAAGGTAGTTCGCACGTGGCGTGAACGAGGCGTCGCAGCGGAGACGTGAGGCAAGTCTAAACGAACATCGAACGACGGTTGGCGAATCCTCTTTTCACCTGAACATAAACGCAGTACAAAGGTTCACTATCTCAGTGAGGGAGAGCGCCACCATGGACGATAAGAATCGCTCGAAAGCCATCGAGCTCGCGGTTGCCAGCATCGAAAAAGAATATGGGAAAGGCGCCATTATGCGCCTCAAAGAGGGGCAATCGTACCAGCCCGAGCTTCCCGTCGTCCCGAGCGGAAGTATCGGCCTCGACATTGCCCTCGGCATCGGTGGATTCCCGCGCGGCCGCATCATGGAAGTGTACGGCCCGGAGTCGAGCGGCAAGACGACCCTCACGCTCCACGCCATCGCCAGCGCCCAGAAGCAAGGCGGCGTCGCCGCGTTCATCGACGCAGAGCACGCGCTCGATCCCACCTACGCCAAGAAGCTCGGCGTGAAGACGGACGAGCTCCTCGTCTCCCAGCCCGACTTCGGCGAGCAGGCCCTCGAGATCGCCGACATGCTCGTGCGCTCCGGCGCGGTCGACATCATCGTGATCGACTCGGTGGCCGCGCTCGTTCCCAAGGCGGAAATCGAAGGTGAAATGGGAGACAGCCACGTCGGTCTCCAGGCGCGCCTCATGTCGCAAGCGCTCCGCAAGCTCACGGCAACCGTCTCGCGCTCGAAGTGCCTTCTCATCTTCATCAACCAGATCCGCATGAAGATCGGCGTCATGTTCGGCTCGCCCGAAACTACGTCGGGCGGCAACGCGCTCAAGTTCTACTCTTCGATTCGCCTCGATATCCGCCGCATTGGCGCGATCAAAGAGGCCGCTGCGTCCGACAAGAAAGATCCCGTCGTCGTCGGAAATCGCACGCGCGTCAAAGTCGTCAAGAACAAGATGGCGCCGCCCTTCCGCGAAGTGGAGTTCGACATCCTCTACGGTCAGGGCATCTCGCGCTCGGGAGACATCATCGATCTCGCGAGCGATATGAACTTGGTCGAAAAGAGCGGCGCTTGGTACTCATTCCAGAATGAGCGCATCGGTCAGGGTCGGGAGAACGCCAAGGCGTACCTCGATCAGCACCCCGAGCTCATGGACAAGCTCGAGCTGATGATCCTCCAGAAGCACGGAATCAAGCGCATGGGGGATCCCGCGGCCGCTGCGGCGACCTCTTCCAAAACCGAAGAACCCGAAGAAAAACCCGCTGGAAAGCGCCCCGCAAATGGCGCGACGGCAACCCCGCCAACCAAGCCCGCCAACTAATTACGGCCTGCGCCGGGGTCCGCTAGTCTAGAGGTGCATGGAGCTCTACGTGATGCGCCACGGCCCAGCCGAAGACGACGCCGCCACGGACGACGTTCGCGAGCTGACCCCGAAGGGGCGCGACCGCGTACGCAGCGTCGCCCGCGAGCTCGTCCGTCATCGCGAAATACCGTCCGTCATCCTAACCAGCCCGCTCGTTCGCGCCGCGCAAACGGCGGGCATCGTAGGCTCGGAGACGTCCTCCCAGGGCGGCGTCGAAGTGCGCCCCGAGCTTAGTATGGGCGAGGGGGCGATGAGCCTAGTAAACGAGCTTATTTCCTCAGGAAAAAGCCACGCCATGCTCGTTGGTCACCAGCCTGACCTGTCGGATCTCGTGCACGGTCTGACGGGGGCATCGCTCGACATGGAAAAGGCCATGGTCGTCGGGATCACCGTCCCCCGGAAAGGCCGTCCTCGCCTCCGCTTCGTTCTTCATCCGATGACAATGCTCTTCGCACCTACCTTGCCTGGGTCAGACTAGCGCCATGACCGCGCGCGTTCGCATCGGCACGTCGAACCAGATCTTCGATGCTCCGGAGGGCGAAGATCTTCTCGAGGTGCTTCAGAAGAACGGCGTGCCCATCGCCACCTCATGTGGCGGTGTCGCTACGTGCGGCCTGTGTCGCATCACGATCATTCGAGGAAAAGAGGCACTTTCGGCGATCCGTCCTCAGGAGCTCGAGCACCTCGGCAACGTCGCGAAGGTGATTGGCCTTCGTCTCGCGTGCCAGTCGAAGGTCTGCGGCGAGGGCGAGATCGTGGTCGACGTGCCGCCGGTAGAGAACGTCGAAGATCGCAAACGACGCAAAGCGGAACGCCTGCGCCTCGAACGTCGCGGCTCTTCCTCAGCACCCGTGACCGAGCGCACCGTCATCGAGTGGCGACCGCGCGCGAAACCTTCGAAATAAAAAAGGGAATCCGGAAAAATCTCTGTCCCCTGTCAAGCGGTTTTTGAAAATCGGCTTACCCACATACGACTACCTACAAAACGGCTCGGTGGGGGCTCCGGACCACGCGTCTATGTCATTGAATATATAGCTTAAAATACCGTTCCTTGACAGTCCCGGACCCATCTCCTATCGCCCAGAGAGAACTGAAACGCAGATGGGCGCCCAACACGTTTTAACCTTGAGACCGATGTCACGCGTCGCGCGTGCGCGTGCCCTTACGTCGAGGCCGATGGGCGCTACCGCGCTTCGCCTCCCGGAGCGGGTCAGTGCGCAGCTCGCCCACGTTTTCCCTTCGGCGACGCCCCGCATCTTCGTCCACGAAGGTGCCCGCCAATCGCTCGAGCGCCGCCTGAGAGCCGCATCCCCCGGGCCGGTGAATCTGTCGATCACCGACAATCGCCACTCGATCATTTCCCACACATGGACGGGCGGCATCCTGCTCGCGCGGATCCATCATATGTTCCTCGACGCGCCGCCCAGCGTGATCAGCGCCCTCGTCCGCTACGTGACGCTCAGCGATCGCGACGCCAGCCTCCGGATTGGCCACTACATCGAAGCCAACGGCGCGCGCCTCGCCAAGCGCTCCCGGACGATCCAGCTCGTTTCTGCGGGTCGGCACCACGACCTCCTGTCGATCTTCCAGGAGCTAAACGAGCGCTACTTCAAGGGGTCCATCAACGCGGTCATCACCTGGGGGAAGCGCTCGGTACGCGGCGAGGGGTCACGCGCGTCGATCAAGCTGGGAAGCTACAACGCCAACGAGCGTCTCATCCGCATTCATCCGGCGCTCGATCGCAGCTGGGTCCCGCGCTACTTCGTGGCCTTCGTGGTCTTCCACGAGATGCTTCACCACGCGATCCCCGTCCGCCGGATCGACGGCCGTCGAGACCTACACCCTCTCGAGTTTCGTACGCGCGAGCAGGAATACCGCCGCTACCAGCGCTCTCTCGAATGGGAGAAGAATCACATCGCTCGCCTCCTTCGCACGTAGGCGCGACCCGAAAAGCAGCAAGCGGCGCTTCGCCTTGATAAAAGGAAGGACATGAAGACGCAGATCGTTGCGATGACGTGCTTGCTCGTCGCGTGTGGGGGATCGAAAGCGGGGCCGGCGCCCATGGCCTCCGCAGGCGCAACGGCGCCAGGCGAAGCAAGCTCGGCGACGGCGGCGACACCGAGCGACGCAGGTCCACTGAAGTCCGAACGCCCGCGCGCCGCGAGCTCCGCAGAAGCTACGAGGTTGATCGACGAGGCCGTGAACCATCGCCTACCCGAGCTCACCAAATGCGTGACCGAGGCGCGCGACCGGCTGAAAGATGCGCATGCCTCGCTGGCCACCGAGATCGGCATCGACCAAGAGGGTGTCCTCATCGGCGTAAAGACCCCCAAGGGGTCGAAGCTCGACGTGAAGCTGAACGACTGCGTGCGCGAGGCGCTGAAGGGCGCGCCGTTTCCGCGGAGCAACGCCGGGGTCATCACGGTGAAAAAGTCCTTCTCGGATGGGGTGATCTACAAGTGAAGGGCCTTGTTTTTTGGTCTCTCGCGCTCGGCGCGGGATGGCTCGCCCCGTTCAGCGCGTGCGGAACGTCGCACGCCGCATGCGAGTGCGCGGACCCCACGCTGCGCGTCGCCGTCCCTCGAGACGTTGCCGCTTCCGCCATGGGCCTCGTCCTGTCGGGTGCCTGCGCAGGCGAGAAGGTTTCCTGCCTGGAGCGTGCGGGAAGTGGCTGCGTCGAGTACGACTTCGTGGCGCACAAAGCGGGTGCCTGCCATCTCGACATCGACTTCGCGACCGGGCGGCGGTTCTCTGCTGACGTGAAGATCACCGAGAGCGCCGGGTGCTGTGCCGGATTTTTTCCCGAGCCGTTCAGCGCCGGGAACCTCCAAGTTCCAGAGATGGACGCAGGGACCGATTGATGAAAAAGGCTTATTTCGTAGCGGTTCCAGCGCTCCTGGCCCTCGTCGTCATCGCCGGCGCGGGCTGCGGCGGAGCGAAAAAACCGGTGGGCGTTTCGGGGGAGCCCGAGGTGATTGGCAAGGGGAAGCACTTCCTACCGCCGACGCCGGTGGTGAAGAAGGTCGACCCGCGTTTTCCGCCGCTTCTCCCCGCTCATCTCGTGGCGAGCGTCTCCGGCAAGACCCTTGGGCCCTTTCTCGCGCGACGCGAAGGCCTCTCCGCGATGACCGCTTACATCGGTGGAGCAGAGAATGGCGCGCGCCATCTGGTGACGGCGCCCCTCACCGACGCGGGCGAGAACAAAGGTCCGGCGCGGGTCATCGCTGCCACACCCTCGGAAACGAACGCGCTCGTTCTTCGCGCAACCGGCGGAGAAAAGGCCGGTTTCGTCGCTGCGTGGACTGCGATGACCGATCGCGGCGAAGCGCTCCGCGTCATCGGAATCGCCGAAGACGGCACCGCGCGCGGCGAGCCCCACGAGATCGCCCGCACGACCGACGACATCGTCTGGACGGATATCGTGCCGACGGCCCGGGGCGCCGTATGCGTGTGGGCGGAGGAGCTGCGTTCGGGCGACGCCAACGTCCTTGCCGTTGCCCTCGACCCCGACGGCCGCCCGCGCGGTGTCCCGAGTCACGTCGCCAAGGGCGTTACCGGCTGGCAAGCCGTGCCGACCACGATGGGCGCGGGACTCGTCCTCGTCACGCGATCGCCTGAAAAAAAGGCGAAAGGGGGCCAGCTGTCCTGGCTTCGCCTCGACGGAGAAGCGCGCCCGATCGGAGCCGCGGTGGCTGTCACCATCAAGCCCACCGTGACCGGTGACGTCGACGTCGCGCGGGTCGGCGGCTCGTACGTCTTCGCATGGACCGATCCGACCGCCCTAGATCCCGAGGTGTCGCTCGCTTCGATCGACGAATCCGGTGCGGCGCACGCTCCGCTGCATCCCATCACCGCTCTCGGCGGCTCGTCACTCGTTGCGCTCAGCGGCGGCCGCACCTCGGGCGTCATCGCCTGGGAAGAGCCGAGCAAACGTGGGCATCCCACGCGACGTCTGCACATGGCCACCCTCAGTCCGCAGGGCACGCTCGACGGAAAAAAGAGCCTCGCCCTCGAGGTGCAAGGTACGTCGCCACCGGAGCTCGTTCCCGCCGGCGATGGCTTCGCCCTCCTCGCCCCCGCGCAGACGTGCACGAAGGCAGACGCCCCCGGTGCGTGCGCCGCGAGTACGCCGCTGCCGATGTTCGTTCGTTTGGACGGCTCCCTGAGCGTCGTTCAAGTGGAAGCGCTCCGTCTCCCCGATTCGGCGCAGAACGAGCTTGCCTCCCCGCTCGCGGCGGGACTCGCGTGGGGTCTCGATTGCGCGGCTGGGCACTGCGTCGTTCTCACGGCGACCGGAGAGGCGCCGACGCTGGTGCACGCCATTGAATTGAAGGATCGCCCGAGCCCCTACGTTCCGCCGCTCGTCGTGCAGCCGCCGGCCGATGCTCCGCACGCCACTGCTCTGTCCACGCTCGCCGCCGGTGAGCCCTACGCCGACATTGCCGCCGCGCGCATCGGGGACGGATCGCTCGTTGCGCTCGTGACGGCAACGACGGACGATCCGATCGGTCTGACCAAGAGCTCGAAGGCGAGACCTGCGCCGCCATCACGCGGCCCGGGCTCGGGCGCGACGCTCTCGCTCCGCGCGCTCGATGCGGCCGGAGCCGCGCACGGACCGGCGGTGACCCTGACCACGCGCGCGGTGAGCGTCGGAGGCGTGGCGATCGCCGGCGGACCCACGCCCGAGGACGGAGCCGCGGTCGCCTGGGTTGCGCGCGAAGGCGGCGATCCGCAGGTACACGTCACCCTCGTCGATCGCCACGGAAAGAAGCTCAATGATGTGCTCGTTACCACCGAGCGTGGCGATGCGAGCGACGTCGCGATCACCTGGGCGGGCGCCGGTTGGGTTGTCGCATGGGTCGACGGCCGCGACGGAAATGGCGAAGTATACGCGTCGCATCTGTCGCCTGACTTGAAGCGAATCGCCGGCCAGGAGCGGGTCACGAAAGCTCTGGGGGACGCGAGCGACGTCTCGCTCCTCGCGCGTGACGGTACGGTGTGGTTGGCCTGGGCCGATCCCCGCGAGAGCCCGAACGACGGCTTTTCCGACATCTATATTGCTCCCCTTCGCGCGCAAGACGCCCGGCGAAGCGGCGACGAAGTGAGGCTCCTCGCAACGGCAGCCCATTCGCGCTCGCCTTCCCTCGCGGCGAGCGGCGATGGCATCGTGGTCGGTTGGATCGAAGAAGCTCCGATGGGTGCGGAAGCGACGAACGCCACAGCCTACGGAGCGATGCTCGCGTGGGTCGATGCGAAGGGGCATCGCATCGGTGAGGCCGTCCGCACCCGGGGCTCCGGAGAGGGTTTTCCCAGCGCCATCATCCTCGATCCACATGCTACGCCTCTTCGAGGAATTCTCGCCCGCAGCTCGCGGTTCGAGCTCGCCCTCGACACCCTCGAAGTCTCCGATACCCGCGCGGTCCGCACCTACCCGATCATGAGTCTCGACGGGCCGCCCTCACTCGATGTGTCCCTCGCGCTCCTCGACAACATCGTCTTCTTCAACGACGACGGCCCCGAAGCCGGCGCACGCCGCGCCCGCGCGCTCACTTTGGCGTGGAGCCGCTAGACCGCGTGGCGGGTATCGCGCGGCGCCGGCGGTCGAAGTTCGCCTAGTCTCCGTTATTTACGCAACCCTCGCGGAGTGCGGCCGATGGGGGTGGTGGAGGCAACATGGACCCGCGAATTCCCCCGACTCGACCCGACGTGACTATTGCTCAAACCGTGGCTCGGCCCACGCCCCACCCGACGCGCGTGCGCTTTTCGGAGGTGCTCGCGAAGAGCGGCCGGAGCCTCGTGCAAGGCGCGGAATCGGCGCTTCACACGCTCCCTGGTGGGCCGCTCATGGCGGTCGCCGTTCGCGGCGGAACCGGCCCTATTTCGATGAGCTCCATGAGCTCGCACGGCGGAAGTAGCACCCCCGTCGGACGTTCGGGCAGCTTGAGCGCCGAAGGTCCGGGCGGGCCGAGCCCCTCTGGAATGAGCGGCTCGCCGGGGACCACCGGTGACGGCGGCGTCGAGTCGTCACTCGCGCAATCGCAGGAAATGAACATGTACTACCTGCAGATTCAGGAGACCGTGAACGCGCAGAACCGAACGTTCAGCGCGCTGTCGAACGTGCTCAAGGCGGAGCACGACACGGTCAAGACCGCCATCGGTAACATCCGATAGCGCTCTCGTTGCGAGCGTGCGAAAGTTAAGAGCGAGGATCAGTCATGCCCATCGACCGCATCGGAAAAGGGGGTCCCGTCGCGCCCTCCCAGGCACCGTCGGAGGCGAATCCAGCCGCAAAGACCGAGGAGACCGGACGCACCTTCGAGGTTCGCTCCGAAAAATCGGAAGCAAAGGCAGGAGCCACCCACGTCGGCGGAGTCGCCGCTACTCCGCTCGACCGCCTTCACGCCGGGCACGTCGACGTGAACGGGTACCTCGACCTGAAAGTCGAAGAGGCCACCGCACATCTGCACGGGCTCAACCCCACAGAGCTCACCGCAATTCACAAGATGCTCCGCGAGCAGCTCGTGAGCGATCCAGCGCTGTCGGATCTCGTGAAGAGTGCAGCCGGGGCATCACCGAGCCTCCCTGAGGAGTAAGCCGCGTGATGACATTCACGCGACCGAGTCGCCCGCAGGTTCACCCGCAGGTCCGCTAATGGATCGTCGGGCCTTTCTCCTCGGAGCCGCGGTCGCCAGCTGCACGCGGCACGACAAAGCTGCGCCGCCTGCGTCTTCTTCTCTCCCGATTCCGGCCGCATCGTTCGATGCGTCGACGCGGGGCTGGCGCATCCTCGAATGGACGTTCGCGCTCGCGGTTGGATCCGTTCCGCAGCGGGCGGTGATTCTCGCGCCGAACTGGGGCGGCCCGGACGTGCGGTTCCCGGTCGTCGTTGCTCTTCACGGGCGCGGCGAGGCCTTGAAAGGCCCGGAGCTCGGGGCCATGGGTTGGCCGCGCGACTACGCTCTCACCCGTGCCTTCGAGCGCATCTGCGCGCCGCCGCTCAATGACGGGGACTTCGAAGGGCTATCCGATCCCGCGCACATGGAATCGATGAATCGCTCGCTCGGGGAGCGGCCGTTCGGAGGCCTGATCATCGCATGTCCCTACTTGCCCGACGTCAATCTGATGAGCGCAGCCGAGCAAAAAGCGTACGGGCGGTTCGTGATCGACACGCTCTTGCCGCGAGTTCGAAACGAGACGCCCGCTCTCATCGCGCCGGAGTCCACCGGGATTGACGGCGTGTCGCTCGGCGGGGCCGTCGCCCTGCGCGTAGGTCTCGGTGCGCCCGAGGTCTTCGGCGCGGTGGGCGCACTCCAGCCTGCTCTGTGGGAGAGCCAAGCCTCGGAGTGGACCGAGCTCGCCAAGGCTGCTCGTGCAAAGAGCCCGGCGCTGAAGCTTCGCCTAACGACGAGCCACGAAGACATGTACCGGCCTGCGATCACGCGAACCTCCGAAGCGTGGCGTTCGGCGGGCGTCGCTCATGACTTTGCCGATCTGCCGGGACCGCACGATTACGTGTTCAATCGCGGGCCGGGCTCCCTCGAGCTGCTTTTCTGGCACGACCGCGTACTCACCCGCTCCCCGAAGTGAGTAGTCGACTAGTATCGCGCCCGTGACGACGTGGATCCTCTCCCTGGAGACGCTCGCAGCCAAGCGAGGCGGAGATGACGCGCGCGTGGTCGGGGGAAAAGCCGCCCGTTTGGCGTGGTTGCAGCGCAACGATTTCGCGGTGCCGGAATCGTGGGTGATCCCCGCCGCAGCGTTTCAAGCCGCGCTTCGCGAGCTGTCGCCAGGGTGCGATCCGCGAACGCTTCTACGCGCCGCGAACGGGCGCGCTGGGCTGGCGCGGGCGGCGGAAGCCCGGCTCGAAATCTTGAAGGCGCCACTCCCGGCTGGGCTACGCGAGGAGCTCGAAGCCTTGTGGGGCCGGACAAAGGGTGACGCGCCGTGGGGGCTCGCGGTGCGCTCTAGCGCGACGTGCGAAGACGGAGCTCTCGTCTCCATGGCAGGGCTCGCCGAGACGCGCCTCGGCGTGCGAGGGGCGGAAGGTTTGGCTGAAGCGGTCCGCTCCGTGTGGGCATCAATTGCCTCTGGTCGCGCGCTCGCTTACCTCGCTGCGCATGGCGTCCGCGATGTGTCGATGGCCGTCGTCGTTCAGCGGGTCATACAGGCCCAGGCCGCGGGAGTGATGTTCACGCGCGCCTCCCAGCTAGGCGGCGCAAGGAACGAGCGCATCGTCAACGTCGGCGTCGGCCTCGGCTCGCCGGTCGTCGACGGAATCACTACGCCCGACATGCTTCGCATCGATTCGAGAGGTCGGCTCGTCGATTCCGTGATCGCTCGAAAAACGAAGGCGCTCGTCGTGCAAGACGAAGGCGTGGTCGAGATACCCGTGAGCCAACCAGATCGCCCGGCTCTCGGGAAAGATCGCATCAACGATCTTGCCGAGCTCGCCACTCGTCTCGAGCGTCTGGATCCAACTGCGTGGGACGTGGAGTTCGCGTGTGACGCGCAGCGCACGTGGATCGTGCAGGCTCGCCCGGTGACCGGTCGCGGCTTTCCGGAGGGCGGGGACGAAGCTACCGTGTGGAGCAACGTCAACGTCGGAGAGGCGCTCCCCGGAGTGGCCACGCCGCTCACCTGGTCGGTCGCCGGCGCCTTCAGCGAAGAGGGATTTCGTCGCGCGTTCGCAGCCCTTGGGTGCAGCGTCCCTCGCAACGCGCGTCTGGTCGGCAACGTCTACGGTCGATTTTACCTGAATCTAACGCAGTTCATGCGCATAGCCGCGCAAGTGCCGTGGCTCGATCCGCGGACGCTGGTCGATCTCGCGGGGGGCTCGGGCGGCGACGAGCTCGCGGTGCAAGTGGCCGACGTTTCGCGCAAAGGATTTTACGCGCGCTTTCCGTTGACGGCGACTCGCCTCATTCGCGAGCAGCTGCGACTCGACGTCGACGTCGCGAGCTTCGAGAAAGCGGCGGAGGAAGCGCAGAAGATCCACAGCGCACTCGACCTGGCGATCCTTCCCGACGAAGCGCTGGCGCGAACGATCCGCGATGTTCAAGAGTTGCTCGCGCGGACCGGCACGGTGATGCTCACCTGCGCCTCGAGCGCGCTGGGGACTCACCTTGCCCTGAAAACCGTGCTCTCACGGGTCGCGCCGATTGGAGCGGAGCGGCTCGCGCAAGCTCTCACCAGCGGGATCCGCGATCTCGAAAGTGCGCGACCGGCCATCGGTATCATGCGTGTGGCGAACCTCGCGCGGCGCGAACCCGAAGCCTTCGCCGCGATCGAGCGAGAGTCGACGGTCGGTCTCGACGGAATTCCCGATGGGCCGACGCGACGAGCGCTGCAGAGCTTCCTCGATCTCTACGGCGATCGCGCGGTGCGTGAGGCGGAGCTCTCCACGCCGCGATGGCGAGAAGACGTCCGACCGGTCCTCACGATGCTTCGCGTGGCGCTCCGTGGCGAGGGGCGGGAAGTGGAGCCTGCTCTTGCAAAAACCCGCGCCTTGGCCGACGCGGAGATGACGAAGCTGATGCCGCGTCTGACGCTCCTCGAGCAGACGCTCGTCCGTCATCTCGTGGCCCGCGCCCATCGCTCGGCCCGACTCCGCGAACAGATGCGAGCGTGGGTGACGCGCGTGCTCGGGATGCTGCGCGACGCGGTTCTCGACGCCGATCGCCGCCTCTTACGGCTCGCTCCGGATCTCGCTGACGAAGTGAGCGCGACCCCTGGGTCATCACCGATTTTAGCGATTCATCCGGTGTTCTTCCTCACCGTCGACGAGGTGGCGCAGGCCCTTCGCAGCTCGCGATCGGATCTCGCGCCGCTCGTTCGTGCGAGGCGCGCCGAGTTCGCACGCGATCAAGGGCGTCCCGATCCCCCCGCCACGTTCATCGGCGCACCCCCGTCGGTCGTGCTCCCTCCGTCTGGCGGCGACATGCTCCGCGGCACGCCAGCGAGCACCGGTGTCGTCGAAGGAACCGCGCGCGTGATTCTCACGGCGGACGGAATGGGCGAGCTTCAACCCGGCGAGATCCTCGTCGTCCACACCACCGACGTGGGATGGACCCCGCTCTTCCTCATCGCCGCGGGCGTCGTCACCGAGCTCGGAGGTCCGCTCTCGCACGCTGCCGTCGTGGCCCGTGAGTTCGGCGTGCCGAGCGTCGTCAACGTGAGCGGCGCGACACTCGCTATCAAGACCGGTGACCGCCTGAGGGTCGACGGCGATCGCGGCGTCGTCGAGCGGCTTCACTAAAGATGAAGCAATGAAGCGCTGGGTCGTTCGACTGGAGGACGGCGAGACCGTCGAGGAGATCGTCCACGCGGCGGGCGGTGATCCTCGCGCGATCGCCGAAGGCCGTGTTTTTCTCGGTCGGCGTCGAGTGCTGGTGGGCACCGAGCCAGTTCGCATGGGCGAAGAGATCAGCATCGCTCCACCGCAGTCGGGCTCGCTCGACGGCGTGCGCATCCTCGCCTCGAACGCGAACATGGTCGCCGTCGAGAAGCCCGCGGGGATGCCAACGATCGCCGATCACGCCGGCGCGACACACACCCTGGTGGCGGAGCTAGCGCGACAGACCGATCGCAAAATATCGGACCTTCATCCCACGTCGCGCCTCGATCGCGAGGTGAGCGGCGTGGTGGTCTTCGCGCTCACGACGAAGGGAATCACCCTCCTTAAGGCCGCGCGTGAAGAAGGGAGCTATGCGCGACGCTACGTGGCGATCGCGAGCGGCGCTCCGAGCGGCGAGGAAGGAGAATGGGATGAGCCCATCGGGCGGGCCAATGATCCGCGGCATCGACGGGTGCGCGGAAAAGAAGCCACCCACGCGCGCTCGAAATTTCGGTTGGTGGCACGGGCCGGAAATTTCAGCCTCCTCGCGCTCGCGCCGATCACCGGACGCACGCATCAGTTGCGGGTCCATGCTTCCCATGCCGGCGCACCGTTCGTCGGCGATCGCGTCTACGGAGGCGCGGTGCGTCTCACGCTCCCCTCTGGAAAAGTGCTCAGTCCGCGGCGCATCCTTCTTCACGCCGCCAGGGTCACCATCAAAACGCCGGACGGTCGGGTGTTCGAGGCCTCCGCCGCCTTGCCTGCGGATCTCACCAATGTGTGGAGCGCGCTTGGCGGCGACGCGTCGGCGTGGGATATCGCTATATCGTGCGTACTCTGACCTTCGCTCTGGCGACGACCGGACTCTTCATCGCCGGAATCGTCTCGGCAACACCCGACGCAGGAGCGCCGAAAGCCCAGGACGTCAGAGGGATCTCCCGCATCCCGCCGGACCCCTCCCCGATGTTCGAGCGCGGGCAATGGATTTTCGATCTTCGTTACCAAACCGGAGACATCTATCTTCTGGGGGTGCATCACATCGAGCTCGGCGCGCCGCAGGCCACTCCTCGGGTCATGGGGCGCTTTGCCATCGAGCTGTTCGAGGGGCCGACGCTCGTCGAGCGGGTGCGCTTCGATTTTCCCATGCTGATCAGCGGCGACATACCCGAGGACGCAGGCCGAGGCCCGCACCCCGCGCCGTTCGACAAGAAGCTCACGACGCGCATCGGGGTGATGTTCCCGGCTACCTCCCGAGGGACACGACTCGAGCTCTGGGATCGCGCGACCGACCGGCGCTACCCGCTTGCGTGGCCTCCGGCTGATGCGGAGCCCGTCCGAACGCGCTCCATGGACGGAGGCTGACGTGCGCGTGACTCGCCTCTCTCCTTGGCTCCTGCTCATTGCGACTCCGCTCGCCTCGTGCGGCTCGTCGGAGAATCGAGCGCCTCTGCCTGCGCCCGATGATTTCACCGAGTCCATCCGGCAGGCGCCGCCGTGTGCCCTCGAATGCAATCCAGGCTGCGCCGAATCGGCCACACCATGGGTGTGTCCCGCCCTCGCGGATTGGAACGACATTCCTCACGACGTCGCGTGCGGTGACTTCGATGGGAAGACATTTCCGAAGGTCGTGCCCGGTGCGTGCGTCGCCACCGATCCCGCTGGCGAGGCAGTTGCAAAGACATCGCTGACCGCGACACCAGTCATTCTGCCGGACGGCCGAAGGCTCGCACCGGCGGGCAAGGAATGGGTCTTCGACGAAGCAGATCTCGGCGGCGGATTTCCGGCTTCCGTGCTCCTCCTTCCCGGAACGAAATGGCTGGTCGTGAGCGACGACGGCTACCTCACGCACGCGCTTCGCATGGTCGACACTTCGATTCTTCGGATGGGCACAGCTTCGCCTGTCACCTCGCTCGTGAAATTCCCGGCGCCGCAAGCGCTCAACTATGGGCTCGCTTATCGCGACGCGAGCAAGACGCTCTACGCCGCGGGCGGCTCGCCCGAATCGAAGGTCTACGCCTTCACGATCGACGTCGGTGCGGGCGTCGCTACCCGGAATCCCGCGAAGGACATCGTGCTTCCGAAGGGCACCATCGCTCAAGGGATCGCCATCTCTCCCAGCGGAAAGGTTCTGCTCGTCGGGCAAGCCTCGGACACCAAGATGCTCATCTTCAGCGTCGACGACGGCGACCACGGGGCGGCCATCGGACAGTTCGACGTCGGCGCAAAAGACGTGTTCGCCGTGCGCTTTGATCCCAACGACCCCGCAGGAAATACGGCCTACGCCACCATGTGGACGGCCCCGGTCGATGCGACCGACACCCGCAAGATGCGCCTCTTGCAGATCGACGTGGCGAAGAAAGCCACCACCACCGTCGCCGTCGGCAAAGCGCCTGAAGAGATCGCGTTCTTGGACGTGCGGTATGCGGTCATCGCCAACTCTCTCGGCGACTCAATCTCTATTCTCGATCGCGCGGCCGGCACCATCGTGAGCGAAGTCCCCGTGGCCGACAAAGGCGCTGGGCCCACCGCGATCATCTACGACCCACCGAGAAAAAGGCTCTATACGACGCTGAGCTCCACCAACGGCGTCGCCGTCTTCGACGTCGATCTCACGGGCGCAGTCCCCGCGCTCACCCCCGCGGGAATCATGCCTTCAGCGTGGTGGCCAACGGGGCTCGCGGTCGATCCCGCCGACGGAACGGTCTTCGTCTCGAACGGAAAAGGACACGGCGGCGGCACCGACAAGAAGGCTCCCCAGAATTTCTCCGATGGATTCGTCGGCGATCGCATGCGCGGTTCGGTGCAGGCCATCGCGTTCATGGATGCCCCCGCACTGACCGCGGCGACCAGCACGTACAACACGCAGAACAAGGTCGGGGAGATCGCCGGTTACTCCAAGGTGGACTGCAAAGGCGCGGCGTACGATTTTCCGATTCCTCAGAAAATCGAAGACGGCCCGAGCACCAAGATCAAGCACGTGATCTTGATCGTCCGAGAAAACAAGACGTTCGACGACATCTTCGGAGACGTGCCCGGCTTGGACGGCGACCCGAGCCTGGTGATGGCGCCAGGCCACATGGAAGAAATCTGGGGCAACGCGCGGGCGATCGGAAAAGCCTTCGCGCACATGGACAACTACTACGAGGACGCAGAGCAATCGATCCAAGGTCATGCCTGGACGGTGTTTGGGCGCTCCACCGACTACACAGAGCGGCGCTGGCTCGTCACGTGGGGGCGAGGCGAGTTTGGCGTGACGTCGTCACCGGGCGTCGGCGGGGAGACCACTCCTGTCGAGGGCACCATCTTCTCGTCGCTCGTCGATCAGCACGTCTCGATCGACAACATGGGAGAGCTCATCGGCGGTCTCTCGATGCGCGATCCGCGGTGGCCCGGAGGCTCGACCGACGCCACCATTCCCGACACACTCGGAGCCTGCTACGTGGCCGCGCGCGCGCGCGTCCTCTGCAACCCGAAGGACTTCACGTACGTGTGGCTCACCAACGATCACGGCTTCGGTTTGGCGGCGGGCAAGCCCAATCCGGCGCTGATGATCTCCACGAATGACGAGGGCACGGGAATGCTTCTCGACGGTGTGAGCCATTCGCCGATGTGGCCCGAGACGCTGGTCGTGGTCGTAGAAGACGATCCGAACACCGGGGGCGATCACGTTGATCTCCATCGCACGATCGCGCTCTTCGCTTCGCCGTGGGTGAAGCGCGATTACGTGAGCCACGGCCACTACGACATCGCGAGCGTCCACAAGCTCATCTCGCACGTCTTCGGAAAACCGTACCGCAACGCGACCATCGCCAACGCGGCGTTGCCGCTTGATCTCTTCACTTCCACTCCGGATTACACGCCGTTCAAGCACAAGCCGCGCATCTATAAAGACCTATCGTGCAATCCAGCCGGTACGACCGGCGCCAAGGCGGCAGAGAATTGGGACTTCTCGGAGCCGGATGATCAGCCCGGCCTGGACAAGCAAACGTGGGAGACGCTTCGTCGGCTCCCTGCTCCGAAGAACTGAAAAATGACGACTTCGAAACTTGCAGCGCTCGTCCTTCTCGCCGCGTTTTTCGGCTGTGACTCGACGAATCCATATGATTTCATGATGGTGCCCGATGCTGGGTGTGAGGCGGACCTGACGACGCCGGAGGGCTACGCCAAAGCTCTCAAGTGCGGTGAGTTCCGGTCCTGCGTGTACAAATGCGGGGGATGCTCCGAGCCCGAGCAACCGTACGCGTGCCCCGCGCTCCGTCCGTGGAAGGTGATGGCGCACGCCGACGCGTGTGGAGATTTCGATGGCACGAAGCAGCCGGCTCCCGTGACGGGCGTTTGTACGGCGACGATGCCGAGCGGCGACGCCGTTGGTGTCGCGGGCCCCGACACGACCAATCCGCGGCGTCTGCATCTCCCCGACGGTCACTTCATCGAGCCTGCGGGGAACGAACAGGTGCTGCACCCAAAGGGCGTTGCGAGCGGCTTTCCGCTCAACGTGATCCTGGTTCCGGGCTCCGTCTTCGCGATCGTCAGCGACGGCGGTGTGGACGACAACGCGCTCTACGCCGTCGATCTCGACAAGCTTGCAGCCGGGCAGCCCGCCGTCGTCTCCACTGTTGTCTTCCCGTCGCCGACGCAGCTCGAGTTTGGGTTAGCGTTCGCCTCACCGAACCGCATTTTCGCCTCTGGCGGCGCCGACGGAACGGCGTACGCGTTCACGATCGATCTCGGGACGGGAGCGCTCGCGCGCTTGCCGAGCGCTGACGTGGGATTGGGGCCTTCGACCAGCGGTTCCGCCGCGACCATGAAGTGGCACGCGGGTGCGTTGGCTATGAGCGTCGATGGCGCGAGCCTTGTCGTCGTTCCCTCCACGGGGGAGAGCGCGCTCCGGGTGATCGATCTCGGCCGGACCAAGCCCGAGGTCTCGATCGATCTCGGAGCGAAAGAAATCTTCGACGTGATCCGCGATCCTTCCGACGCTGGCGGCGCCACGTTCTGGGTGACGGCGCTCGACACGCGCTCGCTCTTGCGCGTCGATCTCGCTACCCGCACGGTGACCGCGCGCCTTCCGACGGGGAAAAATCCGGAGGGCATCGCTTTTCTCGACAGCACGCATGTCGCTGTTGCCGCGAGTGATGACGACACCATCGCGGTTTACGATCCCGTTAGTGGTCAAGCGTTGCAGACGCTGCACCTCGATGAAAATGGGCGGACGGGTGCGCAGCCCGGCGCGCTCGCATACGACCCCGCGACACGCCGGCTCTACGCCACGCTCTCCGGGGTAAACGCGCTCGCAGTGCTTGATTTCGATCTCGGCGGGTCGCTCACCCTGGGCGGCAAAGTGCCGACGGCTTGGTGGCCCACCGCTGTGCGCGTGCGTCAGGACGGAAGCCTCGTCGTGCTCACAGGCAAGGGTCACGGAAGCGGCCCGGCCACCCTCGCCGAAGCGGAAGACGACGGTGCGCTCACCCACGGCTCGATCGCCCTCGTGCCTCGCCCCTCCGCGGCGGACCTCGTGGGCATGACTGCGATTGCACAAGCTTCGCGCCGAACGACGACCGACCTCGGGTACCCGACCGTGATCTGCCCGGCCGGCGCGGCCTACGATTTTCCGATCCCGCTCACCAACTCGGGGGCGGTGAGCGCGCAGATCAAACACGTCGTTTACGTCGTCCGAGAAAACAAAACGTTCGACTCCGTGTTCGGCGATCTGAAAGGCGTGAACGGAGATCCGACGCTCGTCATGTCCCCCGGAAAAATGGACGAATACTGGGCGAACGCGCGGGCGATCGGCGGCGCCAACACGCTCTTCGACAATTACTACACCGACGCCGAGCAATCACTTCAGGGCCACATCTGGAATACCTACGGACGCTCGACGGACTTCATCGAGCGCACCTGGAGCGCGACGTGGGGCCGGCATACGCGTCAGCCAACAGCGGGCATCGACACGGTCGTAGGCTCGCCGCGCGAGGGGTCCCTCTTCGCGTGGGCAGAACGAAACGAGATCTCATACGACGACATGGGTGAGATCGTCGGGCTCGCCGCCAACGGCTTCGACCCTGGTTATCCGGGCCTCATCTACGCGCAGGCCGTACCGGATACCGAGAAGGCTTGCTACGTCGCCGCTCGCGCGCGCGCTACGTGCGATCTGAAATCGATCACCTACGTCGGCCTTCCGAATGATCACACCCTTGGCTTGCAAGCGCTGGCGCCGACGCCCCAGCTCATGATCGCGGTGAACGACGAGGCCACCGGCATGCTCCTCGATGCTCTCAGTCATTCGCCGATCTGGGCGACGACGCTCTTCATTGTAACCGAGGATGATCCGCAGGGCGGCGCGGACCACGTCGAAGATCATCGGACACCGCTCTTCATGGCCTCGCCGTGGCTCAAACGCGGCTTCGTGAGCAAGACGCACATCGATGCGTCGTCGCTCCACAAGCTCTTCGCGCACATCTTCGCCCGGCCATACCAGAGCGAGGAGGTGGCCGACGCCGCGCTCCCGTTTGACGCGTTCACGTCGACGCCCGACTTTACGCCCTACACGTACAAACCTCACAGCACTCCGACGGCCTGCAATCCGGGCGGGACGAAGCAGGCAAGCCTCGCCGCGCAGTGGGACTTCACCGACCCGGATGACCAGCCGGGCCTGTCGGGACAAGTCAGCAAGCACATGCGTGCCATGGGCGCTTCGAAGTGAGAAGATGTGCGCAAGACCGAAAC
The DNA here is from genome assembly GCA_043747615.1 of Myxococcales bacterium. Lineage (GTDB taxonomy): Bacteria > Myxococcota_A > Polyangia > Polyangiales > Polyangiaceae > JAYTOU01. Next base: position 31,449 of record JAYTOU010000055.1, on the reverse strand, counting down.
CGTGGTCGCTCACGTCTAAAGGGCAACTAGACTGCGAATCGCAATGACCGAGGTGCTGAAGTGACTCCCAATGACGAAGGCGGCGCGGCGAATGAAGAGACGCAGTCCTCCGCGCTGATCGGCACCGTGCTCGGCGGCCGCTACAAGCTCCTCAAGCTCCTCGGTGAGGGAGGCATGGGCGCGGTCTACCTCGGCGAGCAGATGCTCGGCTCAACGGCGCGCAAGGTGGCCGTAAAAACGCTCCATCCGCACCTGTCTCACGATCCGAAAATTCTGGCGCGCTTCGAGCGTGAGTGCGGCACGGTGGCCGAGCTTCAGCACCCGAACACCATCGCCATCTACGATTTCGGCAAGTCCGACGAAGGCCTCCTCTACATCGTGATGGAGTACGTCGAGGGACGAAGCGTCGGCGAGATCCTCGAAAAAGATGGGCCGATGCCGCCCGCCCGTGTCGAGAAAGTTCTTTCGCAGGTCACCGGGTCGCTCACCGAAGCGCACGCCCACGGGATCATCCATCGCGATCTGAAGCCGGACAACATCCTCCTTTGCGAGCGCGCAGGAGAGAGCGACTGGGTCGAGGTGCTCGACTTCGGAATCGCCAAGCGAAGCAGCCACGAAGAGGACAAGGAAGAACAGAAGCTGACCCAGCAGGGGATGGTGCTGGGCACGCCGCCATACATGAGCCCGGAGCAGTTCACGGGAAAGCCGATCGACGCGCGCAGCGATATTTATTCGCTCGGTGTCATGGCCTACGAGATGCTCACCGGGAAGCTTCCGTTCGCGGGAAATACGGCGTGGGAGTGGGCGACGCAGCACATGACGCAGGCCCCGATTCCCATGGATACGACGCCGCTCGGTGCCCACGTGCCCGTGCAGATGCGAAACGCGATCATGAAGGCGCTCGAGAAGCTGCCCGAGAATCGCTTCTCGTCGGTCCGCGAGTTCATGGACGCGTTCGGGAGCGGCAAGCTCGCCGCTGGTCTTGTCTCCTCGAGCGTCGTAACGAGCGGTCGCGGAGGAACGGCGCCGATCGCAGCCCCTGAGCCGGCCGGTGCTTCCGGGCGCGGAAAAACGGAAATGGGAGCGCCCATGCAGGCGCCTGCGGGCTTCGGCTCATCGGTCGCAACGACCAGCCCCGCTGCACCGCCAGCCCCGCATGGAGCGTTCGGTACACCTGCGGCAGGGAACCACGCCTACGCTGCCGCAAGCGATGGTGGTGAGCCTGGGCGCGGAAAAGGGCTTATTTTTGGTGCTATCGGCGTTCTCACCTTCCTGAGCATCGGGGGCATTCTCGTTGGCACCGGGGTGCTTCACGGCACGAAGAAAACGGCCGACTTCAGCGGTATCGACACGTCGGTGGTCCCGGAGACGAACATCACGCCGCCGCCGGCGGACCCGACGCCGACCGCTCCCGCGAAATCTGGAACGCCGCTCACCACGCTTACGCCAACGCAGCACGGGCCCGTCTCTCCGAAGGTAGGCGGCAAACCTCCCGCCCCGCCGACGAGCGGCGCTGGTACTACTCCTGCGGCGACGCCCCCGGCCACACCTCCAGCACCGCCACCCGTCACGCCTCCGGCCCCACCTCCCCCAACTCCTCCGCCGCCCGTCGCGCCACCGAAGCCTCAGCCACCCGAGTGCACGCAAGCCGGGCGTTTCTGCAATCATCCGTCGTTCGGGACAGACGTCAACATCCAGAAGCTCTGCGAACAGCACAAGCAAGCGTGCATCGGCCAAGGAGGACACTTCCCGTGAAGCGACTGACTCTCGTCTGTCTAATCGTGCTTGTTCTGTCGGGCTGCCTCGCGAAGAAGAAAGTCGCGGAAGCGATCGACGCTGCGAGCCCGCCCGATCCCGTCGCCGCCTCCGTCGATGCGGACGCTGGTGTCGTCGCCCTTGCCGAACCCGACGCCGACCTTGCGCCCCTCGCCGTCGCGAAGACTCCGGCCGCCGCCGTGAAGCCAAGAAAGCCTGCCGCGCCTGTGGCAAATCCCGATGCGCCGAATTGCGCGAACGCCCGGCTCTACTGCAACCACCCGCAGGTCGGGACGAACCCGAAAATTAAAGATCAATGCACGGGGTTCACGACCGAGTGTCTCAGAGCTGGCGGGAAGGTCTGAGCGCGTAGGTCGTCGAGCGCAAGCCACGAGTCACGACGACGCTCTGCGCCGAGCTGACCGAACAGCACGCCGCGAACGAGGAGAGGATCCACCTGCGGCGCCTTTCCCCTCTCCGTCGCGAAGACGACCTCGTGTCCGCGTGACGCGAGATGCCGTCAAGGGACGGCGACTTCAGTCAGATCAAAATCGTGACCGGGCAAGGGAACGAGAACGCGTTTGCGCATCGAAGGTCAGTTAGGATCGAGCGGAATGCCGAAAAGTTCCAATCTTTCGGCGGCGATCATTTTATCGATCGTCGGCTGCAAGCAACCCGCGCCGACCGACGGCGTGAGCGCCGCCCCCTCGACCGATGCGGGCGCCGGTGCAGAGGCCGCTTCAGCCGTGCGACCCACGGAGGACGTGCTCCTCGCTGCGAACGCCAAAAGCGCCTGCGATCGTGGCGAACCTGTAGCTTGCACGAACCTGGGATACATGTATTCTGCAGGCAATGCGGTGCCTGTCGACGCGGTGCGCGCGTCCGGTTTGTACAAGAAGGGATGCGACGGCGGCGATCCCCACGGATGTACCAACCTCGGTGCCCTCTACGAGAAGGGGAAGGTAGTCCCGGTAGACGATGCCCACGCCGCCGTTCTCTACAAGCAAGGCTGCGACGGAGGCGATCTGCACGGCTGCACCAACCTCGGCATCATGTTGGCGCTCGGCCACGGAGTCCCTAAGGACGAAAAAAAAGCCGTCACCCTCTACGAGCGTAGCTGCACGCAGGGAGAGCCGACGGCGTGCACCAACCTCGGTTTCATGTACTCGGCAGGCAAGGGTGTCTCCGCAAATGAAATCAAGGCGGTGGCGCTCTACCACCAAGGTTGCGAGAAGGGCGATGGCCACGGGTGCTCGAACCTCGGTGCCATGTACGAGAAAGGAAAAGGCGTGGCGAAGGATCTCTCTCGCGCGGCGTTCTATTACAAAAAAGCGTGCGATAAAGGGGACGGCGAGGGCTGCACCAACCTCGGCGTCTTGAATGCGGCGCGCAGCACGGAGCGCTAAGGCGCTTTTCGAAGCCTAAAGTTCAGAGCGTAGGCATGCGGCGATCTCGGACAGCAGCGTCTCCGCGTTCGCGAGACCGTTGGTCGTCCCATCGAAGCGACGACTGAGGCGCATGTCCGGGGTGAGTCGGTAAGGGCTGCGCGTCGAACGGACTAGCTCGAGGATTTTCTTCGGATCGAGCGGCGTGTCCTCGCGCAGGTGCAGGGTTACGTTGCGCGCGTTCGCCTCGCAGCCGAGGGCCTTCAGACGACGCAGCTCCGTCTTCAGCGACATGAGCTGCACCAGGCGCCTCGCTTCTTCGGGCGGTGAGCCAAAGCGGTCTTCCATCTCTTCGGCAATCTCGCCGACGTGCGCTTCGTCGATCGCGCTGGCCAGGCGCTTGTACATCGAGAGGCGCACCCCGACGTCGCCGACGTAGTCCTCGGGGAGGAGCGCAGCCACGTCGAACGACAGATCCGGATCGACGTCGTGGATCACCGGCTCACCGCGGAGCTCGTGCACGGCCTCCTCGAGCATCTGACAGAACATGTCGAAGCCCACGGTGGCCATCGTCCCCGACTGCTCACCTCCGAGGAGATCCCCGGCTCCACGCAGCTCGAGATCGAGAGAAGCGATCTGGAATCCGCTTCCTAGCTCGGTGTGACGCTCGAGGGCCTCGATGCGCGAGCGCGCATCGTCGTTCATCACGTTGGTGGGGGGAACGATGAGGTAGCAGTACGCACGTTCCTTGGCGCGACCCACCCGACCGCGAAGCTGGTAGAGCTGCGCGAGGCCGAAGAGATCGGCGCGATCGATGATCATGGTGTTCGCGCGCGGGATGTCGAGGCCGCTCTCGATGATGGCGGTTGCCACGAGGATGTCGTAGCGACCTTCGACGAAGTCCAGCATCACCGTCTCGAGCGTGGCGCCGTCCATCTGCCCGTGGCCGACGACGATGCGCGCATTCGGCGCGAGCTCCTGAAGCTTCTGCGCTTTTTCGTAGATTCCCTCTACCCGGTTGTACACGTAAAATACCTGACCTCCGCGACTGAGCTCACGGGTCACGGCCTCGCGGACCACCTGCTCGTCGAAGCGGGTGACGATGGTGCGCACCGCGCGACGATCGAGTGGCGGCGTGGTGATGAGCGACAGATCGCGAAGTCCGCTCACCGCCATTTGCAGCGTGCGGGGAATGGGCGTCGCCGTCAGCGTGAGCACGTCGACCTGGGCGCGGATCTGCTTGATGCGCTCCTTGTGGGCGACGCCGAAGCGCTGCTCCTCATCGACGATGAGGAGGCCGAGGTCCTTGAAGTGAATGTCCTTCGAGAGCAGGCGATGGGTGCCGATGAGGACGTCGACCTTCCCGTCCTTCACCTGAGCGAGCGTATCGTCTTGCTCTTTTTTTCCTTGGAAACGGCTCATCGCGCGGATGGTGATCGGGTAGTCACGCATGCGCGCTTCGAAGGTTCGAAAGTGCTGCTGGGTGAGCACCGTCGTCGGGCACAGGAGGGCGACTTGCTTTCCGGCCATCGCCACCCGGAACGCAGCACGCAACGCAACCTCGGTCTTGCCGAAACCCACGTCGCCGCAGACGAGGCGGTCCATCGGCCGATCCGTTTCGAGATCCTTGTTCACGTCCGCGATGGCCTTGGCTTGGTCGGGCGTCTCGTCGAAGGGGAAAGTTGCCTCGAACGCGCGGTACTCGTCGGTGATCGGGGGGACGGCTTCGCCAGGCTGCGCTTGGCGCTCTGCGTAGAGACGAAGAAGCTCGTCGGCCATCTGCCGAACGGCTTTCTTTACCTTCGATTTCGTGCGCAAGAAGGTGGAGCCGCCGAGGCGATCGACCTTGGGCTGCGCGTTCTCGCCGCCGCTGTATTTCTGGACTTGATTGAGGCGGTAGACGGGGAGATAGAGTTTGTCTCCTCCCGAGTATTCGACCACCAAGAGATCGACCGTGAGGCCGGCGACCTCTTTGTGGATAAGACCTTGGTAGCGCCCGATGCCGTGCTCGGCGTGAACGACGAAGTCCCCGACGTTCAAGCTCCGGAGATCTTCGAGGAACGGTTTGGTGATGCTCGAGGCCTTCTTTTCGCGCGCGCGGTGGGCGCGGTTTCCGAAGATCTCTTCCTCGGTGACGATGACCAACCCGTCGGCGGGGAGGATCACGCCGCGTCCGAGGGGGCCGACGACAATCTGGGCATCGAAGGCGCGATCGCCCGAATCCTCCTCGAGCCACGCCGGATCGAAGGCGCCAAGGCGCGCGCGGCAGGTGACGTTTTGATGGCGCAGGAGCGAGGTCAGACGTTCGGCTTGGGTCTGCGCGCGGGCAGTCACGAAGACCCGGAGCCCGTGCTCGCGCCAGTGATTGATGCGACGCGCGAGCGGCTCCATCGTAGCCGTCTTCCCTTTCGTTCCCCGCGCCGCCTTGACAGCGCGCGAAAGATCCTCGTGATCGCGGGCCGCGAGATCCAGCGTATTTCGTGCCACTTCGTAGACCGCGAGCCCTTCGCCGGACTCACCGATCACGGGCGTGCGATGGAGCGCAACCACCTTCCGTTGCTCGAGCTCGTGCGCGGCCGCGGACTCGTCGACGAAAAAAGAGACAGCAAGGAAATGGGGCTCGCTCGCCTTTGCGGCCTCGTCGCGCACCCCGCGCGCGAGCTCTTCGCGCACTGCCGCGGTGATCGCTGCCGGATCGTCGAGCACGAAGGTGGCTCCCTCGTCGACGTAGGAGAAGATCGTCTCTAGCCTCGGGAAGTACGCCGGCAGGAAGCCGTCGGCGCCGAAGAACGCTCGCCCGGTCGACACGTCCTCGATGAGCGCCCGCGTTCGCGTGGTTGGCCAATCGATCATCTCGGCGAGTTGCCGCACGCGATCCCTCGCGAGGGCGAGCGCGTCTTTGGTGAGGATCGCTTCGCGTGCCGGCGGGAGCCACAGCTCCGTGATCAGCTGTTCGGTGCCGTCCGCGCGCTTAGTGCGCTGCTCGTGTGGGTCGAACGTCTTCATCGAGAGCACGAGATCGCCGTAGAGCTCGACGCGAACGGGGGTCTCGCTGCTCGGGGGCCACACATCGAGGAGCGCGCCGCGCACTGCAAACGAGCCTGGATCCTCGACCACCGGCACCCGCAGGTAGCCGCTCTCGGAGAGCTGAGTGAGAAGCGCTTCGCGATCGAGCTCTTGCTCGGCGACGACACGTGCCCCATTTTTTTCGAACACGGACCGGGGGACCACTTTGCGCACGAGCGCGCTAGCGGGCATCACCAAGACCCGCCACGGTAAGCGTGTCAGATGCGACAGCGTCGCCATCCGGCTCATTGCCGCACGCCGATCCGGATTCACGTCGGCGTAGGGCGAGCTCTCGGGGACCGACAGGACGAGCACCTCACCGGACGCGGAGTCTTCGGCCTCGGCCTCGTCGAGCGCGCCTCGGAGGAAAAAGCCCACGTCGTCGGCCATGCGCCGCGCACTGTCGAGATCGGCGGTGATCACCACCACCCGCTCGTTTACTGCGCCGCTTCTCGCCAGGGTCGCCGTAAGCGCTGCCCCCGCGCTCCCTTTTAGACCGGAGACGTCCGCTCGCCCGCGTTCTATTTTTCGAATACGCGCCGCCACGTCACGCAAGCGCGTGGCGACCACACCTTCGGGTGGAAGGAGCGAGTCGAGTTTGTCCTTGAGCTCGGCCTCCGGGAAAACGACTTCGTTCATGGACTATTTCTGGGGCGGGGAGCCGCCAAGCGTAGCCCCGCTGGAACGACGACCAGAGCAGAGACAAGTCCGAGGACCGAGCCGAGCGCACCGACGGCGCCAAGATCGAAGAGGCCTTCGAAGCGGCAAGCAAGGAGAGCGGCGAAGCCCGCCGCGGTCGTGAGCGCAGTGGACGCGACGAGAGGTCCTTGCTCGCGAAGCGACGCCGTGATCGCGTCGTCACTTTCGATTGCGTTGCCGCGCCGGGCGGCGTGAAGGAGAAACATCGATTCGTCCATGGTGATGCCGATGAGCACCGGAAGCACCAGCGCATCGTACACATGCCAGCGCACGTGAAAGATCCTCATCACGAGAGCGACGGCGGCGACCTCTACGCCAATGGTAGCTAGCGCGAGACCGACGTCCAAAGCGCGGCGTAAGATGGCACGAAGGGTCAGGATGACCAATCCGATCGCAACGAGAGCAACAATCGGCAGATCGTGAGCGAGCGCATCGCGAAGCGCGGTCTCTAGATGATGGTAGCCGGTGACCACCGCCCGAGGATCGGCGGCCCGGATGACCTCGAGCGTGCGCGTGTCGGTCGCCGGATCGCCCGAGGGTCGAAGGTAGGTCACCGCCAGGAAATCTCGCTGATTTCCCGGGTCGCGAGCTACATGGCGCGAAGCGAGCCACGCCACTGGTCCATGCAGTTCGAACGTGCGCACGTCATGTGAGGGATGCGCGAACGCCTCGAGCGCCGGCGCGCACGCTTCGGGATCAAATCCTTTTTCCACAAGCGCCGACGTGAGCATGGGCATGAGGCCGGGCAGATTTATGTGGTCCCGCTGTGCGAGCCGCGCGCGCTGCGAGGTTGCGCTCGGAAGGAGAGGGGCCAGGGCGTCGAAGCCGATCGGGTGCGGACCCTTCGTAAGCGGCTCGAGTGCCTCGGCGATCGCATCGGCCCGAGCCATCGCTCGCTCCCGGTCAGCGTCGGCGCTCACCACGAGCCACTGACCCTCTTTTCCTCCAAAGAGCGCGTAGATTTCTTTCTGGATGATGAGCGGCGCAAGTGCGCGTGGACGGATCGCCACCAGCGTGTCGCTTGGCGAAGGCCACCCGACGAAGGCGAGGACGACGAGCGGCATGGTCATCACGATGAGCGCAGTGAGCGCGCGCGGACGCGTGGAGGTGAGACGTCGTACCCCCTCGACCCATGCGGGCACGGTGTGCTTCGGTGCAGGGCCGCGCTCGAGCAGGATGGCGATCTCGGGGGTCACGAGCAGAATTCCGACGGCCGTGAGCACCTCTCCTGCGCCGCAGAGGAGACCGAGCTGGCGCACGGCCAAGAGCTCGCTGAGGGCGAGTGACGCGAACGCCAGACCGGCGGCGATGGCGGCAAACAGCGTCGGTTTCCAGGTCATTTTGCGAGCAAAGTGTGCGGCGTCGGCGGGAGCTAGCCCGCTCCTTCGCCCTTCGAGAAAAGACGCGTAGACGTGGACGCCGGTGTCTACGCCGACGCCGATGACCACCGCAGCGAACGCCGTCGCGATCGCGCTGAGGCCCGTTGGAAAGAAAGCGGCGAGACCGGTCGTCCATACCGTCCCGAGGGCGAGGGGAGGAAGCACCGCCGCGAGCGCGCGCATCCGCCGGAACGTCGCGAGAAACATGCACGATGCAAGTATCGTCGATAGTGCACCACTCACGATCATGTCGCGCTTCAGCATCGCCGCGGTCGCGACGGCGATGGCGTGCCCGCCGGTGAGATCGAGCCGAACCGACGGGTGGGCCCGATGGGCGGCGGTCATGGCCTCCTCGGCGTCGCTGACGAAGCTCAGGGCGGCGGGGGCGTCGAACGCGCTCCCCCTAGCCTCGGCGACGACGAGGCGTGCGCGTCCCTCGTTGCCCACGAAAGCTCCACCGGAGCCGGCGCTCAATCCGGCGGCGAGCTCGGTCTTCTCCTCCCACGGAATGGTCGCCAGCCGTAGCGGATCGCGGGCAAGCCAGGTCTCGGCGTCGGTGCTCCCCGGCGCCATGAGCATCTCTCGCGTTCCATCGAGACGGGCGCGCATGCCTGAAGGGGTAAGCGCGGCGGCGAGGCGTGCGCGTGCAGCCGGGCCTGCAAACCCCCACGCGAGCGTAGGATCGACGTCGCGCGGGAGCGGCGCTTCGTCGAGCACCTGAACGACCGTTTTTTTTCCGCGAAGGGCGTCTGCGGCATCGCGTGCGGCGGCTTCGACTTCCTGGATGTCGTCGCCCCGCACCAGAACGACGGCGAGGTCGCCGCCCCCAAACGCCCGCAAAAAGCGGGTGAGCATGGTGGCCTCGCCGTGATTCGGAAAGAGATCGGTGAGGTCGGACGAGAGGCGAAGGTGCGTTATCGACAACCACATGGCCAACGCCGTAGCGACCACCAGCGCCGCTCGAATCCAACCTGCGCGGGTCACTTCACGTACCGATCGACGGTTTCACGAGACGCGCCCGCACGCGGGTGATGCGCCGTCGGCTAACGGCGGTGACCGTGGCCATGACGTTCGAAGCGATCATTACGCGATCGCCCTTGCGCGGAAGGCGACCGAGCTTCTCGAGCACCACCGAGCCGACAGGCTCCGCCCAGAGATCATCGTCGACCAGCGCTCCAATGCCCCGGAGCTCCTCCATCGTCGCCCGTGCGTCGATGTCCCATGCGCTCTCTTCGCCCGCGAGCTTCAAGACCTTTGCCGGCTCTTCGTCGAACTCGTCGCGGATCTCGCCGACGATTTCTTCGAGAAGATCTTCCATGGTGACGATGCCGCTCGTTCCGCCGTACTCGTCGACCACGACCGCGATGGGCGTGTTGGCCTCCTGCATTGCGCGCAGCACGTCGACCAGCCCCTGCGTCTCGGGCACGAAGAGAACGTCGCGCCGAAGCGAAGAGAGATCAGATTCCGTGAATGCCTTCTCCTTCAAGAGAAAATCCTTGGTGTAGATGTACCCGGCAACCTCGTCGAGCGAGCGCCCGCGGGTGAGCAGAACGCGCGAATATTGCTGAGCGCGCAAGAAGTCCACGGCTGCTTTTGCGCTGGTCTCGATGGGGAGCGATGCCGTGTCGACGCGCGGAACCATGGCGTGACGCGCGGTGCGTTGCGCGAAGCGAACCACCCGCTCGACGAGCTTACCGCGCTCCTTGCCGCCGGGGCTCAGCGCCGTTTTCGCAGCCAAAATGCCGAGGATTTGCTCCTCGCTCAGGGTGCCTTCGCTCGCGAACTCCGGCGACAGACCCATCGATCGCAGGATGAGATGCGAGGCGCGCTCCAGCACCCAGAGGAGCGGCCGAAACGTGAAATAGATCACGCGGAGCGGCATCGCCGAAATGAGCGCGGTCTCTTCCGACTTTTGGATGGCGACGAGCTTTGGCACCAGCTCGCCGAAGAGCACGTGCGAGAAGGTCAAGAGACCGAAGGCGATGACGGTAGTCACGATGCGGACGACGTTCGCCGAGCGGTCGGTCTCGAAGTTCCCGGTCACGCGATGGACGAGGCTCTCGAGCGCCGGCTCGCCGATCCAGCCGAGGCCGAGGCTGGCAAGCGTCACCCCGAACTGCGTAACCGACAGGAAGCGGTCGAGGCGGCCGAGGACGGTCTGAGCCGCGATGGCTCTCTTCTCGCCGCGTCGCACCCGCTTGTGCAGCTGGGTGGCGTGCATCTTCACGAACGCGAACTCCGCCGCCACGAAGAACCCGTTCAGCGCAATAAAAAGCGCGGTGAAGGCGAGCCCGATCACCGAGTCACCATAGCGGAGTTGGGCCCATCGCCAAACTCGGCTATAGCCGCCGCATCATGCGTGCTTCCACGGTTGCCTCGGCTCTGACCTTCGCAGGCACCTTCGTTTGCATGACGCATACGCTTCCCGCCGAGGCCTGCGGTGCGGCCTACCCTGCCGGCTCGTACGTGCGGCTCGCCGGCGAGCGCACCGTGATCGTCTGGGACGCCAAGAACAAGACCGAGCACTTCATCCGTAAGCCGATCTTCGAAGGGGATTCGAAAGACTTCGGGTTCTTCGTGCCCACCCCCACGGTTCCGAAGATCGCCAAGGAGAAGGACGAGCTCCTCGATCACGTGGAGGCGCTCGTTCCGGCCAACGCGAAGGGCGGGCGCGGCGGATCGGGCGCGATGCTGGGTGCGGTCGCTGCTGCCCCGGTCGAGGTCCTGCAGAAGATCAGGATCGACGACTTCGAGATCGTCACGCTCAAGGCAACCGACGGCGACGCGCTCGGCGACTGGCTCGGGAAGCACAAGTTCGTCGACCGGCCGGGGCTCCGCGCGTGGGCCCAGCGCTACCTGGTGAAGGGCTGGCTGCTGAATGCGATGCGGTACGCTCCGTCGGGCGTCGCGAACCGAAAAGTCGAGACACCGACGCTGCGTATCTCGTTCGCCATCGATGCTCCCTTCTATCCGTACACCGAAGCGCCCCCCGAGCCGGCGGACGAGACCAGCTTCCGGGCCAAGTACAAAGTTGGAGCGCAGGCTACCCGGCCTCTCGACGTGTGGATCGTCGCCGGCAGCAAGATGGAAGCCTCGCAGGGAGCAAATCGCCCAGCGGGCCCCATGGTCGAAGCTGCCTCTATCGTCAGCGACGACACCCTCGCCGATGCGCTCGGCGACACGAAGTCGTGGGGATTCGACCCGCACGGGCTCGAGGCCTGGGCGGTCACCCACCTCAGCGAGAACACCCTCGAGCGCGTCGCGTTCAACGACATCGTCTTTCGCGAGCCCGATAGTCGCGGCGATGCACCGAGCCCCTTCGCCGGAGGACATCGCGCAGACGCCACGCCTTCGGTGACGGATCCTGCCGGAAAAAAACATGGCCTCACACGAGCTCAAAGAAACACGCGCTTCGTGCTGTTTGCTTCGTTCCTCGCCGCGCTGATCGGACTGCTCGTCGTCTTCAGAGACCGCAGCTCGCGGGAAGTATGAAAATGATCCCGAGCACGAGTCCCAAGATCGCCGGCACCTTGCCGCGCTCGAGCGGGAGCTGGGCGGAACGCTGAAGGCCGAGGACGCCGAACGAGATCGCGCAGATGCACAAGAGGAAGCCGATCCAAAACGGTATGAGGCCGAGCAGCCCGCACACGAGCGAGATGACCGCGTAGTTGTTGTCGGCGTGGATCGGCCGGACCAGCGGATAGAACGGCTGCTGCTGCGGAGCTTGAAGGGGCGCAAAACCTTGCTGAGGCCCGTAGCCCTGAGGTGGCGGTTGAGCCGCGACGGCGGCGCCGCAGATCACGCACGCGCTCATCCCTTGAAGGAGCGGTCGCTGGCACACCATGCACTGCACCCCAGAAAAGTAGCGGATGGTCCGGTGGTGTCCAGATCGGCAGAAATTTTCGTGAGTCAGTCTCCGAGCGTGAGGGTCGCTGGCGTGACGACTTTTTCTCCGCCTCTCAAGAACGCATAGCGAGCCAAATTTCCCATCACGCGGACCACGTACCCGCGCGTCTCTGGAAACGAAATCTGCTCGACGAAGACGTCCATCTCCATGCCGCGCATGCGCGTCGCCCACCTCGCCACGACATCCGGACCTCCGTTGTAGCCGGCGACGGTGAGCGGAATTTGTCCGTGGAACTTGTCGAGGAGCGAGTGCAGGTAGCGCGCGCCGAGAGCGATGTTGTGCGGCGGACTGGTGAGCATCGCGTCGTCGTGCGGGAGGCCCGCCTCGGCGGCAACGGCCCTCGCCGTCTCGGGAAGAAGCTGAAGGAGCCCCACTGCGCGCGCCGCGGACACGACCTCCGGATCGTAGCCGCTCTCCTGACGCATCACGGCGTAGACCAGCCCCTCGGGCAGATGGGACGTCGCTTCGCCTGAGCGAACGTCTTCTCCGTACGGAGCAGGAAATGCGCATTCCCACGCCCAGCGATTCTTCGGGCCGGGAGCGACACCGAGCAACGCTCCGGGAATTTGCTGCGCAATCTGAAAACGGCGTTTTGCGCGCCCGAGCTGACCGTACGCGGCACAAAGCGCCTCGGTCGTGCGCCCGACGGCGCTCCCCGTCACCACCGCTTCGCGTTCACGCAACTCGACTTCTGCGTCGCCATCGAGGCCCACGCGGTGGAGCATGTCGACCGGTGGTGGAAGCTTCACGGCGAGGGGATCCGGCGCGGTTCCACCGTCGGCAACTTCGATGATCGCCGGGAGCGGAGCGTGCGCTTCAATCAGGCGTGCGCGAGCGGTGAGGGCGGGCCATGACAGGGGCTTTGAGCGCGCGACTTCGCTCCATCGCGCGATCGCGTGCAGTCGATCTCCTTCTCTGAAAGCAGCGAGAGCACCGAGCTCGCCCGCCTGCGCTGCCGCCAGCGTGTCACCTTCGTCGTCGGCGATCTGCTCGAACAGTTTTCGCGCGAGCATGTTGTCCTTGATCATCAAGTGGGCGATGGCCCGATGCCGTGCCGCCTCTTTTCGTTCGGCCCCGGAGGGAAACTGGTGGGCATACGCGTCGAATGCGGCCGCCGCCTTTTGCCAGTGCGCGTGGAGGAAATGCAGCCTTGCCCCGAGAAACGTGGCCTCGTCGGCCCACGTGGTTCGCGGGTAGCGCCGGGCCACCGCTGCGTAACGGTCGATCGCCTCATCGTCGTGATCCGCGCGCGACAGGGCTCGAGCTGCATGCAACGAATCTTCCGCGGCGTGGACCCCTCCGATAGCCGCGCATTCGTCGAGGGCCTTCGCAGCGTCGAGGTAACGCCCATGTGATCGAAAGAGCGCGTCTGCCTTCGCCCGCATGCGATCGAGCGGAGGAATGGCTCGCCCCGGTGACGACGCCACGCGATCGACGGCGTGCAGCGCTTCGTCCGTTTGCCCCGCTTCGACGAAGGCGTGGGCCCTCGTCATTTGGTCGTCGGTGGTGAGTGGGTGCGCCGCATCGAGACGGGTGAGGGCTGTCTCAGCCTCCTTCGCCGCGGCGAGATCGGGCGCGTATACCGAGATCCACCGCGCGTCAGCTGCATCTTCGCCCGCCGTCCGTACCGCGAGACGAACTCGTCGCGCACGGGCCTCTGCTTCTTGGCCGCGGGTGTGTCGATCGTGGGAAATGACTCGGTCGCACGCCCCCCGTGCGCGCGTGGAATCCCCCGCCTTCTCGAACGCGTGTGACGCCTTGAGGAGCGCGCTGGGCGTAGAGCGCGACGCAAAATATTCTGCCGCCTCGAGGAACGGACCGGCCACCAGCTTAGCGTCTGCGCGGTAACGAGCGACGTCATCAGCGATGAGAGGAAGCTGGGAATCGAGCCCCTCGAGCAGCCTCACGGCGGTCTTCGAGTCGGCTTGCGCGAGAGCGACGCGGGCGCGCACGTAGCGGATCTCCGGTCGGTCCTTCTCCGCCGGCGACAGGGCATCGAGTCCGCGCGCGGCATCGCCCCAGCGCTCGAAACGGACCGCTTCGGCCCACGGATAGGTGATGGCCGCTCCGTCCGCGGCAGCCGCGAGGCTCTCTCCATCGCCGCCCGTGAGCTGGGCGCTCGCCGCGGGCTGGGGAGCATCGTGACGTGCGCAAGCCGCCGCGAAGACAGCCACGAACGCAGCCCCCGCGAGCGATCGTGCCGGCTGGAACCGTGTTGACGCGCCGTCAGGTGTAAGTGCCAAAGCCGCCCCCTCCGCGCCAGCCACTCGAACGCGTGACGCCCGTCGCATCTTCGCCGTCGACGACGCGCTTCAATCTCGGCACGCAAAGATCATCGAAGGTGCTCCCGACCTCCACGCCTACATAGCGCCTTTCCATTTTGTGCGCGACTGCTGCCGTGGTGCCGCTGCCGAGAAAGGGATCGAGCACCCAATCGCCGGGGGACGTCGAGAGGCGAAGGACGCGCTCGAGGAGGCGCTCCGGCTTCTTGTTGCGAACGAAGGTCACTCCGCCCTCGCGAGAAATTCCCTGAAACGGGACGTCGTTCCACACGTTGGTGAGCGGCTCGACGAGAACGCGTTCGCCATTTTCGATTCGCACTTTGTCCGAAAGAAAGAGAATTCGATTTCCAGCGCGCAGGACGAGTGGACGGAGCTGCCCCCGCTCGAGCACGAGCACGGTCTCGGGGAGCTTGGTCGATCGGTCGATCCAACTTCGAGCCTCGATGCTCACCGCGTCGTAACGAGGTTGGGCAAAGCGAACCACGCTCATGGCGTTCTCTAGGGAAAATCGCATCACCGCGCGCTCGAATCCGTCGGCTCCGAGGACCTGCGTCGCAGCGCTTCGCCCAGCATGGCCGAGCGATCGCGCCACCGCTTTGGCGAGAGGCTCGAACGTCCAGCTCGCCGGTGGATCGTCGCGGTTCACCACGTACGTGGAGTACGCTGCGTCTCGTCCGTCACGCTTTTTCCACTGAGGGTGAGCGCGCCATGCCGCGCGGTTCTTGGCGTAGACGAGCAAGAAATCGCTCACGTTCGTCGGGCCGCGGTTGATCGCTTTGTGTCCGGTCGCGGCGCTTCGCACCACGGTGACCGTCGAGACGCGGTTGTCTCGGCCGAACGTCGCGTCCATCAGCGCGAGGAGATCACCGAGCTGGGTGTCGTCGATCTCGACGAAGATGGCGCCGTCCTCGGCGAGGAGAGGCCGCATCGCCTCGAGCCGCGCGCCCATCATTTCCCGCCATAGTCCAGGGCTCCAAGCGTCGTTGTATTCTGCAAACTTCCGCCCGGTGTTGAACGGCGGGTCGGCGTAGATGCAGCGAAACTTACCCTGGTGGGAAGCGCTCAGCCACTCGAGCACGGCAAGGTTGTCCCCTCGCACGAGCATGTTCTCGCTCGTGGGGTCGCCGTACGAAACGGCCGGGATCAGGATCTGGCGAGCGGGCCTCGTAGCCACGGGTCGGTTATCCTACGCCAATTCCCTTCGGCGCCGAGGCCCGCGAGCACGCTCGAGAGCCCCCATTGGAGACGGTTGACGAACGTGTGGTCCGTCGGCATGTGGATGGGTCGCGGCAGGCTCGGGAGCTTTTCGTCTGGCCGAAACACGATCTTGCGCCCGTGGCGCACGAGGTACGCCACGGCTTCGCGCGCGAAATGATGGGTGTACTCGAAGTCGCCGTCGGTGGTCATCGGGGTGAGGAGGAACTTCGTGTACGCCGTGTACAGCGGCCACCCTTCGGGATCGTTGGGGTCGTAGCCGAGCACGTCCACGCACGCGCGATCGAACTCCAGCCAGTCGCCGTCCTGGGCGGCGACGGTGTAGCGCTTCATCCCCGCGACGAGCTCCGGCGGGAGCACCTTGGCGCAACCGAAATCGAGGAAAGCCACGCTCCCGCCGCCCAAGAAGCGGTAATTTCCGGGATGCGGGTCGGCGTAGAGGATCCCGTGCTTGAAGAGCGCGCGGAACATGAAGCGCCAGATCGTCTTGCCCGCCGCGTTGCGATCTTCCTTCGACGCTTCGGCGCAGAAGGTTGCGTAGTCGACACCGCCCATCATGTCGCAGGTGAGCACGCGGCGGGTGGTCAAGCTGTGATGCACGCGCGGGATCACGATCTCTGGATCGTCGACGTGAATGCGGCGGAAGGTGTCGGCGGTCTCTGCTTCACGCGCGTAGTCAAGCTCCGCGAGAAAGACGCTCTTCACTTCTTCGAGCGTCTCCTTCGAGTGGTAACGGCGACCGACCGGCGCGACCATGCTCTCGAGAAGAGAAATGCTCTTCAGATCGTTTTCGATCGCTTTGTCGATCCCCGGGTACTGCACCTTCACCGCCACGCTGTCTCCGCCGCGGGTGACGGCGCGATGCACCTGGCCGATGCTCGCGGCTGCAAAGGGATCGGCTTCCCACTCTGCGAACACCTCGCTCGGAGGCGAGCCCAGCTCTTCGGTCACCACCTTCACCGCGGCGCCGCGTGACAACGGAGGAGCCTTGGATTGGAGCTTCTTCAGCACCTCTTGAAACTTTTCTTCGTAGCCTGGCGGAGCGAGACCATCAATGTACGAGGCCATCTGCCCGAGCTTGAGCGGAAGGCCCTTCATCTCCCCCAAGGTCTTCAGCATGGCGTGCGCGGTGCTCTTCGCCGAGGCCACCATCTTTCTTCGCGCGATCTCTGCTTGGTCTTCGTTGCGCTTGATGCCGACGGCGCGCTTCATCGCCTCTGCGGCCAGCGGAAGGGCGCGTGGCGCAAGCGCGGTCAGCCTCGCCAGCCGTCCGAGCCTGGACGTGGGTGGCCGGTCGGGGCGCTTCTCGGCCAGCTGTTCGACGAGCTTCTCCGGCTCCTCGTCGCGCTCTGGGCGCATGCTCCCGAGACGCGGGGGCGCTCCTTCGTCGCCCGAAGACGTCATGCTCACATTATGCGGGCACAAAAGTAGGATGGCTACCCTCGCCGGACGATCGGTGCGCCTCACCCAGGCTCGGCTGGATTCTGCCGCAATTCGATTCGCTCGCGGCGGCCGTTCCGTTGATGCAGATGCATCTTCATGCGCCGACGACCCGCGCCGCGTCGTTTACGAGAGCCTGGCCGCAAAGCTCCTCGAGACTCCGCTGGGCTGAGGCGCGTGGTAAGGTATGCGCCCATGAAATCCCTGCGTCCGCTCCTCGTTCTCGCGGCCCTCGTCGCTCTTCCTGTTGCGCTCACGGCCTGCGATCTCCTCAAGAAGAAGAGCGGCGCAGATGCCAGCCCACCGGCCGCCGAGACCGCAGCGCCCGTGTCCACGGACACCGCTGCACCCACCGCCTCCGCGCTCGCGACCGTGACGCCAGGCGCCCCGCACCTCCACGTGACTCCGAAGAAACTTCCGGACGGCGGCACGGTCTTCGTATCCGCCACCGATGGCGGCGTCGCGGCCGCTACGAACCCTTTTGCCATCCCTTCCACGCTGCCGAGCAACTTTCCGAGGACGTTCCCGAGCGGATTTCCCTCCGCGTTTCCGAGCGGATTTCCGTCGTCTCTGCCCAGCGGGTTCCCGCAATTCCCGGCCCCGTCGGCTTCCGCGACAAGATAGAAATCGTACGCGCGCAAGGTGCACGTGGAAGCACAGCCCCGCCGAACGTCGTCGCAAATGCGCATCCCCGTTGGGATGCGTCTGCCGCGGGCCTTCGGGCGCTACACGCTCTTCGACTACATCGGCAAGGGGGGAATGGCGGAGATCTACCTCGCGCGATTGACGATGGACGTCGGTTTTTCGCGGCTGGTCGTGATCAAGCAAATTCTCCTCGAATACGCGGATAATTCCGCTTTCCTGGAGATGCTCATCCACGAGGCGAAGCTCGCCGCGAATCTCAGTCACACCAACATCGTGGTCGTGCACGAGCTCGGACGAGAAGAGGGGCGACTCTTCATCGCCATGGAGTACGTCGAGGGGCTCGACCTCAACGCGCTGCTGCGTCTGTGCTCCGAGCAGAAGGTCCCGCTCCCCGTCGAGTTCGCGATCTACATCGTGTCCGCCGCGCTCCGTGGCCTCGACTACGCCCACCGCCGCTCGGACGACACGGGGAAAATCCCGCTCGGCATCGTTCACCGCGACGTGTCTCCGTCGAACGTTCTCATCTCGTTCGAGGGTGAGGTGAAGGTCTGTGATTTCGGGATCGCCCACGCCAACGATCTCGTCACCGAGGAGGCCGCCCGTCCGCAAGACGCCAGGACCCGCCCGCTCGACGACGCCATCAAAGGGAAGGCGGGGTACATGAGCCCTGAGCACGCTCGCGGAGATCCAATCGACGCTCGCGCCGACGTGTTCGCCGCTGGCATCGTGCTCTGGGAGCTTCTCGCAGGGCGGCGCATGTACAAGCAACCGCTCGGCGAAGGGCGCGCCTCTCTCCTCGGGCAAGCGCGGAAGGCCGAAATTCCCCCGCTTCCGACGCGCGGTCTCCCCGACGAGGAGGTTCTCCACGCCATCATTCGGAAGGCTCTCTCGCCGGATCGCGAAGACCGTTTCGCCTCGGCGGCCGCCATGCTGCGCGAGCTCGAGGCGTACGTCGTCGAGTCGAAGCGCGGCGCGAGCCCGCTCAAGCTCGGCGAGTGGATGGTCGCAAATTTCGGGGTCGAGCTGATCAAGATGCGAAGGATGCGCGAGCGCGTGGCGCAGGCTCTTGCTCGAGGTCCCGCGCTGGTGATGACGCCGATCATCGCAACGCCGCCGCCGGAGGCTACCCCGCAGAGCGCGATGCCGGCTGCGCTTTCTCTTCCCACGCCCCCCGACCTCTCGAAGCCAGTGGTGCGAGCGCTCGAGGTGCGCTCCTCGCGTTCGAAGCCGATCGTCCTGTTTTTGTCGGCGATTCTCGCGCTCGTCCTCGCCATCCTCCTCGGAAGAGCGCTCGGGCTCTAAGTGCTCCTCGCAGACGTCGCGCTTCCCGTCCCTCTCGCGCGCATTTTCTCGTATTCGATTCCTGCGGCGATGGCCGGCAGCGTTCTCCCCGGCGCGCGTGTCCTCTGTGGTTTCGGCAATCGTCGATCGATCGGCGTAGTCTTGGGGACGCGCGACGCGGAGCCGCCTCTAGGGATCAAGCCGCTACTTCGCCTGCTCGACGACGTGCCCGCCGTCCCGGAAGATCTGCTCGCGTTCCTCCGTGATCTCTCGGCGTACTATCTTGCTCCCATCGGCGAGGTGATGCGCCTCGCTCTTCCGCCCATCGAGCGACACGACGCAAGCGAGGTCGCCGAGCTCTCGCTTTTTGCGCCCAAGAAAGGCATTTCCGCGCGCCGCGTGCAGTGGGTGAAGGCGTCGGCGAAGTCGGCCCCCCCGGGAGGCGAGGAAGGGCGAGCGACGCTGGGAGGCCAAGCGGCCGCGATCCTCGCTCACGTTCGCGCGCTCGGAGAGGTTCCCTTGGCGCGGCTCGAGGAGAAATGGGGCAACGCACGCGCAGCGGTGAAGAAATTGAGCGGCCTCGCGCTCGTGGAGATCGATGCCCGCGATGCGCCTCGTGATCCCTTCTTCGCGGGAGCGATCGCGCGCGATGTGCCACCCGAGCCGACCGCTCCTCAACAGAGCGCGGTGGGCGAAATCTCCGCCGCTCTTCGCGACGGCAAAGGAGCCACGTTCCTCCTTCACGGGGTGACGGGCTCGGGGAAAACGGAGGTCTACCTGCGGGCCATCGTCGCCGCGCGGGCCGCAAAAAAAGGCTCGATCGTCCTCGTTCCCGAGATTGCGCTCACTCCTCAGCTCGTCTCCCGATTTCGCTCTCGCTTCGGCGACGACGTGGCGGTTCTTCACTCTGGCCTCACTCCGCGCGAGCGACTCGAGATGTGGAGACGTCTCCGCACCGGAGAAGTCGACGTGGCCATCGGTGCACGGAGCGCTCTCTTCGCGCCGGTACAATCGCTCGGCCTCATCGTGGTGGACGAAGAGCACGACCCATCGTTCAAGCAAGAAGAAGGCGTGCGATACAGCGCGCGCGACATGTCGATTCTGAGAGCCCATCGCGCCTCCGGAGTGTGCGTTCTTGGAAGCGCGACGCCGTCGCTCGAGAGCGAGCACCTGACGCGCACCGGAAAAGCAACGAAGCTCGTTTTACCTGACCGCGCGCGCTCCCAGGCCCTGCCGCGGGTCGAGGTGATCGATCTGCGCCGGATCGGAGCGGGACCGACCGGAGACAAGCGCCTCAGCATTCCGCTTCATCGTGCGATCGAGGAGACGCTCAAGGCAGGCGAGCAGACGATCCTCTTTCTCAACCGTCGCGGCTTCGCGCCGAGCGTGCGCTGCACTTCGTGTGGGCAGATGGTGTCCTGCCCGTCGTGCTCGGTCGCTCTGACGTTTCACAAAAAAGGTGGAGCCAGCCTGCGCTGCCACTACTGCGATCACCGCACGCAGATGGCCGCGAGCTGCTCGAAATGCGGCAGCCGCTCTCTCCTGTTGGAAGGGCTCGGCACGGAAAAACTCGAAGAGACGCTAGGCGCGGCATTTCCTGATGCACGCATCGCGCGGCTCGATCGTGACGTCGCGAGCGGTCGCTCGGTCGACAAAGTGCTCTCCAAGGTGCGCTCGCGCGAGGTGGACATTTTGGTCGGTACGCAGATGGTGACCAAGGGGCACGATCTTCCGTTCGTCACATTGGTCGGGGTGATCAACGCCGACGCCGCGCTTTCCATCCCGGATTTTCGCGCCGCCGAGCGCGCCTTCCATCTTCTCGTGCAAGTGGCTGGTCGCGCGGGGCGGGGAGACAGACCGGGTCGGGTCTTCATTCAGACCTACGACCCCGAGCATCCTGCCATCGTGCTCGCCACGCACCACGACGTGCTGGGGTTCATCGAGCGCGAGCTGACCGATCGTCGTGAGCTCGGATACCCGCCTTTTTCTAGGGTGGCGCTCATTCGTGTCGACGATCCGGAAGAGCCTGTCGCGCTCGCTGCCTGCGCGCGCCTAGCCGAGGTGGCCCGTGCCGCGGCCAAGGGGACGAGCGTGGAGGTCCTCGGTCCCGCGCCGGCTCCGATCGCTCGCCTGCGCCAGCGCTTTCGTTTTCGCGTGATGCTCAAGTCGCCCGATCGCCCCGCGCTCCGAAAGACGCTCCTTGCCATCGAGAACGCGAGGGGCGACCTCGCCCGAACAGTGCGCGCGTCGATCGACGTCGATCCGATGCAGCTCCTCTAGGCATGTCTTGATTGCCCCCAAGGGCTTGGGGGCTTGCGGGTCCATGGATCATGAGACCGCAACCCTTCTTCATGGCCCTCGCGCTGTTCACTCTCGCCAGCTCGGCCTACGCCGAAGACGACTTCCGAGCTCTGACCGATGCCAACGGCCAAAAGGTCTATTTCAAAGATGACGCCATGGGCGGCAAGGGGCTCAACGAGCACACCGCGACAATCCTCGTGCGCCCAGGTGCTGCCCGGCAGTTGCTCCTCAAGCCGAGGACGCACTTCATTCCGGAGATGCTCAAGACGGTCGAAAACCTATGAAACAAGCGAGCTCGCGTGATGTTTATGACGCGACACCTTCTGCGAAGGTCGTCTAGCTTGGCGAGGTGCCTGCGTCGCCCTCCCTTACGATGCGCCTCCTCACGCCTCGTCTCGAGCTCCGCGCCCTCAAGACGAGGGACGTGCCCGCGCTCTACCAAGCGCTGAAGAGCAACGCCGAGCACCTCCGTCCGTTTTCGCCCGCCCCCGCCGCCGCGGATCGTCGGGTCACGCTGACCAGTGTCGCTCGTGAGGTAGCGGGCTGGCGCTCGCGATGGCGGCGCGGAGACTCGTACGCGCTCTTCGCGTGGTCGCGCGAGGAGACCCCCCAAAAAATCATTGGTCGCATCACCCTCGGGCGCATCAACCGCGGTGCGTTCCAGAACGCGTACTTGGGGTACTGGGTCGACGAGAAGCGCGCGGGGCAGGGGATCGCCACCGAGGCCGTTCACGCCGCCCTCGAGTTCGCGTTCGGGTCCCTGGCCCTGCATCGCGTCCAGGCCGGGGTGATGCCGCACAACGTGCAGAGCATTCGTGTCCTCGAGAAGAACGGATTCCGCAAAGAAGGCTTCGCCGAGCGCTATTTGCAGATCGCCGGCCGCTGGGAAGACCACGTGATTTTTGCGATCACCGCCGAAGAGATGAGCTTTCCGAGTCGCACCGAGAGCGCCGTGTAGTTCTGTGTAAAGTACACGCAACCCCCGGTCGATCGAGGTCGACGAGCGGAGATGCTCTCGATTTTCCTGGCCCTCGCCAGCGGCCTCCTCGCCAAAGAACGCTGTGCGGCATGCGACCTTCGCGTTCGGGCGGCGCGTGTCTATTGCCGCGAATGCGCTGCGACCACCCTCATCGCGCCCGAAGAAGAGGGGTGCGCAGGAGCGTTTCTCTATGGCGGCGCCATCGCGCGATCGATCACCCGCTTCAAGTACGAAGGACGAAGTGATCTTGCGCGCCCACTCTCGGCGCTTCTTCGGCGGGTCGCCCCGCTCCTCAGGTCAGCACGGATCGACGTCGTGGTCGCCGTCCCACTTCATCCGATACGCTTGGCAGAGCGCGGTTACAACCAAGCGGCCCTGCTCGCCAGCCCACTCGCGCGCGATCTCGGAGCGTCGTTTGCGCCTCTCGCCCTTCGCCGAACGCGCGACACGGCGCAGCAAGCCACTCTAGCTCGGGCCTTGCGCCTCACGAATGTCGAGGGTGTATTCGCTGTCAGGGATCGTCGCGCGATCGACGGCCGCCGGGTGCTCCTCGTCGACGACGTTCGGACCACGGGAGCGACCTTGCGGGAATGCGAGCGCGTGGTGATGGCTGCGGGCGCCGTGAGTGTCTATGCGGCTGTGCTCGCGATCGCGGCTGCTTAGCTGGTTTTTGCGCGATCCACACGCACAATGATTAGGGCACCGAGAATGCCGCATTCTCCGTGAAGCTCGCGCTATCATGCGGAGGTCCGAATGAGCAGCGAGACCGAGTGGCGCTGGGCAGATCCCAATGGGCAGCAAAGGCTCATCCGAACGGACGAGCTCTTGGCCGCGCTTGCGAACGGGGTGATACCGTCGAATGCGCCGGTGTGGAAGAACGGCTGGGACCGCTGGCAGCCGGCGAACGAGACGCCCGAGCTCATGTCGAGCGCGCTCGCTGCGCAGAACGGCCTCGTGCCGAACATTCCGCCCCCGCCCTCTTTCGTTGTCGCCGCGCAGACCGAGTTCGAGGGAAAGCCGGTCAGCGAGTCTCAGGTCGGTGCCGGGCCTCCTCCGCCGCCGCGCTACGTGCCCGCGCAGGCCAGCACGCTGAGTCCGCCCGCGCACGCAATGGCTGCGCCTCCGGAGCAAAGGCCACAAGCAGCAAAGACCGCATACAAGTCGGTCTCCAAGATGACCGTGATGGGGCTCGCGCCCATGCCGCACCCGATCGCCGCCGATCCGTCGCCCGTTCCCGCCGCCGCATCCTCCGCGACGCTCGTCGAGGGGAAGCCGAGGCCCGCTGCGGCACACGAGGCCAATACCGCCGTCAATCTCTTGAAGCACTCCGAGCCACGAAAGCTCGAATCGCCGAGGGGCGAATCGCCTAAGACGATGGTCGGCGTCCCGTCGATCGAGGATCCGCGCGCGAGGAAGGTCAAGAGCGTGGCCCCCCCGGTTCCTGTGGCGGCGGCGCGGCTCACGCCTCCCATGCCGTCCGGCGTTCTCGATCGCGATGCCGGCGCTCCAAAATCACTCAAGCGTCAGACCTTGATCCTCTACGGCGGAGCACCTTCCGCAGAGTCGCCTCCTCCCGCGTCGACGGCAGCACCCGACGTCGCTCCTCCGATCGTGGTGCCGGCGCCCGGAGCGCAAGCCGGGAAGAACGCGGTGACCAGGCCGCCGCCGTGGGGCGAGGGTGCGGTCGGGATCGGGCCGGCCATTCCGAAGAGCGCGCCGACGCCGCGGATGGATGGTCCGCGTGCAAAGGACGACAGCTCGGAGGAGCTCAGTGGTTCCACGCTTCTCGATTCATTCATCGAGGAGGAGGCTGCGCCGCCGAAGCCCACGCGTCCCCGCTCCATCCCGCCTCCGCTGAGGCCACGTTCACTTCCTCCGCCTGCGCCGAAACCGCCACCCCCGCTCGATCGGCCCGGCGACCATCAAGGCGGATTTCAGCTGGATCCGCCGCCGGACCCGGGACCAGACGATACCGTACCCCACGTAGCCGCGTTGCCGACGGAGTCACTCTACGAGCGCGTGCGTCGCGTTTCGAAGACGAACTACGATCTCGCGCGAGGCAAGCTCGGCAAAGTCGCTCAAGAAAAAATGCCGGGGGCGAAAGCGAAGATTGATGCATTCGCGGAAGGAAAGCCTCGATTTTTCCTTCCCGTCGTCGGCGGGCTCTCGCTCCTCGTCGCCTTCGTTTTCCTCGGGATGACGGTCAACGCGCTTCGCTCTTGCGGCTCCGACGAAAAAGATTCCGTCGCGACGGCGCCAAGTAGCTCGGTCCCCGTCAATCCCTTGAATCCCGTGACAACGCCCCCGACGGCCGTCGCCGATACGACGTCGCCCCCTTGCCGCGTCGCCGGTCCGTCGAAGACGCTCGCCGGTCACGCGCTCGTTCCGAGCGGCATCGAAGTGCTCCCCTCGGGAAGCTCGGTGGTACTCGGATTCGCCGTCGGCCCGAAGGACGGAGAAGTCGTTCAGATCGATCCCACCAAGCTCACCGTCAGCAAAGATGCGCACGTCCACAGCGTGGATCCGCTTCGCCGCGTGACCCCGCTCGTCGCGGAAGGAAAGCCTCTCGGTGTCGCGGGAGACGTCGATCACAAAGCAGACAAGCTCCAAGGTCGACGGACGATTCCTGGTGCACCGCCTATAGATTTAGGGGTTTCGGAGGGCAACCTGGTTTGGGCCGCGCACGGAGCCGAGAAGCCCACGACCCTGTGGGCGCTGACGGGCGATGGACCGGCCGAGGCATTGCGCGGATCTCCGCTCGATGGACCAGACAAGGGCATCGCGATCGCCTTCCGGCATGCTTCGGCGATCTGGTTGGGAGCCGCTCTCGGCGAAGGCAAGACGCTCACGCCGCGCGGACCGCTTTCGAGCGTAGCGGGGCTCGGTCCTCAGGTCGGTTCCCCGGCCGTCGCCGCGAGCGGAGAATGGATCCTCGTCGCCTGGGCGGATCGCGCGGACGTCTCCGAGCCTTGGGGTCTTCGCTGGTTGCGCTGGAAGAATGGCGAGCCTGCTCCAGAGAGCCCGCGTGTCTTCAATCCCCCGCCTGGTGGTCTCGGCGCACCGATCATGTCACCGAGCGTCGCCGCTCTCGGCGGCGGCCGATTTCTCTTGGTGTGGACCGAAGGTCCGGCTGCCGCTCATCAAGTGCGTGCGCAGACCCTCGACGCCACCGGTACATTCCAAGGAGCGGCGCTCACCATCTCCCCCGACGGAGCGAACGCTGGCCAAGGACAAGCCGCGCTCGCGGTCGGCGGCAAAGGCGTCGTCGCCTACCTCTCGTCGAGTGGTAAGAATTACGAAGTGGTCGCGACACCCATCACGTGTCCGCACTAGAACGGAACGCATGCTAGGCCGAACGAGGATGACGGGCCGAATGACGGACCAAAAAAAGTGGATGATGGTCCTCGCCTTCGCGATCGGCAGCAGCGCTTGCAACCTGCTCGGCGGTCAATCGAGGGTGCGCAACGGTGAGCTCTTCGAGAGCGGCGAAGTGCGCTACGACGCGTACTTCAAAGAGGTTCACGATCTCCAGGTATCTTCAGCCGGCTGGGTCGACGACCGCAAGGCGTCGCGTCGCCCCCTCGTCGATACGCTGAAGCTCACGCCCGAAGCAGCCGACGTTTCGATCGTTCAAGCGGCGCACGAACGCATCACCGGCGTCGCGCGGGACGTTGGTCCCACCAAGCTCGAGATCGCCGGTGACGAGGCTCATCTCACTGCGGTCGGCGCTTCGCGCGTAGACGACCCCACACGCGAGCTCTTCAAAGCCGTCGAAGCCACCGCGCGCGCCGAGCTGCTCCGCGCAAAAGCGCTGCGCTCGCTTCCGCCCAAGGTCGACGAGCTCACCAAGAGCGGCCGCGCGCTCGAGCCGCACGTTCGCGAGGAGTTCGCCAAGCACGGCGGGCGCGCGGCGATGGACGTTCAAGACGAGCTTGCGGCGTCGTACGAAGTGCTCGGCTCGGTGTCCCGCGACTCACGCAACGGCGCACGCGAAGCAGAGGATTTCGTGGCCGACCTGCAGCGCGCCGTGGCAACGGATCCTGGCGACTCGAACGACAAGCCCCCGCCCCCCATTGCGAAGACACCGAAGCCGAAGCCCGCATCTGGCGTCGCGCCCTCACCCGTGATTCCCACGCCGAAACCCGATCAGCCGAGGCCTGCCGTCAAGCCGCCTTCAGAGCCCAAGCCCGCGGAGTCGAAGCCGAAGCCCACGGCAAAGCCGAAGCCCGCCGCAGCGCCCGACGAATTCAATCCGTAGAGCTCAGTCGACGGCTTTGATGGCTGCGAGAAACTTCTCGGGGGGCACGAACTCGTTGAAGCGCACCTTCTCTTGGCCGGTGCTGTCGAGGACAACGACCGTCGGAAGGCCGACGACCTTGTACTTTTCTTTCATCTTGCTGACCTGAGTGTCTTCGTCGTCGGTCGCGTCGACCTTGAGGGCAACGAAACGGCCAGCCTCTTCACGGACGCCGTGATCGGCAAAAGTGTGTGTCGCCAGCTCGGTGCAGGCGGTGCACCACGATGCTCCGAAATCGATGATGACCGGGCGGTGCTCGGTGGTCGCCTTCGCGCGCGCCGTCGCTTCCACGGTGAGCCACTCGAGCTCGGCTGCCGGAAGAAGCATGGCCGAGAGCACCATGAACGAGCCGCCGATCGCAAAGGGGATCGAGGCCAGCTTCATCGGCTTGGAGAGATGCGCGATGGGGGACTTCCTGCGCTCGGCGACGACGTGAACCGCACCGAGAGCAAAGCCGACGAGCATGAGCGCGGAGCTGACGATGAGGAAGGTGTTGCCGCGCGAGGCGACATGCTGGAGGGGCGTGACGGCGTTGCGCAAGAAGTAGAGAGCGACGACAGCCAAGACGACGCCGAAGATCCATTTCACGCCGAGCATCCACGCGCCGCCCTTGGGAAGGCTGATCGCGAAGGTGCCTACCAAGAAGAACGGGACGCCCAAGCCGAGTGCGAAGGTGAACATCACGCCGGAGCCGAGCACGAGGTTGTGGGTCGTGGCGATCCAGATGAGAATTCCCGTGAGGGCCGGGCCCGTGCACGGAGCAGCCACGAGGGCGCTCACCAAGCCGAGGGTGAAGGCGCCGCCAAAGCCGATGCCGCCGACGGTTGCGAGTCGATTGTTGAGGCTCGACGGGAGTGCGAGCTCGAACGCGCCGAACATGGACGCCGCGAGGGCGAGAAAGACGATGGCGATGAAGCCGACGACGAATTTGTTGGCGAGGAGTGCGCCGAACAGACCGCCCGTTGCCGCGGTGACCACTCCGAGGATCGTGAAGAGGGTGGCGATGCCGAGGACGAAGACACCGGAGAGTCCCGCCGCATGGAGCCGCGACTTGGCCTGATTGGCGCCGAACACGCTCACCGTGATCGCGATCATCGGATACACGCACGGGGTGAGGCTGACGAAGAGCCCACCGACGAACGCGGCACCGATCGCGAAGAGCGGCCCTCGGGCCATGGCGCGCGAGAACACGTCCGTGTCCGAGCCGCCCCCGTCCGCACTGGCGATCGCCGGCACGAGCATGAGCGCGATGAGGAAAAAGAGGATCGAGGCGGCGGAAAAACGGTGCCTACGCAAGGGCGTGCTCCTTAGGGGAGATAGTTGATCTCCACATGATCATAACAACGTGCGAACCAGGACCGGAGTTTCGCTAGTGGCATCATCCAAACGGATAGAATTGTTACACAACGCCGTAGAATTGTTAGCCCCGTGAGCGGGCGGTGCTCGCCCCCATGTGGGTTAATGAAAGCGCGTCCGGATCCTCAGGGAACCAGTCAGGCTTTAGTTGCTTCGCATTTTGGCGAGCGTCGCGCGCGACATACGCAGCTCACCTTCGAGGGCAATTTCCATCGCGGTGCGCGAGCTCTGGGTGCGCTTGACGAACGACTCGAGGTAGCGCCGGGCTGCGGTCCACTCCCCTGACGCATACGCCAGGTGCCCGAGGATGAAACGACCGTAGCCTTGGCCGCAAGGCGCTTCAGCAAGGGCCGTGATCGTCTCCTGCAGATCCGCGATCTTTTCACCACCCGCCATCCGCGCAAGCGCAAGGTGCGCGCGGTAGAGAGGCTTGTCGCGCGTGCCCCAACGCGACGCCCGCGCCAATGCGCCAACCGCTTCCGCGTATTTTTGTGCAAGAAAAAGCGTGCCTCCAAGCGTCCAAAGGTGAAACGGTCGCCGCGACGCAGGCCCGCGGCGCGCGGCCGTACGCAGGTGTGCGATCGCTACATCGAGGTCTCCGCGGGCCAGGGCGGCACGGGCGGCGTCCTGATGAAGCACGTCTGGGAGGACGTTGAGCTCGATCGCCTGGAGCGCAATCTCGTGGGCCTGACGAAAGCGCCGCGCCTCGAAATACGAGAGGTAGAGCTGCCGAAGGAGCATGGCATGCGTCGTCCGGTCAAGGGGGGCGCGGGTGGCTAGACCCCGCCGCGCAAAGCGTGCCCGTGAGGCAGAGCTTCCCGCAGACATGGCTTTGCGCAGGAAATCTTCGGGAGATACGGTGGCCAAGCGGGCCGACGACACGATGATTGAGTGTAGCATTCAAGCTTTCTTTCGGCCAAAAGCCACCAAATCAAGGCTATGGAGTGGGAATACATGCCTTCCCGACGCCCTCCAGTTCCCGTTTTCGTGCTGATCGGATTTCTAGGTTTGTCTCAGGTGGCGTGCGGCCGGAAAGCCACCGAGGCCGATTGCGATCTCATCATCGACCGCAACACCGAGGTCGCGATGAAGGCGATCAACATCACCGATCCCACGGCCATCGCGAAGAAACAGGCGCAGATTCGAACCGACATGAAAGAAGAGCTCAAAGACTGCGTGGGACGCCGCATCAGCGATTCGATCATTGCGTGCGTACGAGCAGCGCAGAGCACGGACGACATCAACAAGTGCATGAACTGATCACACTGCTGGCGGCGCTGCTCCTTCTCGCGTCCTGTAAGCCGAAGGTCGCTCAGCCCGATTGTGAAAAGCTGATCGATCGGTACGCGACGCTCGTCGTCACCGAACGCAATCACGACGCGTCCGCGAGCACGATCAAGTCGGAGCAGGTCACCTTTCGCGAAGAGGCGAAGGGCGACGAAAATTTTCAGAGCTGCGTGACCAAGATCACCCGCGCCGAGTTCGATTGCGCGATGGCCGCGAGCACCGCGGACGCGTTCGAAAAATGCCTAGAGTGACGCGGGGGGAGTGCCGCCGTCCGCAGCTTTAGGAGACTTGGTGTGCGCGGCGCGACCGTCGAACTTGATGCGCCCGCCGTCTTTTACGGGGCTCTCCACGCCCCACGCGATGTCTCCGCCGAGCTTGCAGACTTCGTCTTTGAACGCGCGGAGACACTCTGCCTCCGAGAGGCGATCGTCACAGCTTGCGCTCACCGGACCGATGTTGTGCGTCCGCATCGCGGGTGCCTCGTGGAAGATTTCGACAGCGCATCCCGCTTCGCGCGACGGATAGCGCGACAGATGTTTGTCTCCGCCGCACGCCGCGAAGGCCGCCAAGTAGACAACGAATCGGAGCGCGCGTTTCATTCTACATTTCCTTGCGCGGGCTGACGAAGGAGCGGAAAGCCCATCGCTTCTCGCTGCGCAAAATAAGCCTCGGCGACCCCTTTTGCCAAGCCACGGACGCGCCCGATGAACCGTGCTCGCTCCGTAACGCCGATGGCCCCCCGTGCATCGAGCACGTTGAACTGGTGCGCCGCCTTGGCGACGAAATCGTACGCCGGCAGAACCAGTTTCTTCATCGGATCGTCGGAGACGGCGAGGAGTCGCTTGGCTTCCGCCTCGTAGGTGTCGAAGTGTGCAAAGTGCATCTTCGTGTCTGCTTGCTCGAAGTTGTAGGTGCTCCATTCCCACTCGGCCCGCTTGGCGACCTCTCCGTACGTAATGCCGGGCGCCCACTCCACGTCGTAGATGGTGTCCTTATCCTGGAGATACATGGAGATGCGCTCGAGTCCGTACGTCAGCTCTCCCGCGACCGGTCGGCAGTCGAGGCCACCTACCTGCTGGAAGTACGTGAACTGGCTGATTTCAAGGCCATCGAGCCATACCTGCCAGCCGAGGCCCCATGCGCCGAGCGTGGGAGACTCCCAGTCGTCCTCGATGAAACGCACGTCATGCTCCTCGGGCTTGGTGCCGATCGCGCGGAGTGACTCGACGTAAAGATCTTGGATGTCGAGCGGTGACGGTTTGAGGATGACCTGGAACTGATGAAATTGTTGGAGGCGGTTGGGGTTGTCTCCGTAGCGCCCATCACTCGGCCTGCGCGAGGGCTCGACGAACGCCACGTTCCAGGGCTCGGGCCCGATCGCGCGCAGGAACGTCGCTGGGTTGTACGTCCCCGCGCCCACCTCGGTGTTGTAAGGCTGGACCAGAAGGCAGCCGCGCTTCGTCCAAAACGAC
Source organism: Myxococcales bacterium (assembly GCA_043747615.1). Taxonomy (GTDB): domain Bacteria; phylum Myxococcota_A; class Polyangia; order Polyangiales; family Polyangiaceae; genus JAYTOU01. The sequence goes on along the minus strand of JAYTOU010000055.1, from coordinate 703 downwards.
TGAAGGGCCAGGATGAGATCCTGAAAGTACATTTTCTCTGCGTACCACGATCACTGCGTCTGGAGGGCGGTTAGAAGCGTGCGTGCGCTCTCCAGCGTCGGGTCGTCGTCTACGGCGCGCTTGAGAAGCAGCATCGCTTTCTTTACGTCGCCTTGGTGATGGGCGATCTCGCCGAGGCGCTGGTAGGCGATGGCGCGTGGGAGGGGAGCGGCGGTCTTGAGCATCGTCACCGCGCGAAGAGCCTTGGTCGCGACGTCGAGATTGCCTTGTTCGAGAGCACAATTTGCGAGCTCGGAGGCGACGACCCCGTTTTGTCCATCCATGTCGAGCGCGCTCGAGAGGGACGTCATCTCCGTCGCATGATCGCCGTTGAGGCGACTGATGCGCGCCAGGCGAAGATGGAGCAGAGCGAGATCGCGCGATCGCCGACCCTTGTGCGACGCGAGCGAGGTCTGGATGATCTCGGTCGCCGGCCCGCGTTGGTCGAGCGCGAGGTGAGCATCGGCGAGACGCACGCAGCACTCGATGTCATTCGGATGGAGCTGGTGGGCCTCTTCCAAGGCGGCAAACGCGGTCTGGACGTCGAGCTCGTGCTCGAGGAGCATCGTTGCTCCCCGCACGAGCAGAGTGAAGCGCGCCTCATCGTCCGTGGATGCGCGGGCCTCACTGAGACTCATCTGCGCGAGCTCCCTGTGCGCTGCCG
>JAYTOU010000054.1:0-29836 GCA_043747615.1 Myxococcales bacterium | reverse complement strand
GCACGACGGGGAAAGTGAAATGGCGTTTCTCCGCCGCAGACGCACGGATCAAGCTTCGCCGCCTATACCCTTCCATTCCGTAGAACCGAGGCACTAGGCCAGCGCGTCGACCAGCTTGGGTATGTCGCGCGTGGCAACGGAACAGAGCCCAACGCGGAGCGCGCCGCCGGTGGGTACGACGTAGACGCCCGCCTCGCGCATCACGGCGGACTTCGCCTTGGCGTCGGCGTCGTCCGAAAAAACGGTGACGAAGAAGCCGCCTTCGTAGCGGGGATAGCGAAGGCCGCGCGCGTGACCGAGTGCGTTGAAGGCATCGACCCGAGCGAGCAGAAGATTCTTGTACACCTCACGCTCGCGATCGCAGGCCCGCGCGAGCTCTGGATCGGTGAGGAGGCGGGTGACGGCGCGCAGCCCGCCGTGGCTGCAGTTGGACCACGTGCCGCGGCTTGAATAGCTGAGCGCCGCTTCGGTCATTGCACGCTCTTTTTCGTCGGGCACGCAGGCGATGAGCGCCCCGACGCGAAGGCCGTAGTGGGTGAAGGTTTTCGACGCGCTCCATGCAAAGAGGAGCCCCACTTTTCCGAGGAGCGGCGTGAGCGCCTTGAGAAAGGCCCCGCGCTCGCCCTTGCCGTACGCGTAGTAAGCAACGTCGACGAGGAGGGTCACCGGTGCGCGTTCGGACTGGAAAAGAAGGCTTTTTACGACCGCAGCCCACTCGCTCGGGTGCATCGAGTAGCCGGTCGGATTCTGGCAAGGGTCGTTCACGAAGAGGAGCGCACGGCCTTCTTTTTCGATCTGCGAGGCGAGCGCGCGGTCGAGCGCTTCGACGTCGAAGGAGCCGTCCTTCGCGAACATCGAGAAGGTGACGAGCTTGCGATCCGCTTCGTCCGCGAGCGTCTGGTAGGGGCCCCAAAAATAACTGGTGGTGAGGAGCGACTGCCCGAGCTCGAGGTAATTTGCGATGGCGTGTCTCAGCGCGCCGCTCCCACCCGGTGTGGCTTGAGCGACCGCGCAGTCGCGAAGCGCGGGCTCGGGTGAAAGAAAATCATCGATCACTGCGCGCAAGAAATCAGGGTCGCCCGCGATCGGTGCGTACGACGCCCAGAGATCCGTCGGCACCTCCTTCACAGCGCGCGCCGTCGACGCAAGGACGACGAGCTTTCCTTCGTCGTCGAGGAGGGTGCCGAGCGTCGCGTTCACGATCGTCTCGCCTTTGGCTCTGCGCGCCAATGCCTCGCGGTTGAGCGCAAAAATCGGGTCGTCCGCGGGGCGCCCCTGATGGGCGGGGATGAGATGAATCACGCCCCAGTCTTACCCAAACACACCGCAAAAGTCGCGATGCCAGATTGTCAGTTTGCCGAGCGAGCGCGGACCGAGGGCTGCCACCTTGACCACCCCACCCCCCGCGAGCGGCGTGGAATGCCAGAAAAAAGCCGTGGCACGAGCTATGCTGAATGGCTCACAAGATGTGGCTCTCGCCTTCGCATTCCTCTCGTCGAGCCGCCGGTGCTCTCCTCGCGGCCGCTGCCCTGATCGCAGCGAACGACGCGCGCGCGCAGGTGTCGTGCATGCCCGCGGCAGCGGTCAACCCGCTCGTGACTCGGACCGGGATCGCCGTTCGCCCCCAGAACCTGAATCCCACTGGAATCAATTTCGCGGATTGTGAGGCCGACGCCGTCCTTCACTTCTCGCTCTCGCTGACCGGGTTCTGCTCCGAGGTGCACCTCGAGGCGTGGGTCGGCTCGACCGATTGCACTCCGCTCGCCGCGCGCACGGTGACCACGGGAACGTGCTGGCCAGCGTCGCCGACCGCAATCCCCTCTGCCCAAACCACCAGCGTCAACATTCGCGCGCAAGACATCGTGGGCAACGTCGCGGTCAGCCCGAAGCCGGTCGTGTATTCGCCGGCAACGGAGGCGGCGTGCCACGTGGGCTCGAGCGGCCCGACGGCGCTCAGCATTTATTTCATCTGGCTCGACGGCAGTGGAAATCCTGTCGGTACCGCGGGAAAGTACGATCTCAAAGCGGCCCTCCTCGGCCCAGGCGCACCCGCGAATGTCATTGCTGGGCAAGGCGACACCGCGCTCATCGTGACGTGGAACAACGCGCGTGACAGCAACACGCAAGGGTACACGGTGTACTGTGATCCCCCGCGTGGGCAGGAAGGGATAGACGCAGGCGCGACCGCAGTTGCGGATGCGAGCCCTCGCACGTTCCTCGTATGCCAAGACGGCGGCTTCGCCGACGGAGGACTCGACGACTCCGGCAATGCCCGCCCCCCCATCGCGCTCGACGGCGGATGCGTTCTCGAAAACGTCGTCGGCGGTCCGAGCGGCTCTGCAGACGTCTGCCGAGGCCCCGACGGAACGGAGATGGCGAATCCGAGCTCGGTGATCGTCAGCGGCGGTGGCACGACCACCGTCGACGAAGCCGGCGTGGCCATGAGCACGGGCGGAACGCAAAGGGTCATCGATCCCAAGTTCATTTGCGCTCAGCTCGGTGGGAGCACGAGCACGTCGGCGACCATTACCGGGTTGAAGAATGATCAGCTCTACACAGTGGCGGTTGCCGCCAGCGACGGCTTCGGCAACACCGGGCCTCTGTCCGTTCCAAGCTGCGCAGCACCCACGTTGATCGACGACTTCTGGAAGAAATACCGCAGCTCCGGCGGGCAAGCGGGCGGAGGATTTTGCGCGCTCGAAGGTGCAGGAATGCCCGTCGGAAGCGCGGTGTTCGGGCTCGGTGGCCTCGTGGCAATGCTCTCTCTCGTGCGACGGAGAATGACGAAGTGAAGCGCTTGCTGAGGGTCTTGATGGCGGCGCCGTGTGCGCTCGTGACGATGGAAAGCATTGCCAACGCGCAGGAGCGAGCGCTCCTTTCACACGAGCACAAAGACTACTCGTCGCCGCAGCATTTCGCGTTCGAGATCCGCTTCGCACCGTACACCCCGCAGGTCGACAACGAGCCGACGCTGAACGGCAAGACGCCGTACAAAGATACGTTCGGCAGCACGCCCCGCCTGGAGCTCGCCGCCGAGTTCGACTGGCAAGCGCTGCGCATTCCGCACCTGGGCACGCTCGGTCCAGGAATCAGCGCGGGGATCACCTCGATGACCGCGAAGGCTCCTAAATCCGACGGAACGGGCCTCTCTGCCGAAGACACCAGTCTTTCGATTTATCCGTTTTACTTGGTCGCTGTTTTTCGCGCCGACGTGCTCTCGCGCGATCTCGGAATTCCCCTCGTGCCCTACGTAAAAGGCGGTCTTGGGTATGCGCTTTGGCGCGCCTCGAATGCCGTCGGCACGTCGAGTACGGACAGCGTCTCCGGTAAGGGGCATACCGTCGGAACGAATTTCGCGCTCGGGGTAGGGCTCAACTTGAACGCGTTCGACCGGCGATCCGCGAGGCAGCTCGATCAAGCGACCGGCATCAACAACACGTACCTCTTCGCCGAATGGATGGTCGCAGCGCTGAACGGTCTCGGCCAATCGAGCGCGCTCCACGTTGGCACGAACACCTGGTCTGCTGGCCTCGCCTTCGAATTTTAAAAGAGAGAAAGGTTCGTTCCGCCGTCGGGCAAGAGGCAGGAGGGGCCTTCGTTGACCGCGCTGTTCACGAAGCTGCTCACGGGCTGCACGATGAGCGTCGGCGGCGGCTTCTTCAGGAGCGAATCGATGACCGCCGGAGCGACGAGCGCGGGATCGAGCCACGCATCGTGATCCACTTCTTCGAGGATCACCGGCATGCGATCGTGAAGCTCACGCATACCACCGACGGACTCGCGTGTGATGATCGTACAGCTCTCGATCACCTCGCCGCTCTTCGACGTCCAGCGATCCCAAAGGCCGGCCAAGCCGAACGCTTTTCCTCCGGGTAGATGAATGTGGTGGGCCTGTTTGGATTTGCCCTGTCGTTGCCACTCGTAAAAGCCATCGACCACCACGAGGCATCGGCGACCGCGGAAGGCCTCGGCGAACGGACGTTTCGTAGCCACGGTTTCGACCCGCGCGTTGATCAGCTTTGCGCCTGCGCGCGGCCCGGTGCTCGAAGCGGGGATGAGCCCCCACGTCACGAGATCGAGGCGTCGCTGCCCCCGATCGTTTCGCACCACGGCGATCGGCTGCGTAGGGGCGATGTTGTACCGAAGCTCGAGCTCGGGGACCTCGTTGAGCCTGAAAACCCGTGCGATTTCAGCATTGGGTTGGGCAAGCGTCGTTCGTCCACACACGAGGTCTCTCGCAGGCTGACGTCTAGAGGCTGACGCCGAAGCCTTCCCGGAATCTGGGGAACGGCTCGCGATTGATGTCGAGATCCGCGAGGCCGATGCGCAGAGAAATCGTCACGCCATCGCCCCAGGGCCACCAAAGTCCGAAAGACACAATTCCTCCGTAGGGCCCGCCGAGAAGGAGCAACTGGCCCGAGCGGAGCCCGCCGTGGCGCTCCGCCAGCTCGCGTACCTGCGCCGGCGCTTTGGCGAGTGAAGTCGACGTCCATTCCTGGGGGAGGGCGACGGCTGCGCTCGCTCGCGCCTTGGCTTCGAACTCCGTGCTGAAAGAAGAGGTCACACACGAGAGGCGACCGTCCCAGCTCCAACCGCGTGCAGGCCACGTGGTGCGCATCTTCGTAATTCCATCGAAGAGCGGTTGCCATTGTTCGGCGCTGCGCGAGGTCATCGACATCACGCTAGACTAGCGAAAGCAGCCACTTTGGTCACCACTCATCACGTGGTCTTGTAGGCGCGAAGCTCGCTTGCCTGTTCAGTGTACGCCTCGAGCTCCTTGGCTTGAACCGGGAGGCTCAGAACCATGGCCGTCCACGTCGGAAAAAGATCGACGCCTGGAACGAGCTCAGCGGCCAATGCTACGGCGAGGCGCCACTTGAAACCGACGATGAGCATGATCGAAAGGGCCGTCATCGTATCGAGCGCAACTTCGAACGGTGAAGCCGCGCCTTCAACGAAGGCGGGTAGAAAAACGACCTGCGTCAGATCTGCGATCCCGGCGACGAAGAGCGCCACGTTTTTCCGGCCCCTCGGAACGGCGTCGGGCACCAATCGTGAGAGCGCAATGGCAGGAACCTTCGTCACGAACACAGCCTAACCATGCCGAGATCGCTGGTCCAGTCAAGGCTGCGTGAGCCGCTCAGGGCTTCGAGTCGCACTTCGCGGTGAACTTGCAGGTCTCGTAGGCGACGCACTCGGGATCACCGGTGCAGGCGGAAATGGCAGGGCCAAAGCAGTCGCCCGGACGCGAGCTTTGCGGCGCGGCTGCGTCGCCGGCGTCACCTGCAAGTGCTTTGTTGAGGCAAACATCGCATGGGCTTCCTGCCTCCGGAGAGGTGGAGCCGGCGTCGTTGCAGTAGGTCAGCTTGCAAGGAGTCGCGCATTCGTGGGTAATCAACCCGACCCCTTTGATGCAGGCGCAGGCGTGCACGGCGATTGGAATCACGTTCACGCCGGTGGGGTGGAAACCGGCGCAGCAATCGACGCAGTCGTTAGACGTGCTGGCCGCTCCGCAGACCGCTTCGCCTGCTTCCGCGGTGTCGGCGCGCATAGCGGAATCGGTAACCGCTCCGCCGTCGTCGCCCCCTGCTCCGTCGCCACCGAAGGACGCGTCGTCTCCACCGCCCCCGCCGTCGGCCTTACCCGGATCCGATGCGGTGATGGAGGCGCTGCACGCCCACAGGGTTCCAGCAACAGCCGTCACCGCCCATGACGCGAGAAGAATATTTCGTTTCACCCGGAAGCTATACGGGATGTCACGACGCCCCGCAAACCACAGGCGTACCTTCTGATTTCGCGGTTATTTTCCTGCGTCAGCACCTTTGCGGAGCACGTCGAAGGGCGCGGGTGCTCGCGTGTCGCGTTGGTCGAAGAGGACCAAGAGAAAAACGAAGGTGACGATGCCCGCGGCAATGGCGACGACGAGACGCGCGATACGGCGAGCGGTCTTGTGTCGACGAGGATCCATCCCTGTAGTGATGGGCGCACGGGACTTGGCCGTCAATCGCGACGGGTGCTGTACTCGCGCCACCCGTGGGTGCGTTCGATCCGAGGACTGTACCGCCCGAAGCGCTGCTCATCGCGCTCGCGCTCCTCGCGGTCGTCGCCATCGTGCAGACCGCGCGGTTGGCGTGGCGCACGTGGTCGGTAGGTTGGCGCCTCGGTCGGCAGCGAATGCGTGCTGAAGAAGGAGAGACGAGAGCGGCGAGGCTCGTGCGCAGCCTTGGTTATACGATTCTAGGGTCTCAGGTGGTGGTGACGTACCCGGTGTGGATCGACGACGAGGAGATCGCCGTCACCCTGCGCGCCGACTACCTCGTTTCCATGGGGGGGCGGCGCTTCATCGCCGAGGTCAAGACGGGAAAGGTCGCGCCCAGGATCGAGACTTCGGCCACGCGGCGGCAGCTCCTCGAGTACCGCATCGCCTTTCAGGTCGACGGCGTCCTTCTCGTCGACGCCGAAGCGGAGCGTGTGCACACCGTACGTTTTCCGATCCGCGAGATCTGAACGCCGCGAGCGTTTCTAGGCTGTCCAGGGGTGCCTCGACTGGTTTACGGTTTGCCGCGAGGTCGCGCCGGCTCATGTTTCACATCGTTTTGCTCGCTGCTGCAACAGCTTCGGCGGCAGCGGTTCCGCACTTCCAGGCCGCGCGGGTTGCGAGCCCTCCGGTGATCGACGGTAAGCTGGACGATTCCGCGTGGGCGGCCGCGCCTGCGAGCTCGGCCTTCACCGAGAAATTCCCGAACGACGGACGAGCGCCGGCCGAGAAAACGACGATGCGAATCGTCTACGACGACGACGCGCTGTACGTGGCTTTCGAGTGCCAACAAACGAAAGCGCAGGTCGTCGATCGTCTGACCCGCCGCGATCGTCTCGTCGAATCGGACTGGGTCTCCTTCGCCGTGGACACCCGTCACGACGGCAAGAGCGCGTTCGACTTCATCGTCAACGCAGGCGGCGCGCTCATCGACGGTCTGCGCTTCAACGACACCGACTACTCCGCGGACTGGGACGAGAACTGGGAAGCACGCACTTCAAAGTCTCCAGCGGGCTGGACCGCGGAGATCCGCATCCCGTTTCGTATTTTGCGTTTTGACGCGGAGCCAATCCAATCCTGGGGAATGGAAGCGCGTCGCTACGTCTCAAAGCGCCAAGAGACGGACGAGTGGGCCTTCATTCCGAGGAGCACGGCCGGTGAGGTCTCCCACTACGGTCGGCTCGAAGGGCTCGCTGGCATTCATCCGAGTACGTCGCTCGAGTTGAGGCCGTTCGTGGTCGGCAAGATGCAGCGGCGCGACGCCGGTACCGGGACGCTGGCCAACGGGATCGATTTCACCGGTTCCGTAGGCCTCGATCTGAAGTGGCATCCCACCCAGAGCCTCACCTTGGACTCGGCGATCAATCCCGACTTCGCGCAGGTCGAGGCCGATCAAGTGGTCCTCAACTTGACCAACGTGGAGACGTATTATCCGGAGAAGCGGCAATTTTTTTTGGAGGGTGTGGACACCTTCGCGACGCCTCTCCAGCTCCTCTACACGCGGCGCATCGGGCGCAACGTCGCGAGCCCCGCGCTGCGCAGCTCAGCTCCGTTCGCCGAGCAGCTCGTCGACCTCCCGACGCCGGGGACCATCTACGCTGCAACCAAGCTGACGGGCCGCCTCGGTGATCGTTGGACCATCGGGACTCTCCAAGCTCTCACCGCACCAAACAACGTCGACGTGCAGCTCGCCGACGGAACGCATCAGAAACGCCTTGTCGATCCGCTCACCAACTTCGGTGTCTTTCGGCTTCGGCGTGACCTCGGCAAGAACGCGCATATCGGGATCACGGCCACCGGCGTTACCCGCGGCGAGCCCACGGGGCGATATCCGATCAGCCCGGCCGATGGCACTGCTCCGAATGGTCAGCTCTGTCCGGACGGGACGATTGTAGCGATTGGCTCTAGGTGCTTCAGCGATGCCTACGTCGGCGCGATCGACTGGCGCTGGCGATCGCCCTCGGGCGACTACGTTACCGGCGGGCAGGTCGTCGGGTCCGAGCTTCAGCGCGGGCCTCCCCGCCCCGTGCCGGACGGAACGGTTATCCAACCCGGGGACCTCGGCAAAGGCCTTTTCACGTACGTGGCCAGAGAGGGCGGATCCCCGTGGCTCTGGTATTCGGATTTCACCTACAACGATCGAAAGCTCGATTACAACGATCTTGGCTTCAACCGAAATGCGAATGTCTTATTTGGATATGCCAATATAGAGTATCGCACCCTCGAGCCTCACTGGAAAACGCTCGAGACCCACACGCGCGTGGAGGCCTGGGGAGGAGACGACATCCGCGGGTTGAACGTCGCCCGGGGCGCGGACCTCGTCACGTTCGGGAAGCTGAGCAATTTTTGGCGCTACTACGCCGAGCTCGATCTCAAAGGGGATCGCTTCGACAACCGCGAGGTCGGTGACGGGACGGCGCTCGAAAGGCGGGGGTTGTACGGCGCAGAGGCCTCGATCTCGAGTGACGCGACCAAGCTCGTGAGCTTCTCGTTGCGCGGTCGCCCGCAGCACATCTTAGACGGCGGTTTCAATCTTTACCTCGATGGAGGAGTGCTCTTTCGCGTGCTCCCTAGGCTCGATCTCGAGCTCTTGCCGAGCCTCACGTACAACCATGGCGAGCCACGCTACGTCACCGCGGGTGCGGCTCCCGGAGACCTCATCTTCGGAAAGCTCGATGCGAAGAGCGTTGGAGCGGTTCTGCGCGCGACCTACACATTCGTCCCGCGTCTCACGCTTCAGACCTACGGCCAGCTCTTCTTGGCTTCGGGGCACTACTTCGCTTTCTCGCAATTCCAGACAGACCCCGCTGGACCGCGTCCGGCGATTCGCGTCGATAGTCTCACCCCCGGTCCGGCGCCGCCCAGCAATCCTGATTTCACGCGCGGCGTACTCAACCTGAACGTCGTGCTTCGCTGGGAGTACCGGCTCGGCTCGCTCTTGTATCTGGTCTATACGCGCTCGCAGTCGCCCTCGGTTTCGCTCGTTCCAGGTGATCGCGGAACTCTGGACCTCGGCGCGGTGCGGAAGGCGCCCGCGACCGACGTCGTCCTCGTAAAACTCTCCTATTGGTGGGGCTAGACACGCTCTGCTGAACCAGACGGCTTGCGCGCTCATTCGCGCGGACCGATGGGCTACGGCATGGGGAAGCTCGACATCGTCGATCACGACGACAAAGGTGGAATCACCCTCGAGGAGCAGCCTTTCGCGGCGAGGATCGATCGCGCATTCCGCGATCTCGGGACTGTGAAGCGCTGAGGAGATTGAGTACCGTCACGGCGTGCTGAAGCGAGTGCCGAAGCGACGCCGCCGTGCGCCCCCGCGCGTGCAAGACAACCGGGAGGCGATGTTCGCGCCCATCGCGAAAAAAAAACCTCCGTTTGCATTCGTGCTCGACGAGCTCAGCGCGGCCTCGCCCTCCACGCGCCCGATGTTCGGCTGCATCGCCGTTTACGTGGAGGACAAGATCGTCATGGTCTTGAGAGATCGACCCACGTCCCCCGCCGACAACGGGGTGTGGATCGCAACGACGCGCGAGCATCACGCCAGCTTGAAGCGAGACTTCCCGAACATGCGCTCGCTTACCCTCTTCGGATCGAGCGGCACCGGGGTCACTGGTTGGCAGATCCTCGCGGCCGACAACGAAGACTTCGAAGAGTCCGTGATGCTGGCGTGCGAGAGGATCGTCGCCGGGGACGTTCGCATCGGTAAAATTCCAGCGATCCGCAAGCGACCGGCGCGCGCGACGGCCAAGAAACGTGCGGGCCGATGATTCACCTTCGCGCTGCGGTGTCGGGCGACGTGCCCCTCATCTTGAGATTCATCCGCGAGCTCGCGGAGTACGAACGCGCGCCGGAGGCTGCCGTCGCCACGGAAGAGGATCTCCTCCGCGACGGCTTCGGAGCGACTCCGCGCTTTTACGTTCTCATCGCCGAGTGGGAAGATGCGGCCGCCGGCTTTGCTTTCTACTTTTTCCAGTACTCGACGTGGACGGGACGCCCGGTGCTCTACCTCGAGGACCTCTTCGTCACTCCGCCTCATCGGAGCAAGGGCATCGGCGTCGCGCTCATGAAGCGCCTCGCCCGAGAAGCGATCGCCAACGACTGTCGCCGCTTTCAGTGGTCCGTCCTCGACTGGAACGCGCCGTCGATCGCTTTTTACGAATCCCTCGGTGCCAAGGTGCACCGGGATTGGCTTGCCGTACGAATCGACGGTGACGCCCTCCAGATGCTCGCCGCGGGCGGTGACCGTGCAGATGGCTGACACGACAGGTGCCGGCTAGCGTCTCGAACGTCGAATTCCGAGCCCAAGAGTACGCGTGGGTTGGCCGGATCCGCGGCAGCTGGAAACGGCTGGACTACGACGGTGGCGACTTTCCGCGGCCGGTTGAGCGCGGTAGTCGCTCCGCTTGCAGCGGGCACCACCTCTGCTAGACGGCTGCGATGACCTACCGCCGATCACGCCGCCCTTCGCTCGCTTTCGCTTTTCTGCTCGGCGCTTCCGGTGTCGTCGTCGCGTGCTCGAGCAGCAACACCACCACGATGGGCGCCGCGTCCGAATCGCACGGAGCGGTACAGATGAACGGCAGCTGCACCAGCAGCACCGACGTCCTGCACGGCACCGCCGGAGCTGGCGCGCCCTGTCAGACATATGCCGATTGCGCTCCAGTCTGTTGCGCGTGCTCGAAGTCGTCCGCCAGCTTCTCCGCCGCGGCATGTGTCAACGGCCTGTGCACCACGCACGACACCACCTGCCCCTTGTCCAAGAAAGCGGAGTACTGCCCCGGCGATCCCGTCGCCACCGACGGCGGCACCAAATCCAACGGGCCAGACGCTTCCGCCGATGCCTCGATCATGTGCGTACCGTTTACCGGGTCGCATGCGACGGACCGCGAGGCGGAGCGCCTTGCAACGATGAAAGACCTGATCACGCAGGTCACCACGTCGAGCGGCGGCGGCACATTGACCATCTCGCGCGATGGCGCAAACCGTCCGACGTCAGTCACGTTCAGCGCGTCGGGTGCGGGCGAGAGCTACAACGTGAGCATCACGTACGACTCGGCCGGCAACGTCACCAATTTCCGTCGCTCGTGGTCGGGAGCGACGCAGACCGATACGCACACGCTCGGCTACGACAGCAACGAGAAGCTCACGTCGTATCGTTTGAGCTGGTCCGGCTCGACGCCCACCGAGACGGAAACACTCGGTTACGATGTTTCGAAGCGTCTCACTTCCTGGCGACAGAGCTGGTCTGATTCTCAGCCGACCGAATCCGAGTCTCTGTCGTACGACGCGACCGGCTACCTCGCGTCGTGGAGGCGGTCGTGGTCGGACTCCCAGCCGACGCAGACCGAGTCGTTCGTCTACGATGCCGATCACCGCCTGACGTCGTGGCGGCGATCATGGTCCGACGCGACGTCTACGGAGTCGGCAATGATGAGCTACACGGGCGCGAGCCGCACGCCATCGTCCACGCAGACATCGGGGTCGATCGCAGGCGGCTCAAGCGTGGTCGACTGCCAAAAGTAGCGGCCGCCGCTCAACGTGCGGGCGGAGTGTCTTCAAAGTCTGTATCGAAAGGAGTCACCAATGTCCGCCCCGAGCCCTTCCTCGCCAAGCTGCTGTGCGTCTTCGGGACCCGGTCACACAGCTCTTGCAGCAGATCCGCAAACCGCGCGCGACCCCGTGTGCGGTATGCAAGTGACGTTGCCGGCCAAGCTGTCGACGGAGCTTCACGGTAAGGCGTTCTACTTCTGCAGCGCGCGGTGTCGCGATCGCTTTGGGGCGGATCCGCAAGCGTTCCTCGGGAAGCACGCAGTGCGATCCGAGACGCGAATGCCGGAAGCGAGCGGCGACTACACGTGTCCGATGCACCCAGAGATCCGTCAGAACACGCCCGGCGCCTGCCCGAAGTGTGGAATGGCACTCGAGCCCGTGGCCATCGCCGCGGAAGATGGTCCAAACCCGGAGCTCACCGACATGCAACGGCGCTTCGTCCTCAGCGCCGCTCTGACGGTGCCGCTGGTGATGCTCGCCATGGGAGAAATGATCGGTCTACCGATCGAGCGCCGCGTGCCAGCGGGCATCCGCAACGGAATCGAGCTCGCGCTGGCGACCCCCGTCGTCGTGTGGGGAGCGTGGCCATTCTTCGTCCGCGCCGTGGCGTCGCTACGTCAGAGAAGCCCCAACATGTTCACGTTGATCGGTCTGGGGACAGGAGCGGCCTATGGGTACAGCCTCGCGGCGACGCTTGCGCCGTCTCTCTTCCCCGCCGAGCTTCGTGGCGAAGGGGGCCGCCTCGCCGTTTATTTCGAAGCCGCAGCTGGGATCACCACGCTCGTCCTCCTTGGTCAGGTGCTCGAGCTGCGGGCGCGCGCGCACACGGGTACGGCGCTCAAAGCGCTGCTCGGTCTGGCACCGCGAACCGCCCGACTCGTCGTGGGCAACGATGAGCGCGATGTGCCGATTGATCAACTGCGCCTCGGGGACGTCTTCCGTGTTCGCCCGGGGGAGCGCGTCGCAGCAGACGGTGTGGTGCTACACGGGACGACGTCGATCGACGAGTCGATGCTCACCGGCGAGCCGATTCCGGTGGAGAAGGTCTCTGGCGCCCGCGTGACCACCGGCACATCGAATGGAACCGGCACGCTCCTCGTGCGTGCGGATAGGGTTGGCGGCGAGACGCTCCTCGCGCAGATCGTGCGGCTGGTGAGCACCGCGCAGCGGACGCGAGCGCCTATCCAGCGCCTGGCCGACGTGGTCGCCGCGTGGTTCGTGCCCGCGGTGGTTGGCGTCGCCGTGCTCACGTTCGCGGTCTGGTTTCTTGCTGGCCCCGAGCCGCGATTCGCTCATGCGCTCGTGAACGCCATCGCCGTCCTCGTCATCGCGTGCCCGTGTGCGCTCGGTCTCGCGACGCCGATGTCAATCATGGTCGGTACGGGATCGGGTGCGCGCATGGGCATTCTCATCAAGAACGCGGAGGCGCTCGAAGCGTTCGAGAAGGTCGACACGCTGATACTCGACAAGACGGGAACCCTCACGGATGGGAAACCCGTGCTCGATGCCATTGAGCCTTTGGCGCACGTCTCGCGCGAAGAGCTTCTTCGAATCTCGGCGAGCCTCGAAGCCGCAAGCGAGCATCCGCTGGCCGCCGCGATCGTCTCGAAAGCGGGTGGCGAAGGCATTTCGCTGGCGAGAGTCGAATCGTTTGCGTCCACGACCGGCCAAGGGGTCGCAGGCGTGATGGACGGACGGCCCGTTGCGCTCGGCAACGAGCGAATGATGAGCACGTTGGGAGTCGATCCGTCCCCTGTCGCCGAGCGCGTTGCCGCCTTGCGCCGCGATGGGCACACGGTCGTGTTCGTCGTGGCGGACGGGGCTCTCGCCGGTCTGCTTGGCGTGGTCGATCGCGTGAAGGAGACGACACCGGACGCGATCCGGCAGCTGAAGGCCCTTGGTCTTCGTCTCGTGATGCTGACCGGCGACAGTCGCATCACCGCGGAAGCCATCGCACGTGCCATCGGGATCGACGAGGTCATTGCGGACGTGCTTCCCGATGGAAAAGCGGCCGCCGTCGAGGAGCTGCAGCGCCGCGGAGCCTTCGTCGCCATGGCGGGTGACGGCATCAACGACGCACCCGCGCTAGCGAGAGCGAACGTCGGGATCGCGATGGGCACGGGCGCCGACATCGCGATCGAGAGCGCGGGGATCACGCTCGTGAAGGGCGACCTCCGCGGCATCGTGCGCGCGCGCGCTCTCAGTCGCGCCGTGATGCGCAACATCCGACAGAACCTCGTCCTCGCCTTTGGCTACAATCTTCTCGGCGTGCCGATCGCGGCGGGCGTACTTTACCCTGCCTTCGGAATGCTTCTCTCCCCCATGATCGCGGCGGCGGCCATGAGCTTGAGCTCCGTGTCGGTGATTGGAAACGCGCTGCGCCTCCGAAGGACGGCCGCGACGAATCTCTAACCTTGGCTACTTACGACTTGGGCGCACCGGCACGTAGCGCGAGCTCAACGTCCCCCGCCCAGGCAGGTCGTTGCGCGCGTGCGGGATCGCCGGGGAAACTCGACGATCTCCTCTGCTCGACGCATGGTACGAGGCGTGGTTAATTCTTTTCACCCATGCAAACTTCAGCTCCCAGCGTGCCCATCGCTCGTGCACCCATTGCCGCGCTCTCGGCGGCGCGAACTGCCGTCGGGCTCGCGCTCTCGAGCGTTCTCTTTCTCGGCTGCGCGTCTGGTCCGGTGAGTGGCGTGCCCCAGGCCGGTAGCGAGCGTGTGGTGCGCGGCGCTCCGAAGGGAGAAGACTATGCGATTGGCGGCTGGCACCTCGGCCTGCCGCTCCACGCGTTTGCGACTGCGCGTCCCGATCTCTGGAAGGCCCGCCGCTTTGAAGCAGGCAGAGACGCGGAGGCTGCGATGACTATCGGCAGCCGCCATGCCGCGGCGGACGACGTCCTCGGCGGGAGCCACCTCGTCTTCCTTGGGGTGGCGCCGAAAGACGAAGCGCACGAAGACAGCTTCGTTCCGGTGGTCGTCGTTGCCCTCGGCCCATCCGCGACGGAGCTCTTGCAGCCCGCGCTCCCTACCCTCGCCTCGGGTGCCGCAGGCGGTGCCTCGCTCGGCCCGGTCGACTTCGCATTCGAACAATCCATGGGAGACGACGAAGAGAAGCGGCTGCTCGAGGACGCGCTGAAGGACCCGGCGATCGATGCGTCGCAGAAGCAGCGCATGGACGCCGCACTGCGCAGCCGACCGCCGTGGCCTAAATCCCTCCGCGTGGAGAGCCACGCGCCCCACGTGGCGACCTTGACCGTCGATGGCCAGCTGCTCGGGTACGTGATCGGGAACATCCCTCGATCCGGCGGCGGACGCTTCTACGAAGGGATGCGTCGGTTGATCCTTACCCACCTCCGCCTCCGTTAGAGGTCTCGCTGAAAGGGAAAGCGAACCAACGCCCCTCACGCATCAAGGAATCGAAATCTCGCAGACCCCGTGCGCCGACGCGCTGCCGCTCCAGTACGTGAGATCGAGCGTGCCCGACGGAAGGCCGCTCGTGCCGTACACTTGGATTCCGCCCTGGAACGACACGGCATTCACGCCGTTGCGTGCGAGTGTGAACGTGGGCGTTCCGGCCTGGAGAGGGACCTTGAACGAAGTGACTCCCGCCGGTGCATTCATCGACGTGGTGTGACCGTTGATGGTGATGCTCAGCGTGCCGGGTGCGGTGAGGAAGCCGAGCAGCTCGATGTCGTTCTCACCGGCCGCGCCCACCGCCGTGGTGGCCGAGGTCTGCGCGGGAGCTGCCGCGCTCGTGGGCTCACGTCGATAGAAATAGTAAAGCACGTCCTTCGTGAGCTTGGGCGCCTGGCCGGTGAGGAACCACGACGCGTAGTAGGCGTTCAAGTTGTAGTAGCCGGTGCCGATGTCCTTCGCGAGCGTCGTGTCGGTGTAGGGCGCGATCTGGCTCGATTCGGAAAAGTCGTTCCACGTGACGAGCTGCACCCAGTCGGCGCCGCCGGCGATCGCGCTCGTCCAACCGTTGCGGAAGGCCAGGCTGTTGCCCGCTTCCCAGAAGAGGAAATTCTTCGGGCGGTACTGCTGCGGATCGACGGGGGTCATGAAGATCTTCCCGTAGCCGTGCGACGTCGCCGGCCAGGTCTCCATGGCCGCTGCCGCAGTCGGCGTTGCCGTTCCCCAATCGCTGAGGCCGTAGCTGATCGGCGCATAGGAGGCCGCACGCGACGCCCAGCCAAGAAATACCGGGACGAACGCCGTGTGGATGCCCTTCGCGTCGAGCGATGCGAGCACCGTCTGCCACCAGCTCACCGAGCCGAGGCTCGCGTTGAACGCGGAGACGACGAGCCTGCCATCGGCGAGCTTGTAGGCCGCAGGATTGTTCGCGACCGAGGTGACGATCGCCTCGACGGCCGCGGCATCCGTACCGAGCGCGGACAGATCCGGCATCACCATGATCTTGAAACGTGGGTCAACGGCGGCCGCGGCGGTAAGGAGATCTTGCAGCTGACTTCCGGCGTTGGCTTGGCTCGCGTTCATCACGTCGACGGTGAAGCCGGTGATTCCTGCGGCCATCGCCAAGCGGATCTCCTTCTTCATGTTGTCGATCTTCCAGCTCGTACTCGGGTCCACCGTGACCGAGAGCGGGCGCTGGCGGAGAAACCCGCCGTTGCCCTTCCACTTGTTCGCTTCACCGCTCGGCGAAAGATAATTCGCGTTGTAGTAGTCGGCGCTCGAGGCCTTGTTGTCGAGCGACGCGGGGAACGGGTAAAAGTAGTGCGCGAACACCTTCTTCCCCGACCCGAAGAGCGTGGTCTGCGACGGCATCGCGAACGGCAAGCACGAGGTCGGATTCAGATCGACTACGCCGCGCGGATCACCCGAGGCCGCGGCCCACGTGCCCGAGCTGCTCCACGACCACCAATTTCCTGCGGTGTTCTCTTGGTAAATCACGCCGTTGAAATAGAGGAGAAGACTGACGCCCGCCGTGAGGCCTGCGGCCGCGCCATTTTCGTACACCGCGCCGCTCGTCACCGACCACGCGTTGCCGGCGGCATCGTAGATCTGCGCGGCGGGCGGTATTGTCGTGCCGCTGGCGGACGCGGCGTGGCAATCGAGGGTCGGATCCGCGGCAACCTGCCAGGCTCCGGCCGACCACGACCACCAGCCTCCCGCGGCATTCTCCTGGTAGACCACGCGCTTCGCATAAAAGAGCTTTGTCACGCTGGCCGTGAAGCCTGCGGCGGCGCCGTTGACGTCGACCACCAATTTTCCCGTCGCGCCGGTGAGCGTCCACGCGCTCCCCGTCGCGTCGATGATCGATCCGCTCGCGGAGGTTAGGGCCGAGCAATTCGTGCTCTCGGTGCCAACCGCATCGGACCGTGAGCCTTGCGGTTCGTCCGGATTTCTCGCCGAGCAACCAGGCGCGACGAGAGCGCCGACGATCGAGACTGCGCCGAGTGCTGCGATGCGCGCACTTACCTTCAACTTGAGCTTCTTCGCCATGCTGGCCTCCGGTTAGGTTCGGCACGGGTCGCACTCGACCCGCCCGACGAGGCTCATCGCACCGAGTGTGCCACCGCGAAAATCGCTGAAATCGAGCAAGCGTCGGCGCGAAAGCGGACTCGAGTCCTCTTTTCGAGGATCCGAGTCCCGCCTATGCTGATGCACTTTGGCCACGCGCAATAGCCGTCCCCCGCGCATGGAGCAGCCCACGGCGCCGATGATCTCGCGTCCGCCGCCGCGTCCCCTCGGCGCGGTTTTGCGGGTGATTTCCCCCGCGACGAAGGCCGGTACGCTGCGACTTGCCTCAGGGACGTGCACCATCGGCTCCGCGCCGACCTGTGACCTGTGCATTCCCGACGCTACCGTTTCGCGCGCCCACGCAGAGGTCGAGCTCGTGCACGAAGGGGTCAGCATCCGCGATCTAGGAAGTCGCAACGGCAGCTTCTATCTCGGGCACCGCTTCGAGCGCATGGTCCTCGGCCTCGGCGTGCACATTCGCTTTGGCTCTGCTGAGATAGCGGTTGATGCCGACACCGAAGACCTCGGCTCCGACATCGTGCATCCGGACACCACGTTCCGCGGAATCATCGGCGCGTCCCTCGCGATGCGAAAATTGTTCACGCTGCTTTCGCGACTCGACGGCTCGCTCGTGAACGTTCTCGTCACCGGCGATTCGGGCGTCGGAAAAGAACTGATCGCCCACGCCATCCATCAAGGCTCGCAGGTCTCAGGCGGACCGATGGGCGTCATCAACTGCGGTGCCTTCCCGCGCGAGCTCGTCGCAAGCGAGCTCTTCGGTCACAAGCGCGGGGCATTCACCGGCGCGATGGAAGCGCGAAAAGGCGCCTTCGAGAGCGCTGACGGCGGCACGCTCTTTCTCGACGAAATCGGCGAGCTCCCGCTCGACGTGCAGCCGATGATGCTCCGCGTGCTCGAATCGGGAGAGGTGCGCCCCGTCGGTGGCGATACCAACAGGCAGGTGCGCGTGCGGGTGATCGCCGCCACCAACCGCGATCTCGAAGAAGAGGTGCGGGCCGGGCGTTTTCGGAGCGATCTCTACTACCGCCTCGCCGTCGTCACCTTGCGGGTTCCGCCACTCCGCGAGCGCACCGAGGACATTCGTCCGCTCGCCGAGGCCTTGGCCATTGCCGCCGGCCTTCCGGCGCTTCCCCCCGAGCTCATCGAGCAGCTGGTCGCGCGTCCGTGGCCAGGAAATGTGCGGGAGCTCCGCAACGCAATCCAATCGTACGCGGCCATCGGGCGGGTGCCCGGGCTCACCAATCCCACCGAGGCAAAGCTCGAACAGGCGATGACCGAGGCCATCGACGTTCGTCGGATGTACGCCGAGCAGAAAGATGATCTCGGCGAGCGCTTCACGCGGCTCTACTTGCAGGCGTTGATGACGCATACGCGCGGGCATCAAACAGTCGCCGCGCAGATGGCAGGCCTCGATCGCTCGTATCTCGGAAAGCTGCTCGCGCGCTACGGCCTCAATAAAGCGGGCTCCGAAGGCGGCAAGTAAGCGATCTGGTAGAATGAACCACGATGGCGCGGACCGAGGCAGTCGATCGTACATCGCCGAAGACGCTGGCCCTCCGCCGTCGCGATCGCGAGCTCACCGAGCCGCGGGGCTCGGCGTACCGTCTGCTTTTGCGGGTCGCATCGGGAGGCATGGCGAGCGTGTACGTCGGCGTTCGCCGGGCCGACGCGTCGCAAGAGCTCGTGGCGATCAAACGCAGTCACCCCCACCTGCTCGACAACCCGACGTTCGCGAAGGCCCTCGCCACCGAGGCGTATCTCCTCGCGCGGATGCATCACCCCAACGTCGTCGGGATTCGAGAGCTCGAAGAGTGCGACGACGATCTTCTTCTCGTCATGGACTACGTGGAGGGCGCTTCGCTCTCCGGTTTGCTCAAGCTCGGTGCGAATGCCGGAAAGCCGATGCCCGCGCCGATTGCCGTGCGCATCGTGCTCGATGCCTGTGCGGGGCTTGCCGAAGCGCACGAGCTCACCGACGCGCACGGATCGCCCGCGGGAGTCGTCCATCGCGACGTATCGCCGCAGAATATTTTGGTGCGCGTCGACGGCGTCGCGCGGGTGGCGGATTTCGGAATTGCCAAGCTCACGTCTTCAGATGCGACGGCGACGGACACCGGGCTTTTGAAGGGCAAAGTGAACTATATGTCCCCCGAGTACGTGGTGCTCGGTACGCAAGACGCGCGCGGAGACGTCTTCGCGCTCGGGGTCGTTCTCTGGGAAGCACTCGTCGGGAAGCGGCCCTTCGAAGCCGCGAACGAGGTCGGCGTGCTCCGCCTGATCGCGGCAGGCACGGCACCTCCGCCGTCAGAGCACGCACCCTCGCTCGGTAACGCGCTTGACGCGGTCGTCGGCCGTGCGCTCGCTCGAAGCGTGAACGAGCGCTATCCGACGGCACGAGCGTTCGCTGCCGCGCTCGGAGAAGCATCGCGTGAAGCCTCTCTCGTGGCGACGCACGAAGAGGTTGCGGCGTGGCTCGAGGCGCTCGCGAGCGAAGAGATCGCGGAGCGGCGGAGCGCTGTCGTCGCGGCATTGTCCGACGACACCGGGTTGCGGGATGCGCCACGGGCGAACGAAGCGACGTTTCGATCCGAGACGGTGGTCGTCGATTTCACCGTGGCGCTTCCTCCTCCGCGCGCGCGTCGCCCACGCCGGCTCGTTCTCGCCGCGGGCACGTTCTTGCTGGTGACGATCGGTCTCGGCGGATCATGGGTGCATTTCGCCCGTCATCCTCCATACGACGCGGCCGTGCCAAGCGGGATCGCAGCGGAAGCGAAGCCGACCGACGCGCTCGTCACGATGCCCGCGCCCGAGGCTACGCCGGTGGCCATCCCCGCTGCCCCGGAACCAAGCCCGAATCGAGCGCGCCCGAGCCGCTCTCCACCCACCAAGGCGGCAGGTAACTCGCGGCTACGTGCGCCGCCGAATCCGTATTGAATGCAAAATAGCATGCGCCTGCGAATTGCACCGCTCATCACGGTGGTCGCCTTAGCGTCGAGCACGTCGTTCGCGCACGCCGAGGGGACGGTGGACGTCGCGCGCTCGGAGTACGAGGAGGGCTCCTCCGATCTCGAGGCGAACCACTATGCGGCGGCGGCGGATCACTTCGCGCGCGCTGACGAGCTCGCGCCCAACCCGATGGTGCTCGAGCTTGCCCTCCGTGCTGCGGTACGCGCCGATGCCGGGGTCCTGTCGATGACCCTGGCCGATCGCGCCGACGCGCGCGGCATCAACTCTGCCGTCGCAAAGGAGGCCAGGGCGCGCTTCCGGAATCGCACCGGTCGCATCATCGTTCGCTGCCCGGACGGGGCGTCCTGCTCCGCCCGGATCGACGAGCGGGATACGCCGAACGAGACACCGCAGTGGGTCGTCGCCGGAGATCACGTCGTCGAGCTCACGGTGAACGGTCACGTCAATCGCAAGATCCTCCGGGTCGATCCGAGCGCGACGCTCGACGTGCGTCCGCTGGCTTTATCGCAAGCGCTCGACGCAAAGCCGATCGTGAAAAATGCGGCCGAAAGCAAGCCCGCCGCAACACGCCCGATTCCAACTGCGGTCTATCCGCTCGGGGCTGGCGCCGTCGCGGGGCTCGCAGTCTGGGGTTACTTTGGGCTCTCGGGTCTCTACGGCGATCCGGGTCTGCAAAGCTTGAAAAAATGCAGCCCCTACTGCGCGCAGCGCGACGCAGACTCCGTGCATCGAAAGCTGATCCTCGCCGACCTCGGATTTGGCGTCGGCGCGGCATCAGTCGTGGCCGCTCTCATCGTCGTCGTCACCCGGCGCGAGCGCTTCACCACGACGGCGACTGCATCCGGCCCGAGCCTTTCGTTCGACCCTCGCGGCGTTTTCGCAGGTTACACGTGGGCCCGCTGAAGATCAGCGGCGGGCTGCGAGCGCGACGATCTCGCCCGCGGCGAGTGCGCGGCTAACGATCATCACCTCGTCGAGAGCGCCGTCGAGCTCGATCTGCGAGGCCGCTTCGGTGCACAGCTTGCCGGTGTCCGTCGAGTCGACTGGGCCGTAGCCCGCGGGAATATTGGTGAGATCGCGAATGACACCGTCAACGTAGAGCGACACCTGCGCAGGGCTCGCATCGCGATCGACGACGAGGGCGAGATGGTGAAAATTTCCGTCGCGAAGCGGGACTGACGCCGATGCGGCGGCATGGGTCACGACCCACGTATGTCCGGTGATCCCGTCGCGAATGAAGCCCTCCACATTGTGGTCGAGATCGTTGTAACCGAGGCCCAGGCCGGGCGACGTGTTGGTCGAGTCTTCCCAGGCGCTCCCCTTCACGAGGAGAGAGTTGTACGTGCGGGCAGCCCCGCCATCGATCATTGCGACGCGGTAAAAGAGGGCGAGCGTGAAGCTCGACGTTCCCGGTCGAAAGTCGCCTCCGATGAGAACGCGATCACCTTGTGCCATGCACGCAAGCGCGCTTCCCACCACGCCACCGGCGTCGACCGAGGAGGTGGCCCCTCCCTGCAGTCCGTCGCGCCCGTTGCCGGACGAGTCGAAAGCATTGCCCTCGAAACGGTAGTAGACGAAGAGCGGCCCGGGGATATTGGCGAGCGCGTTGTCATCGGCCTTCGCGTCGACCGAGGCCTCGGACAGGCTGGCATCGGCGAAGGGACCGGGCCGGGCTCCGACGTAGTCGTTGGGCGAAACGAGCAGCGAGCAAGCCGCGAGCGCGAAGGCCGAGCCGAACGCGGCCGCAAGCCACCGAACGGGCGTCCTCCTCACCTGCATGAGAGTAGCAGATCCGACGAGCTGGTGGTGGAGCGCGGCGCACGCGCTGCAACGAAGTCGTGCCCTTCCTAGCGTTCCCGGCACTCGCGGGATGGACTTCTTGAACTGGTACGCCCGGTCTGATTCGAACAGACGACATTCGGCTTCGAAGGGTGATGCTCTAACCGAGAAAAGCGAGTCTCCGCGCCAACTTGATTCGGTTTCGTGGATCGCGCGAGCCCTCGCTACACCGCCTCTTTTCCTCGCGCATTCTCGTGATTGGACTCGCGGTGACTTTTCACGCGTGCCCCAATCTTCGGCGATTGATTGGGAGGACGAAAGCATCATTGAACACCTGACTGGCGAGCCGGCCGAGGTGATGTCGTGAGGGCGCTCATCACTTTCCAAATCGACACCGATCCGGCGGTCGAGGAGCTCTCCATCGTAGCCGACGAGGCCGAGAATCTCGAGGGCATCATCTCCCGCGTGCCGTGCTTCGATGGCGCGCGCCTTGTGCGCGTCGAGCGCGTTCCCGAGCGTGACCGCCATGGGTGACGGCGGAGTATCATCAACACCGATGAAATCTATGGTGGCCAAGAAGAGGCGCAAGGCGCGGGTCGACAACGAGAGCCACTTGCCCGACAGCATAACGAGCAAGTTCAACTCGGTTTTTGCGAACATGGCTTTGGCTGGGATCGAAATGTTGTTCACCGTCCGCCAAGGGCTGTTGGTGGCGGGTGCCACTGCAGACGAGACGAAAGAGATCGACGACATTTTTCAACGTCTCCGCCAGCTCAGCGCGCGCGCCAACAGGAGTGTGGCCCGCGTACGCGACGCGCAGCGGCACGAGGCCGCACGGCGGCTCTCTATCCTCTTTCGAACTACCCGCGGTCCCGCACTCAAGGGGCTGATTGATGACCTTCTGAAGGACTACCGCCCCGCGGAGGGTGACGACGAGAGTGCGTCGGAGGACCTCGAACTGGCGCTGCCGACAAAGGCGCCGGAGGTCGAGGTCTTCGAGGTGGGAATGGGCGACGTCGCCAAGCTTCTACAGAAGTCGCCCGCCGACCTGCTTGCGGCATGTTCCGCGCAGCTTGACGCCATCGACGCCTACGGTCCGACGAAAGCGGCGACACAAGTCGTCGCGTCATTGACGGGGGTGTCGGCGCGCACCGTAGAGCGAGGAGTTGGTCAGGGCGCACTGCTGCGATACGTCGAGCAGATCGAATACGGGCGAGACATAGGCTCGCACCGGACGCCTGGCGACACACCTTCCCGGCGCGCGCTCGTGTTGACCCGAGAGCTGGAAAAGGAGATCGACGCCTTCTTCGGCGATGATGCCGATCAGAATCCCGACGAAGCGAACCCGGTGAAATAGGCCGACGGCGACACGCTCTCGCGATCGGTGTCGCCATGAATCGGGTTGAGCTCAACCACCAAACACATCATCTTGCAACCAAGCGAGACAACATCATGGACCTGCACACGAAGAGAAGGATCTGCGCCGAGGCGCTGATCGATGCGCGAACGCTCGAGCGGTACCTCGACGCGAAGACGAGGAAGAGCGTCCGGGCATCCTCGGCGTGCCGCATCGAGCGAGCTGCCGCTGCGCTCGGCGTGACGACGCTCATCGCCGCCTAGTTCACGTCGAAGAAGTCAGAGAGGGGCCGACTTCGCATTCCGCGGAGGCGGGAGAGCTTTGTCAAAAAAGGAGAGAGCATGGATACGATCGGGAACGAAGGGTATGGCTCCGCGTGCGACTGCTGCGGGCAGGAAAAGGCACTTCAAGAAGTTGAGGTTGATGGTGAAAGCTCAGCGCCGCTCTGCGCTGAGTGCGTGATCTTATGGGTTGGCCACAAACTCGCGGGTGACGCGTGAACCGCCAGCAGCGAAGGAGAGAGGCGGCGCGCGACCGAAGCCCCCAGGATCCCGAGGAGCGAGAAGAGTCGAGGGCCGATAGACTGGACCTCTTCGAGCAAGCCAAAGAAGCAATCGCCGTCTCGGTAGAGAAATCTCGGCTGCTCGGGCAAACGGACTTCGTTGTCCTCCTTGCGGACACGACGGATTTCTACGGCGCGCAGCTGGTCAGCCCTGAGGAGCGGCCTGATCTGCTGCTGTATGAAGCCCAGGGGCTCATCCCCACCGCCATCACCCTCCGACCGCGCGCGTCCATGGTCACCATGCTGGCGAAGAGCCACCCCGGGACGTCGGAAGCGCTGCGCGAGCCCCCGGCGCCCGGTTACCTCTGGATCTGCGTCGCGGCCTCGGGGGGAGTCACCACGCTGCAGGGCACGTTCACCGGTGCGTCGTGAGCCGGGTGGCGCAAAGGCGTACCCTTAGTTCGATGGCCACTACGAAGAGGAAGGGCGCCGCGCCTCGGTCGAGTGAAACGGAGCTCGAGGCCGTTCTAGCGGCGCATCTTCGGCCGCTCGTTTTTGCGCACGGATTCAGCGACGACGCGTGCGCCGCGCTCGATATCATTCGCGACGGTCTCGCCCTCCTGTACCGCGCGGCCGGCTACGAGGAGACCGTCGGGCGCGTCCGACGCATGCACGCCGCTCGTGGCGCGTTTGAGGAGTGGCCTGGGCTCGAAGCAGAGATCCGAAAGGCGGCGCGCAATGTTCGCGTGGCCACGAAGGAGGCGACGGTTCAACACTGCCTTCGAATCTTCATAGAGCGGGCTGAGAAGATCCCCGGGGTGAAGATCGGAGACGCGGCCGACGTTCTCGATGCGCTTCGACGCTACCGTGACGAACCGAAGAAGGGCACCGACCAGCTCTCAGCGCTCGGGATCGCAACGCGGATCCTCACCTCCACGACGAAGCCAGAGAGCCTCCTCCGCCGAGCCCAGCGAAGACGACAAGAGAAGTAGCGGACAGAAACCGTCGCCATCTTTCGCCTCGCCCGGCCGTCACTACGCTTCCAACAACCCAGTTGGAAGGAGCAGCAGATGGAAACGAGAGCACGAGTAGCGGCGGCGATCAGGAAGCACGGAGCGGCACACGTTGCTCGCGTCCTCGGTCTCTCCCGTGAGGCGGTGCTCGCCTTCGGCGGCGACTTTCACACCCAGGTAGGCACCGCCGCAATCATCGAGCAACGCGCGGTGCTCCTCAGCGAAATCCCCAAGGCCGCCTAACTCACAAAAGCAAAAAGCGCCCTCGCAAGGCGCCTTTCACCGTTCCTCGGAAGGAAACTGTACCCAAAATGACTATAGTTACGGAAGCCCCCCAAAGCAACCCCTTGATCGTCTCGCTCGCCGCGCTCCTCGGCGACGCCATCGTCCTAACCCTCGATCGCCCCGACGTGATCGAAGCGCTCCGCAAGGCCTTCACCGTCACGGCCGCCGCCGACATCTCGCAGGCTGGCCCGTGGACGAAGAAGCAGTACGCGGCGCGTCACAAGCTGTCGTCCCCCACGATCGATCGTCTGGTCCGCGAAGGTCTCCCGTATTCCTGGGCTGGCACGCACAAGCGCTTCGACGCCGCGTCTGACGCGTGGATGAAGGAGGCGCGCCGCGCCCCTAAGAAGAGCGCGAGCGAGGATCGCGTCGACGTGTCGAGCATCGCCAAGCGCGGTGGACTCCGGCTGGCGGTGGGTGGCAAGTGAGCGAGAAGAAGCATCTAGAGTCGCTCCGAACGTACTTCTACGCCGCGTTGATCGACATGGAGCGCGGTCGCACCGATGCCGCGATCGAGGCGATGGAGGACGGGCGCCGCAGCATCACCCGTCGGCTCGAACAAATTCAGTCGCGGCTCTCTTCAGGGAGAGCTGCATGAGGGCGCTCGTCAAAGTGAGCGCTCTTATTGCTCGCGCCGTCGACGCCGGGGCTTCGACCGAGGAACAGCGGACGAGCGCCTGGATCGCCTGCCGCATCATCAAAGAAAACGACCTTCATGTTTCCGAGCGTGAGTTGGCGCGGCCGTCACCCGCCGCATCGAGCTACTACTCGCCGCCGCCGCCGGTCGATTCACGTCGTGTGATTTCGTCCCAGTACGATGGTCGTTGTCGCGAATGTGATCAGCCCTACGAGGCGGGCGACCGTGTGGCGTGGGCCCGCGGTGAAGGTGCCGTTCACGTCACCTGTTGGAGGCGCGCATCATGAAACCGGCGCCCTCTAGGACCAGGATGATGGCCGCAAGGCTGCGCGTCATCGCTGACGAATCCGCGTACAAGCCCGGGCCGATCTGCGGGATCCTCGACACGAGAGAAGGAAAGCCCGCGGCGATTCCTGAAGCCATTCCGGTAATCGTGAAGAAGCTCGACGTCGGGGATATCTCCCTTGTCGGCGCCGAACATCGCTTCACGCTCGACCGAAAAAGCTTGGACGACTTCAACAACTGCTTCACGTGGGCTCGCCCTCGGTTCGAGCGGATGTTGGAAAAAATGAAAGCGTTCGAGTTTGCGGCGATCCTCATCGAGGCCTCGCTCTCGGATGTCTACCGGCGCCGATACCGCGCCCAACTCACGCCCGCGCAGATCGTCGGAGCGGCCGCATCGATCGCCGTCCGCTATGGCGTGCCCGTCTATTTTTGCGGCGACCACGCGGGAAGCTCGGATCTCGCCTACCGGTTGATGCTCAGTTTTTACAAGCACCACATGCAGGTCGAGGCGGTGACGCCGTGATCGCGCCGTGCACCTTAACCGTTTTTCCTTCGCTTATGGCGAGCCAAGGGGACTTATCGATCCCCTCATGGGCCACGTACGGATGCGCCATCGCAAGCCCGAAGGCGTACGCCTGCAAGGCTTCCCCCAAGCGCGTTCTCTTTGGTCGCGCTCGCGATAACCGGCGGCGACTTGAGGATCTGATCTCGCTCTCGGCGATCGTCTATGACGTCGACACCGGGGCAAGCACCGACGCGATGCACGCAGCTTTTGGCGAGCATTGGGGCTTCGTCAACGACACCTTCAGCTCGACGCCAGATAACCGACGCCGGCGGATCGTGCTCCCCGCTTCCCGTGACGTGCTTCCCGACGAATACCCACGGTGCTGGCGCCACGGGGCCATCAAGGCCGAGCGCGCGGGCGTGATCGTCGACTACGCGGCCAAGAACGCGAACCACATCTTTGGCGTGCCCTCAGCCTCGCCCTTCTATGAGTCCTTCGAGCTCACCGGCGCGGTCTTCGATGTCGACCAGGCGCTCGCCGAAGTGACCGAGGTTGAACCTGCGATCCAATCAAGTGTGGGGAAGTCCACGGTTGATATTGCGACGTCCAGCATCGAGCGTGCGGCCAAGTACCTCCGCTGCCTCGACCCTTCGATCTCGGGAAGCGGCGGGCACCGGGCCTGCTTCCGCGCCGCGCTCGCGATGGTGAAGGGGTTTGATCTCGACGAAGAGACCGCCCTCATCCTGCTCTCAGACGAGTTCAACCCGCGATGCTCGCCGAAGTGGAGCCACAAAGAGTTGCTCCGCAAGGTCAAGGAAGCATCGCGCGCACGTAAGGCATCTGGCTGGCTCGCGAACGCACCGAGGAAATCACCATGAGCGACAACGTCGTCGACCTGAAGAAAGCAAAGCCGAGGGCCGGTAAGAGTCGACCTGCTCCCGCGAACGACGATGGCTGGATGTCCGAGCTCCGTCGCACCGGCAAGGGCGACGTGAAGAAGACGCTCGCAAACGTCATCACCATCTTGGTGAAAGATCCACGATGGACTGGCGTCATTGCCTACGACGCGTTCGGCGAGTGCGTGGTCTCCACCCGTCCGCCGCCGACGCGTCCGCAGGACACGCCTTCGCAGCCGAAAGCCGGTGAATGGACGGACGAAGGATCCATCCGCACCGCAACTTGGCTTGCCAGCGAATACGACATCGACGCTCCGACCACGATGGTCGACCAGGCGATCGCCGCCGTGGCCATGCGCAACGTCACTCACCCCGTAAAAGACTATCTCCACGCGCTCGTGTGGGACGGGACCGAGCGCCTCGACGCGATGCTTGTCACCTACTTCGGTGCGCCGGACACGCCCTACGTGCGCGGAGTCGGATCTCGCTGGATGATTTCCGCGGTGGCCCGCGTCTACCGGCCCGGTTGTCAGGCTGACTGCACCTTGATTGCGGAGAGTCGAACGCAGGGCACTGGCAAGAGCACGGCTTTCGAGGCGCTCGCCAGCGCTGAGTGGTTCGCCGACACCGGCATCACCCCCGGCGACAAAGACAGCTACCAGGGCTTGCGCCGCAAATGGATTTACGAGTTAGGCGAGCTCGGCGGCATCAAGGGTCGCGAGGTCGAGCGCGTAAAGAACTTCCTTTCGGCGCGGAGCGACAACTACAGGCCGAGCTACGGCCGTCGAAACCGCGATTTCCCGCGGCAATGCGTTTTTGCAGCGACGACGAACGACACCCAATATCTCGCAGACAAGACCGGCAACCGGCGTTTCTGGCCGGTGAAGACCGGCACCATCAACGTCGCAGGCCTTCGCCTCGATCGCGACCAGCTATGGGCTGAAGCTACAGCTCGCTACAACGACGGAGCGCCGTGGCACGTCAACACCACGGAGTTTGCGGCCTTGTGCGCGAACGAACAGACCGAGCGCACGCACGACGACCCATGGATCCCGGTCGTAGCCGCTTGGATGATGCATCCGACCGCGACGATGCCGGACCCTAAAGACGGCGCCTGGGTGACGAAGACGCTCGACCTCAGCAAGGGCGTTCTCACCGTCGAAGTGCTCGCCGGGGCGTTGCGAATGAAGGTCGCCGACATCACTCGAGCCGACGAAATGCGCACCGCCGAGGTGCTGAAAGAGATGGGGTACGAGGTCGGGCCTCAACACCGAGAAAACGGTGAACGTGTCCGGCGATACATCAAGGTCGTGACAGGTAGTGACGGAGGTGGTGACACCCAAACACCTTCGGCACAAGCAGACATACCCATGTCACAACCGTCACAACCTATTACCTCACACACACAAGAGAGAGCGGGTGCTGATCACGAAGCCATCGCAGGTGACGAATTTGGTCGTGACGGTTGTGACGTTGTGACACCTGGCTTCGGGGACTGGCTCAAGACCGAAGGCATCGGGGGGGGAGAATGAGCCACGCCAACCGCCTCGACGCTTCAACCCGGAAACGAGACGCAACCCCTGGCCAGCCCTCCTCCAAAACGCTCCCGATCACACCCACGCTTCAGCGCGGCATGCCGTTCCCATGCGCCACCGGCGATACGGTGCGGCCGCAACTCGGCGCCGACGCAAGCATTCGGCTACGCGAGCCGTCTTTCACGTGCACGATTCACGGCGAATCAAGCCGAATCGCGACGCATCGGCGCGGCAATAGTCACACGCCAAAAGTCACGCGAGACGCCTCACGCGGAATCATTGCGTATTTCGCCTCGCCCGCATTCGCGGCGGCGGAGCCCTCTTTCCCCCTCGACCGGAGCGCCCATGCGACCACTGAAACGACCTCAGCGAACGTTGGACGGCCGATGGGAGCCCATGGCGGGGTTGCCCCCCAAGGTGCCGAAGGAAACCCCCAAGCCTTATCGCTGCGACCGGTGCGGCGGGCGGTTCACCGAGCACATGCCGATGGACTTCGCGCTGGCGCTCGTCTTCCGGAGCCTCTGTCCAGCTTGCTTGCTGGTCGTCGAGGCGAAGATCAAGGCCACGTGCCGCCCGGTGTCGGAGCAACACTAAGTCCCGCCACGCGGGCAAAAGATATTCGCCAGCCGCTGCTTCGTTCCTTTCTCAGCGGCGAGATCCGAATTGTATCGGGGATCTCCCTCCCGGCCTGTGGCCACGCCATGGCAAGGCCGGGAGGTCGCGAGCCGCATTCACGCTCCGCACACGCGCCGAGCCATGGAAGTTCTGCGCCTTCAACGCCCATCGGGGCCTCACCAATCAACGACGTCACCACGCGCCCGCTAGGGGCCAAGGATCGCCATGAACTTAGAATCCATCACGTTTAGCGTTGAACCGAACGGCCGCACGCGCACGGCGACGGCGACCTGCGCGCACTGCAAATGCGCTTTTTCCGCGCATCAAAAGCTCCACACCGACACGTGGTTACCGCCACTCGCG
>JAYTOU010000053.1:0-155922 GCA_043747615.1 Myxococcales bacterium | reverse complement strand
AATTTGTCGACGGCATCGGCATGGGAGAAGTCCATTCTCCGCCCTTTGCTACAGAGATTCCAACGAACCGACCGTCTCAAATCGCACTGGCACGCAGGGATCCGTACTTTCACACGCTCGCCCTTTTTCACGAGGACATGCACGGTGAAGCCTTCACGTACACGCGTCAGACGCTCGGGTTTCCTGCATCGGGCTTGCCGTTCGGCTTCATCTCTTCCGCCAGCGGGGGCCCGTTCCCCGGGGATGCGGAGGTTCCCGGGGCCCGCTTCAATCTCGGCGCCACGGACCACGCGGCGTTCGTTTTCGACAATGAAAAATGGGGGCACGAGGTCGACGTCAGCACGTTCCAGATCGCGCGCGCGCCGGTCACCAACGAAGAGTTCGCGCGCTTTGTCGAAGCGTCGGGTTACGACGAACGCGCGTTCTGGAGCGAGGACGGATGGCACTGGCGCGTCTGCACCGGAGCGAGGCATCCTATCTACTGGCGCCCCATCGATCGTGGCTTCGCCGTACGTCGCTACGATTCGGTCGTGTCTATCGCGCCTCATCAGCCAATCGTGCATGTTTGCTTTCACGAGGCAGAAGCCTATTGCTGGTGGGCGAAGCGTCGCCTGCCGACCGAAGCGGAATGGGAGCTCGCGGCGTCGACGCCTAAGAAGCGACGCTTTGCGTGGGGTGACGACGCGCCGACGGGCGAGCGCGCGAACCTCGATGGCAGTCGTGGCGGTCCCGTCGACGTCGCAGCCTTCGCGGAGGGCGACAGCGCGTACGGCTGCCGTCAGATGATTGGCAACGTGTGGGAGTGGACGTCGAGCGACTTCGCGCCGTTTCCAGGGTTCATTGCCGATCCCTACAAGGAGTACTCGGAGCTGTGGTTCCCGACGCCGCACAAGGTGGCGGCTGCTGGGCAACGCGCGCTCGCCTCCTCCGGAACACGTGGCGCAATTTTTATCCGCCGGATCGGCGAGACGTCATCGCGGGGTTCCGGACCTGCGCCGTCGAATGAAAAATGAGCGCCAACCCTTTTCGGATGGTCGTCGGCGCCGCAGACTCGGCCCGCAGACTGCCACGCACGTCATGCTCCTGCAGAGCGCGCGGCCCGGTCGCTACCTCGGCGGCGGCTGCGAGCAGACGTGGTTGATGCAGGTGGCGCCGCTGGCGACGTCGCAGCAGTCCGACGCGACTGCGCAGCGATCGCCTTCCGCGGCGCACGCGCCGGCCTTGCAGATCAAGCCCCCGTCTGCGCCCGTGCCGTCGCAGGCGCCGTTGCAACACTCGGTGCCCGTCGAGCATCCCTGGCCGTCGCCCTTGCAGGGATCAAGCGCCCAGAAGCCTCGCATGTTGAGCGAGGTCGTGTCTTGTCCCGGTAGGAGAAACGGCGGGTGGCTCGGGTCTACTCCGGGCGCGGGAGCGAGATCGATCGCCGCAACCCACAGCTGCTTCACGGCGTCCTTCGCGCCGACCAGCGCGTTTCCGTACGTTCGTCGGCTGGTAAAAACGACCCAGAAGTACCCGCCAGAAGGAACGGGCGCGAACGTCGGCTCGTAGTTCCACGACTTGTCTCGGTCTGCGGCGGCGAAGGGGTACGTGTCTCCATCGAGCTTCGCGAGGCGGACCTCCTTATTGGGGATGGTGGCGCTCGCCAAAAACAGGTCCGCGTTTCCGAGGCGCGAATCGAGGGGACCGCGATGGTAGATGATCCAGTTGGCGTCTGGGGTGAGGCTCGGCCACTCGATGGCAAGACCCGTCCCAACGTCGACAAGAGGGGTAGACGCGCCCGCCTTCACCGCGACCGGATCGAAGGCATAGGAGGAGAGCCCGCCGGTGGCCACGTCGACGTACGCGATCTTCGTTCCGTCGGGGGAGAAGTTCGGCATCCCGAGGTGCGCGCCGTCGAGCCCGCTCCCGCTCATGCGCGTTCCGTCGGCCGTCTTCCAGAGTCCGTCGAGGGCACCGGGAGGACCGGGCACGCCCGCGGCCGAGTTCTGCACCATGTATTTGCCGTTGGGAGAGAGCGCGGGCATGGCCCATGCGCGTTTCTGCGGGGTGCCGGTGGCGCCGCCGTTGTCGAAAATGACCTGATTTTTCAGGAGATCGTAGGAGCCCCCGAGGGTGTCACCACCGCTGACGAGCGTGGAGCCGTCGGCGGAAACGGTGTGGCATGTCATGGTGCAGCCCGAGGCGGGCAGGGCGCCGAACGTGCCCGCGCTGAAGTCGTCCGCAGCAGCGGCTCCCGGCTTGATCCGCATGACGCGGCCCACGTTGTTGGACCAGTAGTAAATAGTTCCGCGCATGGATGCAGGGGCGATCGACCACGCGTGCTTCGCGATCACCGTTGCCGCTCCGGAGGGCGTGCCACCGGCGAGACGCGCAACCGTCAGGTTCGCGGCGCCGCTCGTCGAATCCACGAACTTCTGCCATAGGCCCGCCGTGAAGGCGTAACTGGAAGGGGGCGGCGTCGTCGTGAAGCTCTCGAGCTCGAATGTCGGGCTTGTAACATGCACGTAATACGCATCGCCCGCGGTGCCGTTGTTCCACATGAGTTGCGGGCCGGCTATCCCTCGGGGAAACACGGTGCCGTCGTAAGGGTAGGCCCAAAGGACGCTCGCATCTGCCACTGTCGCGCCGGTGAGTGCGGCCTGCACGGGCGAACCGAGCATGCCCGCGTTCTCGCGGAACTTGAGCTTCACGGTGAGCGCGGCGGTAGCCTTCTGCATTTTGTAGACCGCGGTGGCTGTGGCGAGGCCGCCCTGGTTGCCGCTCGGCGTGTACAGCCCCGAGCTCGCGATGTTTCCCATGGGAACGTTCGTCACCGACCACCCGACACCGCTTGTGACCTTTGTCATCGTGCCGTCGCCGTAGTGGGCGATGACGTCGAGCCCCTGGGTGACGATCACCCCGTTGACGATCGTGATGGTCGCCGCAGGGGGATCAATGGTGATCGAAGCGACGTCCTGGGAGTTGAGCAACGGACCGGCGCCCCCGCTGTCGACGCCCTCCGCAGGGTCGAACGGATGACTCGTGGTCGACCCGCACGCTGCAACGGCCGCGAGCCCAGCGACGAGAGCGAGAGCCCCTGATCCAGCGAGGCGACCACGTATCGTGCTAAAAAGTCGCATCGGGCTTTGGCTCCTATGGGGCGGAATACGAGTGCCTGAGTACAGTAGCGTCGGACTCTTATGCCATGCTGGTGGCTCAGGTCCCAGGTTCCTCGCGTCGGAGACTCTTCCGAGACGGCTGCGCCAATGACGAACGCGTCTTCGCGGGGAGCGAGCCGTGCCTGGCGGGAATGAAGGTTAGGGCGAAACCGAGCCGAGCGACATCGGCTTCGCGACACCTTTGAGGTGGGCCTCGAACGGCTCGATTGCGATGCCGCGCTCGTCGAGCAGCGTGCGGACGGCGGGATCCGAGAGCACGGCCTCCGAGAGGAGGACCTGCCGTGGTCGAGCTTCACCTTGCACACGCGCCGCCACGTTCACGGTGCGCCCGAAATAATCCAGCGCGCGGTTGGACGTCACCGCGATCGTCGGCCCACGGTGAAGACCGATTTTTACCTCGATTCCCTTGAGGCGGCCAGCGTGCGCGGTGAAGCCACTCTGAATGGCGAGCGCGGCCCGGACGGCGTTGGCGTTGAGGGGGAACGCGGCCATCACGGCGTCTCCTATTGTCTTTACGATCGCGCCTTCGTGCTCACGGATCGCGTCGCTCATGAGCTTGAAGTGCTCCTGGACGAGCGCGTAGGCGGATCCGTCCCCGAGGGTTTCGTACATCTCCGTGGAGCCACGGATGTCCGTGAACATCAAGGTGATCGAGCGCATCGCGAAGGAGAGACCGGGCGCTAGGAACTCGCCGGAGAAGAGGTCTCGAAAATCCTGCTGGCTCGTGACGTACGCCGCGGACACCCAGTTCGTCGGGGCCTCGACGCGCTGAACGAGGAGTGGCCAGTGCTGCCCAAAACCGAACGCGATGCTCACCTTCACGATGCCCGGCGCGAATTTGAGAGTGCGGACGTCGATCGAACCGTCGGCGGAGACGGCGATCGCGGCCCTCTGATCGAGAACGCTCGGTCCGTCAGACACGAAGATGTTGCCTCCCACGTCGGGGTAGCCGGGGATCTCGTAACGGTATTGGCCCGGAAGAAGCGCCATCTCGAGCGTCGCGTTCGTGTGTGGGTCACACATCACGCGGGCATGCGGCAGCCGCTTCTCACGACCGTTGATCGTGTTGAAATAGGCTATATTTTCAGGGAAAACGAGGAGGCGGAAGTCGCGGACGTCGAGCTTCCGTACGTCCGGATTCACGGTGAACGTCACCTCGACCTGCTCGTCGAACTCGACCTCCCAGTTGAGATTGCACAGCCCGCAGTGCGCGCTTCGTTGAAGCTGCATGAGGTGACGATGGAAATCGGGCGTACCCGTGCAGGACGGGCATCGTACGTCCCAGTTGAGATCGAAGAGCCCGAGCCGCGTCGCGAAAAGAAGCGCGCGCAGGGACGCGGGGCGCGACACGCCGATCTCCGCGGCGACGCGAAACGCGTTCACCTTGTAGCAGTCGATGTCGTCGGCATTCTCGATGAGCGCGCGGAGATAGGAGACCGCGGCCGGGTCGCTGGCCGACGACGCGAGGTCCTCGAACTTGAGTAGCGATGCGACGCTTAGCGTTCTTGCCATGAAAGCCACTATACCTTGTCTTCGCGTCCCACTCCTGAGTCATCCCCCGAACACGTCGAGCGCGTCTACCGGACTCGCCGAAACTTGCCATCTCGACGTGTCGACTTTCATCGAAGGGCAAAAATAGCCGAGTTCGCGCCGTGGTTGGGCAAGTTCCGCGAACGGGTTGCTCTGCACCACCCATGGGGATGGTACATTCGGCCAGACGCGCATCGGCACACGCGCGCGCCACCCTTCATGGCCAACCAAGACCCGTTCGGAATCGTCGGCACCACCCAAGCTGGGACGTACCACGTCGAGCGCATGGTCGCCGAAGGTGGCTGGGGCGTCGTCTACCGAGCGTATCACGGCGCATTCAAAGCGCCCGTCGCGCTGAAGCTCCTCAAGCTCCCCGAGGGGCTTTCCGAGGACGAGCAAAAACAAGTTCTCGAAAAATTCAGAGCGGAGGCGGAGGTCATGTTTCGTCTGTCCTCCACCATCGCCGCCGTCGTTCGCCCCCTGCACGTCGGGGTGATCTCCACGGACACCGGCGCGTTCGTTCCCTTCATGGCGCTCGAATGGATCGAAGGAGAGTCCCTCGACTCACTGGTCGCGAAGCGGGCCGCGCGCGGCGAGCCGCCCTATTCGATCGACGAAGCATTTCGCGTGGTGCAGCCCGTCGCTCGCGCGCTTGCGAGGGCGCATCATTTCAAGGGGCCGGATGGTCTGCAGTGCATCGCGCACTGCGACGTGAAGCCGGAAAACATTTTGCTCGCGGTCGTCAACGACGAGAAGACGACGAAGATTCTCGATTTCGGGATCGCTCAGGTCCGCAGCGCGACCTCGCAAATTCTCGATCGCAAACCGAACGCGAAGCCCGCGGTCATGTCGTTCACGCCCTCCTACGCGGCCCCGGAGCAGTGGAGTCCGCATCGCTACGGAAGCATGGGGGCGTGGACCGACGTGTGGGGCTTGGCGCTCACGCTTTCCGAGCTGATGGCTGGGCGGACGCTCATCGAGGGCGATCTCGAGACGATGAAGGCGATCGCGACGGATCCTGCCCGACGACCAACGCCGAGGACCGAAGGTGTTTTCGTATCGGATGCCGTCGAAGCGGTGTTTCAGCGCGCCCTCGCCGTCGATCCCGCAGACCGCCACGAGGACGTGAGAGTGTTCTGGCGAGATCTCGAGTCAGCGCTCGGCTTCGAGTCCACTGCCGGGGTGACCGGACCGGTGCCAGCCGTTACCCCTTCGATGGTCGCCGCCGCCGAGAGGCTGCGCGGGGGCGGAATGCTCAGTGCAGCGCCTCCGCCCGTTCAACCCTCCGGCAGACCGCCGGTTCAAACGCCGTCGTTGCTTCCACACGTGGCGCCCGCAGCGAACCAGGCTCTCGACATCGACTGGAAGGCGATCGACGCAGGTCCGCCGTCCGCCCGTCCGCGCATCGCGAGCGCGTCGCTCCGGGCGCCGGCGATCGCGTCGGTCAGGCCTCCGGCGGTCGCGTCGCTACGGCCGCCGTCACTTGAACCTCCGCGTCCAGCGATCGTTCTGTCGGAGCCAAGTGCGGGAGGCGGGCTGAGGCGTTTCGTTTTTCCCAGCCTGATCGCGGTTCTCGGCTTCGCGCTCGCCGTCGCCGACATGGCGTGGGCGGACGCCGGAAATGAAGCTCTCCTCGTGGGGCCCGTGCCCCTCGCGTGGCTTGGCCGCGGGCTTGCCGTGGTAGGCACGATCCACCTCGTATGGCGTCTCATGGTCGCGTACGCCGCAGACTGACGAGCGGCACGCCTCAGCCTGGACGGACCGCAACCTTTGTGGGGGCTGGCCCGTAGTTATCTTGTGAGGAATCGAACATGAGCAGGATCATCGCCGTGCCATTTGCTTTTTTGGTTCTACTGTCGGCGTGTCGCTCGGAACCTACCAATGCCTCCAGCGCCGCCGCCCCCAGCTCCGTCGCCAGCTCGCTCCCCAGCTCAAAGGATACGATCATGACCAAGCCCGTCACCCCCCAGGACCTCGATGCCCGCAAAGCGCACCTCACTGCCGAACAGTTCCAAGTAACCCAGAAAGAAGGAACCGAGCGCCCCTTCCGCAACGCCTACTGGGACAACCACGCCCCTGGAATTTACGTCGACATCGTCTCCGGCGAGCCGCTCTTTTCGTCGAAAGAGAAGTTCGAATCCGGTACGGGGTGGCCGAGCTTCTGGGCTCCTCTCGACAAGAGCAACGTCCGCACGCACGAAGACAAATCACTCTTGATGTCTCGGACGGAGGTGAGGTCGCAGCACGCCGACTCACACCTCGGGCACCTCTTCGACGACGGGCCCGCACCTACCGGTCAACGGTACTGCATTAACTCTGCGTCGCTCCGCTTCGTCCCCGCCGAGCGGCTCGCCGTCGAAGGCTACGCGCAATTCGCCAAGCTCTTTCCGGACGTGAAGCAGGCCGAAGAGCCACGAGCCCCGTGAGCAAGCGAGGTTCCGCGAAACAGTGTACGTGGTAAACCGCTACGCGGTTCGTCGCTAAACGTACTGGACAGATGAAGTATACAATGTAAGTACCTGGCCATGCGCAGCCTGCTCCGCTCGGCATCTTTCCCGCTCCTCCTGGTCGTCGCCGTCTTCGGCTGTTCCTCCCAGCACGGCAAAGCCACCTCGACGCCGAGCGCCATGGCTTGCACGCCGACGCCCCTCGCTGATCTCGGGAAGGATTTCTTCGCCGACATCTCCTTTGCCAGCGGGATTCAGAAAGGCAACTTCGTCGCGAGCCCCTCGACGCCGATCCCCATCAACGATCACAGTCGCCTCGCCTTCGCCGACCTCGACGGGGACGGCTTCGACGACATCGTCATGCACAGCCTCTACCCGAACGCCCTAAAGGGGATTCCGTTCGAGCACCTCGTGTTTCTCAACAACCACGACAAGTCGTTTCGCGACTTCTCCGACGACTCCGGCCTGCGCGCCGTGCAGGCAGCGTTCTTCACGTTCGGGGACGTCGACAACGACGGAGACCAGGACTGCTTCGCCGGTCTCGACATCGACCTCGCCGGAGCGAAATCGTCCCTGTGGCTCAACGACGGCAAGGGGCATTTCATCCAGAAGGAACGCTCCGGCGTCGAGCAGGCGGTCATGTCCGCCAACGGCGTCTTCGCCGACTTCAACGGCGACGGCATCCTCGATCTGTACTCCGGGAACGGTGGAACGTCGGACGCCATCGCCGATCAGCTCTTCTTCGGCGTCGGTGACGGCACGTTCACGTTGATGACCCAGAACCTCAGGAACCGGCCGGCTCAACCCACGAACGGCGTCGTGACTTGTGACTACGACGACGACGGCGATCTCGACATCTTCGTGTCCCACTACGGCGTGAGCATCGGGCTCGGCTGGAAGACTCTGTGGCAAAACGACGGAACCGGCGTCTTCACCAACGTGGCCCAGGCAAGCGGATTCCACGCCCTGGCGACTGGAAACTACTACCTCGAGAGCACCGGCAACGGACGCGCCGTGCAGCCGGGAGATCCGGCAACGTACGTCGGCTCGAACGGGTTCGGGATCGATTGCCAGGACATCGACGGCGACGGGCACATGGATGTGTGGCTTGCCACGATCTCGCATCCGGTAGACAGCGACGAGTCGCGAAAATGGAGCGATCCATCGCAGCTCCTTCTCAACAAGGGCGGCGTATTTTCCAACGTCTTTCTCGATCGAGGGCTTCCGTTCAACGAAGGCGACATCGACGCCGCGGCCGTGGACTTCGACAACGACGGCCACGTGGATCTCTCCGTCACCCGCGACCGGAAGTACGAGCTCAACTACACCACGCCCGATCAAAAGAGCTGGTTTGGCCTCATGCACCAAGGCGCGGACGGCATGTTTACCAGCGTCGGGCTCACCAGCGGCATCAACGATCCCACCGGCGTGAGCGACAAGGTCAAGGCCGGGCAAAACCTCGGATGGTCGGACATCGACGGTGACGGTGATCTCGATCTGCTCGTCGGTGGCCGCGACAACGACGGCAAGGGGCGAGCGAATTTCCTCTTCGAAAACACCATCGGCCAAAAGAACGGCTGGCTCGGTGTGCGTTTGCGCGGCGACGGCGTGAAGATCAACCGCGACGCACTCGGTGCGCGCGTCACCCTCTCGATCGGCGAAGCTCGCTACGTGCGCGAGGTAAAATCGAGCCGCGGGACCTACAGCTCGGCCGACTCGCGCGCTCTTCTGTTCGGCCTCGGTGAAAAAGGCTGCGCCGGCACGACCTCCCTGGTGACGATGGAAGTTCGGTGGCCGAACGGGGAGGTCAAACGCTACGAGCCCGGAACCTTTGGTCTGAATCGGTACGTCACCGTCGACTACAAGGACGGCCTCATCGTCGCTCGTGAGCCCAAGCCTTGATGCATAAGTAACTAAGTTACTAAGCAACGGGAATGCCCGCGCGCACGCCGCGCGTTTCTTTGGTGCGCCTCCCGAACTCGCATCCTCGCGTCGCGACGAGCATGTCCCTTTATTTGAAGGGTTTCAGCAGGAAGCTGCCGTTCCCGAAAGCGGTCGACGGCGAGCTCGCGGCGTCGGACACGCAGAGCAATGGCCGAGCCTCGAAGCCATGGCCACCCCGCCCGACGAGCGGCCGCGTCACGTCATCGTCGATACCAACGGGAACACCTGAAGACTCTGTGATGGAGAGCCCGACCCGGGTCTTCACTGCCGAAACTTCTGACATCGAAACTACGCGCCGCTTCCTGATATCGTCGCCCCATGAATGACGACGCCTTTCATGCCTTGCTGGGGAGCA
Organism: Myxococcales bacterium; assembly: GCA_043747615.1. GTDB lineage: Bacteria > Myxococcota_A > Polyangia > Polyangiales > Polyangiaceae > JAYTOU01. The sequence continues at coordinate 146,488 of JAYTOU010000053.1, read as the reverse complement.
TCGTTGGCGAGCATTTTCCGAAAGAGCGAAATGCCTTTGCCCTCGGCGGTAAGCGGCTGGTCGAGCAAATCGTCGCCCAGAACGAAGCGGGCACGAAGGCCGACCCGGAGGGAACGCTCGCCACGATGCAGTACGCGCTCATCGCCTGGTGCACTTTCCCCGTCGTGAAGGAGGTCACCGCACTCCTCGCCGCAAAGACCGACGTGGACGAGGCGATGGTCGCTGCAAAATGGTCGCACGCTCTCACCGGCGGATGGCTGCTGAAGGACATCGCCGACAAGATCGTCGCCGCGCACTCGAAGGCGCTGCTCGCGCTTGCTGCCGTGGAAGCTAGCGCGGAGGCGGATGGGTCGAGGGGCGTCCCGAGCGCGTAGACGCAGACATGCGCGTGGCAATGCGAAAGGCCATCTCCACGGCCTGCCGGTAGTTGAGGCGCGGATCGCAGGCGGTCAAGTACGCCTTGTCGAGATCCTCCTCGGTGAGCCCGCCACCGATACACTCGGTCACGTCTTCGCCGGTGAGCTCGAAGTGGATGCCGCCGAAGTACGACCCAGCGTTGTCGTGGACGTCGAGCGACGACTCGACCTCCGCCAAGATGTCCTCGAAGTTGCGGGTCTTGATGCCGGACTTGGTGACCATCCCGTTACCGTGCATGGGATCGCTGACCCAAAGAACTTTAAGCTCGGCCTTGCGGATCGCCGCGATGAGGGGCGGGAGCTTGGCCGCGATCTTGGATGCGCCCATGCGAACGATGAGCACGATCTTTCCGCGTTCGTTGTCGGGGTTGAGAGCCTGCACGAGCTGCACGGCTTCGTCGGTGGGGATGCTCGGGCCGAGCTTGATTCCTACCGGGTTCGAGATGCCGCGGAAGAACTCGACGTGGGCACCGCCGAGCGCGCGCGTGCGGTCGCCGATCCAGGGCAGGTGGGTCGTGAGATCGTAAAAGCCTTGGCCGCGCGGCACTTCCCGCGTTTGGGAAGCTTCGTAGATCAGGCTGAGCGCCTCGTGGCTGGTGAAGAATTGCACGCGGGTGAGCTCGTCGACGGCGCCGTCACCGAGGGCCTTGATGAAGTGCAGGCCTTCGGCGATCTGCCGGCTCATCTTGAGGTATTCCTCACGCAACTGGACGGGCAGCTCCGCGCGATCGAAGAACGACAGGTCGTAGTACTCAGGGCGCCGCAGGTCTGCGAAGCCGCCGCCGCTGAGCGAACGAATAAAATTGAGCGTCATCGAGGCGTGCTGGTAGCACTCGAGCAAACGCTGAGGATCGGCTCGCCGCGCCTCCGGGGTGAACTCCGGATGGTTGACGAGATCGCCCACGTAGCTCGGCAACGTGATCCCGTTCTTGGTCTCCGTGGGGCTCGAGCGGGGCTTGGCGTACTGCCCTGCAAATCGTCCGACGCGCACGATCGGAAGGTGAACGCCGCTGATGAGCACGAGCGACATCTGGAGGAGGATCTTGAGCTTGTTGGTGATGATGCTCGAGTTGCAGTCATCCAGCGTCTCGGCGCAGTCACCCCCCTGAAGGAAAAAGCGCCGGCCTTCCTGTGCGTCGCCGATGAGCTTTTTGAGCTCCTCGATTTCCCACGAGGTGACGAGGGGCGGTAGGCGCTGTAGCCGGTTCAAGACCGCTGCCAGCTCCTGCGGGTTGTCGTAGGTGACCTTCTGCGCGGCAGGCTTCTTTTCCCAGCTATCCGTGGACCATGCGCGCTTGGCGGAGACGGTGACCCGGTTGCGCGTGGACGCGCTGAACAGGTTTCGACGTGCCTCTTCTTCGATCTCGTCTTGAAACTCGAACTTGAGGATGCTCTCTCCGATCGTGACGCGGTCGCCGCTCACCATGGCGTGCGCGCCGTTGATCTTCTTGCCGTTGACGAAGGTGCCGTTGGCGCTCTTCATGTCGTCGATGACGAAGCCGTCGTCGACCTGAAGGATCCGCGCGTGCACCCGGGAGACGCCTTGCTCGTCGATGCGAAGTCCGACGTCCGCCGATCGCCCTATGAGCATTTCGCCGGCGATCGAATAGAGCTGCCCGACGTTCTTCCCTCGAAGGACGATCAGGAACGGCTTGGTGCGTTTGTGCTCCGCCGCCGAAGAAAGAGGCTCCGGCGCAGTGGTGACGAAGCCCGTCGCGTCGTGGTCGTCATGATCGTCGTCATTTAGCTGGGGAAGGCCATGGTTGCCGGCTGTGTCGGGCGGCGCGACTTTTCCGGTCATGTCGTTTCATCCTAAGGGCAAAGCGTTCCAATCCAAAAGATCTCCTTGCGAGCCTCGCGTGTAGGTGCAAGTCCGCGGCGCTGCCCGAGGCTTATTTCCGAGGGCGTTTGGAGCTGGGAGCGGACTTCGACTAAGAGTCGTCGCCATGACGGAAGCTGCAGTTCATGCGTTCGATCCCTCTGCCCGCATCTCCGAAGAGCTCGCGCTCTCCATGCCCGACGTTCGCGCAGTTGCCCGCCTACTCGAGGAAGGAGGGAGCGTCCCCTTCATCGCACGCTACAGAAAAGAGCAGACCGGCGGGCTCGACGAGGTGGCCATCCGGGCGATCGAGGAAAAGCGTGCATACTACATGGAGCTTGACGAACGCCGTCGGGCTGTGTCTGCGGAGATCGAGAAGCAAGGCAAGCTCACCCCCGCGCTCAAGAGACTCATCGAGACATGCTGGGTGAAATCCGAGCTCGAAGACCTCTACCTGCCCTACAAGCCGAAGCGCCGTACGCGGGCCATGATCGCCCGAGAGCGCGGCCTCGAGCCGCTCGCCACGCGCATCCTCCTGCAGGCCACGTTGGGCAACCCGGAAGACGAGGCGCTCGCGTTCGTCGATCTTGCGAAGGAGGTGCCGGACACGAAGACAGCGCTTGCGGGCGCGAGAGACATCGTGGCCGAGAACATCGCCGAGCGCGCGGAGGTCCGGGCACTCGTGCGGGCGACCTTCGACGACGAGGGAATGCTCGGCTCGACCGGCGTCCCCGAGAAGATCAAGGAGCCGACCAAGTTCGAAATTTATTACGACTTCAAGGAGAAGGCGAAGACCATCCCGTCGCACCGCTTCCTCGCCATCCGCCGCGGTGAGGCCGAGGGAATCCTCCGCGCCAACGTCGACGTCGATCGCGACGCGCTGACGGGTCAGCTGTCTCCCATCGTAGGAGTGAAGAAGAGCTCGCCGTTCGCGGGCGAGCTGGCACTGGCACTCGCCGACTCCGTCAATCGCCTCCTCTGCCCAAGCATCGAGAACGACGTACGCGTCAATCTCAAGCTCGCCGCCGATCGCGACGCCGTGGCAATTTTCGCCGAGAATTTACGGCAAATGCTCCTCGCCGCTCCGCTCGGTAGGCGAGCGGTGCTCGGTATCGATCCCGGGCAGCGCAGCGGTTGCAAATGCGTCGCCATCGACGACACCGGCAAGCTCCTCACCCACGCGCTCATCAACCTCGTCCAGGGCTCGCACGCTGTCGAGCAGGCCAAGAAGATCGTGCTGGAGCTTCTGAAGACGTACACGCCTTTTGCCATCGCCGTAGGAAACGGCACCCACGGGCGAGAGACGGCAGACTTCTGTCGCGATCTCCTCAAGGAGGCCGGTCTGACGGCGACGATCGTCGTCTTGGTGAGCGAGTCCGGCGCATCCATCTATTCTGCAAGCGACGTCGCTCGCGAAGAATTTCCCGATCTCGATCTCACCGTGCGCGGCGCCATATCGATCGCTCGCCGTTTGCAGGATCCGCTCGGCGAGCTCGTCAAGATCGACCCCAAGTCGATCGGCGTCGGCCAGTACCAGCACGACGTCTTCCAGCCGCTTCTCAAGCGCAAGCTCGATGAGGTCATCGAGAGCTGCGTCAACGCCGTCGGCGTGGAGCTCAACACGGCCAGCGCGCCGCTCCTCGCGCGTGTCGCCGGAGTCGGTGCCTCGCTCGCCAAGAAGATCGTCAAAGCGCGCGAAGACGAAGGCGCATTTTCGACCCGCCAGGATCTCCTTAAGCGGGTCTCCGGCTTCGGCCCCAAGGCCTTCGAACAGTGCGCCGGCTTCGTGCGCATTCGAGGCGGCGCCAACCCGCTCGACGCAAGCGCCGTTCACCCCGAGCGCTACGAGCTCCTCGCGCGGATCGCTGAGGAGGCTGGGGTCGGCGTAGCTTCCCTCGTCGGCAACGAGGAGCTGACACGGAAGATCCCGTGGCAGAAGTACGTCTCCGCCACGGTCGGCATGCCCACCCTCGAGGACATCCAGAACGAGCTCAAGAAGCCGGGGCGCGATCCCCGCGATACGTTCGAAGCGCCCGCGTTCCGCGACGACGTCCGCACGATGGGAGATCTCAAGCTGGGAATGGAGCTCGAGGGCGTGGTGACGAACGTGACTGCGTTCGGGGCCTTCGTCGACGTGGGCGTGCACCAGGACGGCCTCGTCCACGTGTCGCAGCTCTCCGATCGCTTCGTGAAAGATCCGAGCACCGTGGTGAAGGTGGGAGACAAGCTGAAGGTGCGCGTTCTCGAAGTCGATCTCGTGAGGAAGCGGATCGCCCTTACCGCGAAATCCGGAGCGGTGGCCGCGCCGAAGCGAAACGACGCGCCGCGCCAGGATTCACGGGCCCACGGGCGAAACATGCAACCTGCAAGTAAAGCGGGGCCGGTGTTCTCGAACAATCCGTTCGCGAGCTTGGGCTCGAAGAAGACCTGAGCCTTACTCGGCGGCGGTGTCTGCTCCCAGAAGGAGCTCGGAAGCCTCGACCTTTGCATTCCTTCGCGACGCGCGCTTTGCGTTCGGATGCAGCGGATCAGCCTGCCTCACCGGCGCGCGCCTCGAGCTCGCCGGGCGCGAGCCAGGGAGCACGATCGCTTCGAGGCGCGCGGTGAGCCCCTCGTCGTTCTCGGCGTAGACGCGGGCGTAGGCGAGCGCGCGATGGGCGTGCTGCAGGAGCATGTCGCGCCGTTCTTGCAACGCGGCGTGCGCACCGTCGAGCACGGTTTGCGCGGCGACCACCGTTTCGTTCGCCGTTTGCACGTCGCGCGTGAGCCGCGCGAGCGTCGTAGCGTCGATGTCGGCGAAATGGACCTCCGCGAATTCGGTCGCAAAGAGATCGAGAATGGCCTGGAGCGGAGCGGGCAGAAGAAGCGCGGGTTCGTTCATGAGCTGAACATACAATCAGTGGTCCGCTAGATCAAGGGAGTGCCCCGCCAGGTGGCGTACGAGGCCTTGCCTGGGGGATGATCAGCGCGATCACGAGCTCGCCGCGAGCGTTTATCTTTTCGAGAACGCGGAAGTTCTTCAGCCCTTTCCGGGCCGCGATTTCCGAGATTGCCTGCTTCAGAGCGCCGACCAGAAGAGTCACTCGTGCCTTGCCTTGTTCAGTGGTTTGTTCAGTATATGGGAATGCTCCTCCCACTGTCACGGCGAAAGACCGTTTGGGCTGCGTATTGCGATGCGTGCCTCATCGGTTCGCCGGTCGTCACGTTCGACGCACCGCACCTGTCGCGCGCGTGGGCGGTGAGTAAGCTCCGCGCGCTCGGTTGGCTGCATGTCGCGCCCCGCGGTCTTCCGGACGAAGGCCACCGCATGTCCGAAAGCGCCTGGACGGGCGAGACGTTTTGCATCGATTGCGCAAGCAACCAACGCATGCGCAAGCAGGCCTAGCAGCCGGTGGGGGGCGCTTTGCTGCAGACTCCAGTGGAAATCTTGCACCACCACATGTTGTAACAACCGTTCGCCCCGCAGATGTGCGTCGTCGTGTTGCACATGTCCGAGCAGCCGGCCGCAACCGTGGGACCCGCCCAGTCGCTGCACGCGCCGCCGCCGCTGTCGGGGGTGCCGACGTCGGCCCGGCCCGTGTCGGCTTTGCCGGCGTCCGTGCTCGCGTCCATGTCGGTGGATGCCTCGGTCGCGCCGCCGCCGCCGTCGCTCTCGGGGGTGAAGATTCCCGTCGCGCAGCCGGCGCTGAGGAGGACGAAGAGCGCCCCGCAAACGAGGGTTTTGTAACGAGCAGTCACGCCACAAAGTAGCACGGCGCGCTAGAGCGTGTCCGTTGATTCTTTATTGCAACTAGATTGCGATAACACGTCTATTGCGTTCACATGTTGCATACAGTAGCGCTCTTGGTACTGCTGCAATGAGAAACGGCGCGCACACGTTGGGTTTCTTCGGTCATGGCGTCGGAAGGGCTTTCCTCGTCGCGCTCTTTCTGTCGTGCCCTTCGGCGGCCGCCCAGCCCGCCCAGGCGGCGCCCACCCAACCCGCGACGGACGTGACGGCGCCGGTCGTGGTCAGCCACGTCGACGCGGTCTATCCGCCGTCGGCGCTCGCCGAGCAAAAAGACGCCGACGTCGTGGTCGGCCTCACCATCGACGTCGACGGGCACGTCACGAAGGTGGACGTGCTCACGTCGGGCGGGGAGGATCTCGACGAGGCGGCGGTCGTCGCGTCGCGGCAATGGAGGTTCGCTCCGGCCACCCGAGCGGGAAAACCGGTAGCCAGCCGCATCCGTGTCCCGTTCCACTTCTCGCCGCCCGCGCCGCCACCCGACATGGTCGAGTCCAAGGAGCCCGATCCCACGCGTGGCGGGGTCAGCGCTCCGCAAGCGCCCCGAGCGGCCCCTGCAGCGACCGAGGATGACGACGAGGTCACGGTGGGCGGACGACGCGAGCCGCCGAGCCGCGGCGCATCCGACTTCAACTTGCGGGTGGGCGAGCTTCGCCACGTGCCGCGCGCCAACGCCTCGGAGCTTCTCAAGCTCGCCCCCGGAATCTTGCTCACTAACGAGGGCGGGGAGGGGCACGCCGAGCAGGTCTTTCTCCGCGGCTTCGATGCGCGGGAAGGGCAAGACATCGAATTTTCGGTGGGCGGCGTACCCATCAACGAGAGCGGAAACCTCCACGGCAACGGTGTCGCCAACACTCACTTCATCATCCCCGAGCTCGTGAAATCGCTTCGCGTCGTGGAAGGACCGTTCGATCCGCGCCAGGGAAACTACGCCGTCGCCGGAAGCGCGAACTACGAGCTTGGGCTCGAGAAACGCGGTCTCACGGCGAAGTACATGGGTGGCAGCTTCGGCACTCAGCGCATGCTCCTCACCTGGGGACCAGAGCACCAGAGCACGGGTACGTTTGGCGGTGTCGAGATCTACGGCACCGGCGGGTACGGCCAGAACCGCGACGCGAAACGAGCGAGCGCGATGGCCCAGTACGAGGGAAAGCTTAGCGGCAAGGGCTCCTACCGGATCACCGGCACCGCGTTTTCGACGACGTTCCATTCGGCGGGCGTCCTCCGCGCTGACGACGTCCGTTCGGGAAAAAAAGGCTTCTACGACACGTACGACTTCGGCCAGGGCGGAGACAGCTCGCGCTTCTCACTCGCCGGTGACGTCGAGAGCCGCGCCGGCTCGACCACCTTCACGGAGCAGCTCTTTCTCACGTCGAACACGTCGCGGCTCCGGGAGAACTTCACCGGCTTCCTTCTCGACGTTCAGACACCGCTCCAAAATCCTCATCCCCAGCGCGGCGATTTGCTGGACCTCAACGTGACCGAGCTCACGGTCGGCTCGCGCGGCGCAGCTCACTTGCGGGGCAAAGCCTTCGATCAGAAGCAAGACCTCGAGCTCGGCTATTTTGCGCGCGGTGATCACGTGGACGGTTCGCAGCAGCGCCTGGCTGCCGTCACCAACCATCCGTACGCCACGGAGACGAACCTTGAGTCGCAGCTCGGCGATCTTGGTCTTTACGGAGACGTCGATCTGCACGCCACGCGCTGGCTCGGCTTTCGCGGCGGCGCGCGCGCCGATCTCTTCACCTTCAACGTGCTCGACAAATGCGCCGTCCACGGCGTCGACAATCCTTCGAAGACGAGCCCGCCCGGAGACGCGAGCTGCCTCAGCCAAGAAGACTTCGGACGCCACCGCGAGCCGAACCAGCGCGCTTCGACCGCGAGCAGCGCCGTGCTCCCACGCGGCTCCCTCATCCTTGGGCCGTTCGACGACCTCACGTTCTCTGCCAGCTACGGGCAGGGCGTACGATCCATCGACCCGAGCTACATCACCCAGGACATCAAGACCCCTTTCGCCAGCGTCACGGCGTACGAAGCCGGCGCTGCCTACGCTGGTGAGGTGCACAAGATCGGGCTCGTCGCGCGCTCGGTCTTCTTTCAAACCCACGTCGACAAAGATCTCATCTTCAGCGAGACCGAGGGGCGCAACGTCGTCGGGGTCGGAACCACGCGCACCGGCTGGGCGGGCGCGGTCCGAGCCACCGGAGCGTTCTTCGACGAGGCTGCCAACGTGACCTTCGTGAAGTCGACGTACGACGACACACACCTCCTCGTGGCCTACGTGCCCGACGTCGTGGTGCGCTCGGATTCGGCTGTCTTTGCGGACTTTCCGTGGAAGGTGCGCGGCGAAAAAATTCGTGGAACACTCGGCGCTGGTCTCACCTACGTGGGAAGGCGCGCGCTCCCCTATGGCGAATCCAGCGACCGGATCTTCACCGTGGATGCCTCCGCGACGCTCGCCTGGACGCGCTACGAGCTCGGGCTCATCGCGACCAACCTGTTCGATCGCCGCTACCGCCTCGGCGAATACAATTTCGTCTCGAGCTTCCAGAGTCAGCAGCCGCCCACGCTCGTGCCCATGCGGCACTTTGCGGCGGGCGCTCCGCGAGGGATCTTCGCGACCTTCGCCATCAACTTCGGGGGGCCTTGAAATGAAGCTGCGAAATGCACTCACGGTATTCGCAGCCTCTGCGTGCGCTTTCGCGTGCTCGGGGACGACGGGCTACGGTCTGGTCAGCTTTGATGCCGCAGCGGTGGGCGTGGCCGACGCGACGGCGAATAGCCCTTACGAGTTCACGAGCGACCGCGGGTTTCACGTCCTCCTCACGAGCGCGAAGCTCCACATCGGCGCCATCTATCTCGATCAGAGCCTCCCCACCTCGGGCTCGGCGGAGACGGCGTGCACGCTGCCGGGGACGTACGCCGCGCAAGTGCGAAGCGGTCTCGACGTCGACATGCTTTCGCCTCAAATTCAGGTCTTTCCAGAGCACGGCAGTGGCAGCACGCTCCCCGCGCGCGTAGCTCAGCTCTGGCTCACCGGGGGCGACGTGAACGCGACGGACGATGCGACCGTGATTCTCGACGTCGCTGGCTCGGCCGACCAGAGCGGCAACGTATTTCCTTTTACGGCCCACCTTACGATTGGCAAGAACCGCGCGGGCGTGGCGAGCATGGGTAGCGCGCTTCCGGGTGCTCATCCGATTTGTAAGCAGCGGATCGTGTCGCCGATCGTTACGTCGATCACCGTGCGGGAAGGGGGGCTCCTCCTTCTGCACGTCGACCCCAAGCCGCTCTTCGTGAACGTGGATTTCTCCGCCCTCCACAAGTTCTCCGACGACCCTCCGACCTACGGATTTTCCGACGTGTCCGACGATCAGCCGAGCCTCAATCTTTATCAAAACCTCCGAGCCGCAGGGGCCGCGTATCGGTTCGAGTGGAAGGACAAGAGCCCGTGAAAAGGTCCTTGATGATGGGCGCGCTCGTCTTCGTCGCAGCGTGCACCGACGACAACGGCGCTGTCTTCGCTCCCGACTCCGGGGGCAGAGACGCAACGGGGAACGCTCCGAGCGCGACGGACGGGGGCGGGCTCAAACCGTTCACGCCTCCCGACGTCGGCAGGCTTGGCGCAGGCGAGCTTCTTCTCACCGCGTCGGGGGAGCAACTGGCCCTATCGGGATACTCGTTTCCCGCGCAAAACGCGGGTGATCCGGTGTTCGCCGACGGCTGGCAGATTTCGTTCGCTCACCTCCTCGTGACGTTCGATCGGGTCACGCTATCGAGCAACCCAGACAAGATCCCGACCGATCAGTCCCAGACCGACGGCGTCTTGGCTGAGGTCGACGGACCATGGGCAGTCGATCTCCACAAGGACGATCCGAGCTACGTGAACGGCAAGGAGACAGGAGAGCGCGCTGTGCCTTTTGCCGTTCTCTCCAATCAAAACAAGAACGGCAACGCCCCCTTCGCGACCGACGGAACCAAGTACGCCATCGGCTTCGATTCCGTGAACGCCACGCTCGACGCAATGAACGTGAATCTCGGACCGGAAGCGGTGGTGCTCTACCGCGAAATGGCCGAAAACCAGTGCACGGTGCTCTACGCCGGAACAGCTACCTTCAAGGGAGGATCAAGCTGCACGGGAGGCGTCGACGCGGGCGCGGCGAACATTCCGGCGACCGTAAGGTTCAAGCTCTGCTTCAAATCGCCCACCAGCTACGTCAACTGCGGCAACCCCGACAACGCTGGGGCGGGGTCGTACGGCGAGCCGCATCCGCGTGGCATCGCCTTTCCGACCAACACCTTCGTCACCGGTGAGGTCACCTACCATACCGATCATCCGTTCTGGGAGAGCGTGCAGCACGACACGCCGCCGCACTTCGATCAAATGGCATCGCAGGCCGTCGCGGTGGACGCGGGCGCGCCGGTGGTGACGATGGATAGGCTCGTGGGTCTCGATTACACGGGCTTCAAAGACGCGACGGGAGCGCCCGTTCCATGGCGCATCTGCGATCCCGCCTACCAGAATCCAAATGGCGGATCGCGCACGGGGCAGATGCACTTCGATCCCGTGTCGGTTCCCCGCGCCACGGACCCGGCGATCGGCTTTCGCGACTACTACGATTACTCGACCTACAACCAGAGCACGCAGGGGCACTGGAACGGCGCGGACGGTCTCTGCTTCGTCAAACGGCACTACCCGTCACCGCCGTGACTGGACCGCACCCTCCTCGAGGGCTACCTTTTTTCATCGTCGTCGGAGCATGAAGTGACCAAACCAAAACGCCTCAAACCCGCTAAAAAACAGCCGACGCGGCGCGTGAGCACACTCAAGCCCGTTCCCGTCGCGGAGCTCCAGGGGCTTCTTCGCGCAGCCGGTCTGCGGAGCACGGGTCCGCGGGTGGCGGTTCTTCGCTTCTTGCAAGGATCAGGAACTCCGGCAAGCCACGCCGACCTCTACGAAGCGGTCTCCGACGCGGGCTTCGACCGAGCGACCCTCTACCGAAACCTGATGGACCTCGCCGAGGCGGGCATCGTCAGCCGGACCGATCTCGGCGATCACGTGTGGCGCTTCGAGTTGAAACGCGCCGGCGGCAACCACACCGGCGAGCACCCGCACTTCGTGTGCAGTGACTGTGGCGTCGTCTCGTGCTTGCCGGGCGTGGCCATCAAGATCGTCCCGGCGTTCGGGGCGCCGCGCTCGATCGGCGGCAAGGAAGTGGAAGTTCAGCTCAAGGGCCTCTGCGACGCCTGCGGCTAGGGCATCGTCACTTCAGGACGCGTTCTCCTTCGGCGTCGCGCATCTCAGGCGCCGCAAACCCGAGCTTGGAGAGAATGGGAGCGAGCTTCGCGCGTGGCCCCACGATGACGAGCACGCTGCCCGCGGGAGAAAACACGGTGGCCGCGAGCTTGGCGAGCTCCTCTTTCGTGGCCGTGTCCCGCCGGACGCTCGCCTTGGCTTCGTAATCCGCGCCGAGCCCGAGCGCGGCGTCGCGCGCCAGACGAAGAGCGCAGGTGTCGACTTGCTCGAACATCTCGACGAGCTCTGAGCGAGACTGCAGCCGCGTTTTTTGCGCCTCTTCCGCCGTAGGCCCCGCCTTGGAGTACTCGGCAATATCGGCGAGCATTGCTTGCAAGGCTTCCCCCGTTTTTTCGATGTGAACCGCGGCCGACGCGATGAGCGAGCCCGCCCCGCGCGTGAACGTGAGGCGCGAGTGCGCGCCGTAGCTCCACCCATGCTCCTCGCGCAGGTCCTGGTTCAATCGTGAGGTGAAGCTTCCACCAAGCGCGCCGTTCACACGTGCGAGCGGCGGCGCTTGAGGATCGCTTGCGGCGACGCCGAGCTTTACGAACGCGAGCACAGACTGCGGAGCGTCCGGACGATCGACCATCACCAAGCGCGGTAGAGGACCGGCCGGCGCGGGCGGTGTCACGATCGCCGGCGGAGCGGAAGGGGAAGGCTTCCACGACGTGAACGCCGAGGCGAGGAGCGGCTCGAGCTCTGCGCGGTTCACGTCTCCCACGACGACGAGCGTTGCGCGCTCGGGGCGCCACGCGCTCGCGTAGAAGCTCTTCACGTCCTTCAGCTGGACCTTGCTGGAGGACGCGATGGTTCCATCCGTGGGGTGGCCGTACGGGTGCTCGGCGCCGTAGAGCGCAGCGAGCGAGACGACCGCCGAGACCGCATCTGGCTCGCTCGCCCGGGCTTTGAGATCGTTTTGCCAGAGGTCGTGGACACGCTTCCACTCGCTCGCATCGAAGCGCGGCCGTGCCACGACGTCGCCGAAGAGGGCGAAGGCCGGCGTGAGGTTGCGCTTGAGGACGGTGAGAGACGCAGAGCTGAAGTCCATCGCTGCGGCCGTGCGCAACGTGGCACCGAGTGTATCGACCGCCCTCGCCAGCTCGAGCGCGCCAAGCTTGCCTGCCCCTTCGTCGAGCATGCCCGCCGTCGCAAACGCGAGGCCCCCAGCGCCCTTCGGATCATTTGCCGATCCGTTGGGGATGACCATGGTGAACGAGACGACGGGAAGAGCGTGGCGCTCGACGAGCCACACCGTGAGACCGTTCGCGCTCGTGTACACGATTGGCGCGGGCGGAATGTACGGCGACGGCAGGAGCACCTCGGGCTTCGGTCCGAGCGGATCCGCCGGCGAAGCGGTGGGCTGAGTAACGGCGGCGACGGGTGCGACGGGACGCGGCGCCGGCGCGGGAGACGGACTCGATCCGCCGCATCCGACGAAACACGCCGTGATGATCCCCGAGAAAAATAGACACTTTCCGCGCTTGAAGAGCATCACTTCGCCCCCACTTTCTTCGAGTCGGTCTTTGCAACGACCTTGGGAACGACGCGAATGATCACCCGTGCATTTGGATCGAGGACCTTGGCCGCGATGGCACGGATGCCTTCGCTCGTTGCCTGCCGGTAGCGATCGAGGTCGCGCTGCGCGTAGCCCGGGTCCCCGAGCTCGGCCTGGTACATATTGAGGAGCGACGCCCGCTCGCGCACGCTCTCCAGCCTTCGCACGAAGCCGGACTCGATCACGTTCTTCGCGCGGGTCAGCTCTTCGGAGGCCAGCGGCTTCGTCCGCACCTTGGCGAGCTCCGCGTCGATGGCGGCCTCGAGCTTGGCGAGCGGAACTCCCGGTCGGGCAATGACCCCAATGACGAAACGCGAGCCGATCGTGCCTGACTGCTGGCTTGTCTCCACTTCTTGCGCGAGCTTCTGCTCGTAGACGAGAGACTGGTAGAGCCGGCTGGCCTTCCCGTTGACCAGCGCCGACGACAGGAGGTCTAGCTCCGCGTCACCGGGCGCAAAATGTTTCGGCGACTGCCACGCCATCACTACCTTCGAGAGCTCCACGTTGTCCTCGATGGTCTCGCGCACCACGGCGGTCATGGTCGTCGTCGCGCCTGTCGGATCGAAGCCAACGGCTCCCGGGTCCTTCGGAGCGCCGTGGGTCGGAATGGAGGCGAAGGATGCATCGACCGCTTTCTTGGCTGCCGCGGCGTCGAAATCGCCGGCAACGACGAGCGACGCATTGGCCGGGTCGTACCAGCTCTGAAAGAATTGTTTCACGTCCTCGACGTTCGCCGCCTCGAGATCCTCGTGCGAGCCGATCACCGGGTGGTGGTACGGGTGCGTCACGGGATAGAGCAGCTCAGGGAGGCGGAGCTCGACCTTCCCGTACGGCTGATTCTCCGTGGATTGGCGGCGCTCGTTTCGCACGACGTCGCGCTGGGCGTTCAACTTGTCGAGCGTCATGAGCGGGCCGAGATCGCGCAGGCGATCGGCCTCGAGCCACAAGAGGAGCCCAAGCGCGGTGGGCGGCGCGACGTCGTAGTAGTCGGTGCGATCCTCGCTGGTCCACGCGTTGTTCCAGCCCCCCGCGGCTTCCATCCAGGCATCGAACATTTTCGTGGGAGCGCGGCGCGTTCCCATGAACATCAGGTGCTCGAAGAGGTGCGCGAACCCAGTGCGCTGCGTCGTCTCGAAGCGTGAGCCCACGCGGTAGGTCACGTTGACCACCACGATGGGCGTGGTGTGCTCCTCGTGAAAGATGACGGTCATCCCGTTCGGCAGCTTCGACGCCGTGAACGGTATGCTCACGTCGCCGCCGCCCTGCGCGCGCGCGGGCGAGGAAGAGAAAAGTACCAGCGCCAGTCCTGCGCAGAAGGTCCATCTTTGCATGCGCGCAGGCTACGCCGATTCGGCGGCGGCGAATTCGCAAAGTTCAGCTGAAGCAAACGCGGAGAGGAGGGCCCTCTTCACGGGGCCCCAAGGTCGACTTAGGTTCCCACCAAATGGGGCACTACCGCGCTAAAGACGCCTTGCTCGTTCCGGGGCTGCTCAGCCTTCTGCGGGTGCCGCTCGCCGTCGCATTTCCCTTCGCGGTCGCCCGGCCCTCGTGGGCGCTCGTCGTTCTCGTCCTTGCCGGCGTATCGGACGTTCTCGACGGCTGGTTCGCTCGCAAGTTCGGGCAAGCCACGCCGACGGGCGCCGCGCTCGATCCGATCACCGACAAGATCTTCGTCACCTCGGTGGTCTTCACCCTCTTCGCGCACGGGTGGCTCTCACTCTTGGGCGTCGTGCTCCTGTCGGTGCGCGAGATCGGAGAGCTTCCTCTCGTGATCTGGTTTGCCGTGAGCCGTGCTGCGCGCCGCGCCCGCGCCAGCGAAGCGAAGGCCAACGTGCCCGGAAAAATCGCGACCGCGTTCCAGTTCGCGAGCGTCGCCATCGCGCTCATGCACGGCCCTTTTCTCGAGGTCGCGCTCATCGTCACGGCGATCGCCGGGGGCCTAGCGGCCATCTCCTATTGGGCCCGCGAACTGACACCATCCGTCCCGCGCCACAGCCTGTCGAAAGTCGACTAGACCGCGTAGACTCCAGGGTCGATGTCGCGGAAACGGTATCTGATCATCGGCGATGGTGCCGCCGGTACTACTGCGGCGCAGTACGTACGAAAGGCAGACGCCGACGCGTTGATCGCCATCTACTCGGACGATCCGAACCCCGCGTACTTTCGCGCCGCGCTTACGAACTACCTCCTCGGGGAGCTACGCGAAGAACAGATTTGGGCGGTTCCGGCCTCCTTTTACAATGACACACAGGTCAACCGCGTCCTCGCGCGCGTGGCTCATGTCGACACGGCCAAGTCCGAGCTGTGGCTCGCGAGCGGTGGCCGCGCCGAGCCTTACGACGCACTCTTGATCGCCGCCGGCTCCCGCGCGCGTCCACCGACGTTCGAAGGGTGCTTCCTACCCGGCATCATGACGATGCGGACGCTGCAGGACGTTCGTAGCGTGCTCGACCTCATCAGGCTGCACGGTCTTCGTCACGCGACGGTGATCGGCGGAGGTCCTCTCGGTCTTGAGTGGGCACACGGTCTTCACACCCGCGGCGTGCACTGCACGATCATCATGCGCGATCAGCGGTTCTTGCCGGGTGCGATGGATGAAGTGGCGAGCGATCTCTTGCTCGCGCGCCTTCGCCACGCCGGGGTCGAGGTCCGGGTGGGAACGGAGCTTCGCGCCGCAATGCCAGGCCGCGATGGTCGCGTCGCCGCCGTGCAGACCACGCAGGGCGAGACGATCGCGTGTGAGCTCGTCGGGTGCGCCATAGGCGTCATCTGCAACACGGAGTTTCTCCAGGGTGGCCTCCAGCTCGGCACGACCTCCGGCGTGATCATCGACAAGGCGATGCGCACCTCGGTGAAAAATATCTTCGCTGCGGGGGACGTCGCCGAGCTCAACGGAAAGGTCTTTCAGCTCTGGGAGCCTGCGCGTCTCCAGGGCCGCGTTGCCGCCGCATCGATGACCGGCGGCGTCGACGCGTTCGCGCCGGGCGTGCACTACTTTGCCACCCGCCTCTTCGACCTCGATTTCTGCAGCCTCGGCGGGATGCGCCCGGGTCCGACGGTCGAGGAGCTCATCGATTACCCTAAAAATACAGGGAGAATCTCTTACCGCAAGCTCCTCATCAAAGAAGGAAAGCTCGTTGGCGCCCTCATGCTCGGAGAGCGCGAAGAGCGGGTTCGTCAGCGCGGCCGGCTCTTCAAGCGCCTGATCGACGACGCCGTGGACATCAAAGACGTCCGCACGTCGCTCCTCGACCCCACCTTCGATCTGAACGGTTGGATGCAGACGAACGTTCTCACCGAGAAGCCGAAGCAGGGGCGCGGAACCGTAGGGATCCAGGCGGTCGGGATCATGAAAGGAACCCACGTCCTCAACATGGCGGCAATGCCTCCGCTCCCGCAGATCGGGATCGCCTCGGCCGTGCTTCCCCCCGCCGGGCATCCCGCGCTGCCCGCGCTCGCAAAGATGAAGGGGACCCAGCTCGTTCCCTCGATGGATCCCGCAGCGCTCGCAGCCATGGCGGCCACGATGGGAGCCGCGCCGCAGCGTGGACGCTCGGGAACGGCGGTGTCCGCGGCCGTTGCCGACGCTCGTGGGATGCAAATAGCCGTCTCTCCCGGTGGGGGCATGGCGCCCGCGTACCTCGAGTCGCAGGGGCATCGCTGGGAGCTCAGTGCGGTCGAGGTAACCATCGGGCGCGATCCCGGCGCGAGCATCACCATCCAGGATCCGAACGTGGGCCACGTGCACGCCCAGATCTCGCGTCACGGCAAAGATCACTACGTGCGCGATCTCGGCAGCCGCATCGGCACGTGGGTGAACGGCGTTGCCGTGAACGTGCCGTTCAAGCTTCGTCCGGGCGACAAGATCCGCCTCGGCAGCACCGACTTCGTCTTCCGCATCGAAGGGGCGGCGCAGATCACCCAAGCTCCGATCAGCGAGGAGGAAGGCGCCCGACGGCCTCACCTGGAAGTGCGCGTTGGTCAATCGCTCGGTCTTCACTTCGCTCTCGCGCAGTCGCCGGTGATCATCGGTCGCGATCAACAGGCCACGATTCGTCTCGACGACTACTCAGTTGCCGCGCGCCACGCGTCTCTCCGTGAAGTGAATGGGCAGTGGTGGAACGCCGACCTGCAGAGCGCATCGGGCACCAAGAAAAACGGGACGCGCCTCGGCCATGGGCAAGAGGTCGCGATCTCCGACGGCGACGTAATCGAGCTTGGGGGAGCGGTGCTCGCGTTCTCGAACCACCCGGTTCGCATCGGGTCCATTCACTCGCCGGCGTCGCTCTCTTCGCCCGGTGAGCCGCGCGCCGTGTCCGTTCGTCCGCCGAAACGCGCGCGGGTGGTCGTGCGAAGTGGCTCGGCGCAGGGTCGCGCCTTCGAGCTCGGCGAAATTTCGATCGTCGGCGCGCAGCCCGGGGCTTGCCACGTGCTCCTCGCAGACCCGATGATCGCGCCGCAGCACGTGGAAATCTACAGACGAGCCGATGGTTACTACGTTCGCGATCTAGGCTCGCAGCTCGGGAGCTGGCGTCAGGGGCAGGCGCTCCATCAACCGGCTCGCCTCGTCACGGGGGACACGATCGCCATGGGGCGGCACGTGATGATGATCTTCGAGGAGGAGCAGTGAACGAAGAGAAGTCGCCTCTGACGGAAAAAGTAGAAGCGGAGGTGATGGCCTGCATCGGCTGCAACGACTGCATGCTCGCCTGTCCGCTTCCGGAGGCGAAGACGGTATCGATCGCCGAGCTCAACGCGGCGGTGCACCAGTCGTTCCTCACCAGCCCGAACGTGGTGTCCTTCGTGACCGCGTGCACCCAGTGTCGGCAGTGTGTCCCGGCGTGCCCCGCGGACTTGAGCCGCGCAGACATGGTCCTCTTCAACAAGATGAAGGTGGAGGACGTCGTCCCCGATCATCTGCTTCTCATTCAGGTGGGACGGCAGGTGATGCCGTCGCCGTGGACGCTCGATGGTCTTGCCAAGCAGCTCACCGAGTTGCCTCTTTTCAGCGGCGTTTCTACGGTCGACGTGCGCCGGCTGCTCCTCAAGGTCACCCTCCGCCAGCTCTTTCCCGGCGAAGTCCTGTGCCTCGAGGGAGAGTTTCACGAGCGCCTCTACGTGGTCCTCCACGGCGCGCTCGAGCAGACGGCTATGGTCCCCGGTGCGATGCCGATCCGCATCCTCGTGCTCGGCCCCGGCTCTTTTTTCGGGGAGATGGCGATCATGGCGGATCAGCCCGAGCCCTTCACGGTCACCGCCACGCTGCCGTCGGTGGTCATCGAGTTCCCAAAAGCCGCCGTCAACCGCGTGCTCGCGCAGTCGCCGGAGTTCGCGGCCACGATGGACGAGCTGTACCGCCGTCGTGCTCTGTGGACGTACGCCAAGAAGCCCACCGCGCTCGGCGGGTTTCCCGAGCCGGCGATCGAAGAGCTTCTCGCCGACGCGGAGTTGAAGCTCCTCAAGGCCGGCGAGTTCGTCTGCAAGGAGGGGCAGATGCCGAAGGACGTCTACCTCGTGCGGAGCGGCTTCTTGAAGGTCAGTCGAGCGCTCGAAGGGGGAGGGGAGCGCGTGCTCGTTTACTTCCGCGAGGGTGATCTCTTCGGTGCGCTCGCGCTCCTCATGGGGGAGCGGCAAAATTTTTTCAGCGTGCAGGCTAGCAGCCGCGCCGAGGTCATCCGCGTCTCCGGCAAAGCGATGCACGAAGTTCTCCAGCACTATCCCGACGCCCACCGCGCCCTCATGAGCGGCGCACTCGAGGTGGAACGCACGGCGCGCTCTCCGGCCTTTGGCCTTCCGCCACCCGGGAAAAGGCAGGCAAATACGATCCAAGCCTTCTCCGAAGACGTGCTCGTCGACGCCGGTCTCGCCAAGGGACACGAGGTCTTGGTGATCGATCAGACCCAGTGCACCTTCTGCAACAACTGCGTCGATGCCTGCGCGCGGAGACACAAGTACAGTCGCCTTCAGCTCCGCGGGCTGCAGGTCGAGAACCTCATGTTCCCGACGGCCTGTCGTCACTGCGACGATCCTGTGTGCCTGCTGTGCAGCGTGAACGGGATCATCCGTTTGCCGAGTGGAGAGATCACGATCGTGGAGGACAACTGCATCGGCTGCGGGGCCTGCGCCGAGCGATGTCCGTACGGCAACATCAGCATGCACGCCGTTGAGCCGCCAAAGCGGAGCTTCCTCTTCAACCTCATGGATTTTCTCGGTGGTGCCGCCGCCCGGGATCGCGCGCTCGCCGAGCTGTCGCCGAAGGTGCAGCGCAAAGCGGTGAAATGCGATCTGTGCGCGGGCTTCGACGACTACGCGTGCGTCACAGCCTGTCCCGTCGGCGCCGCCTTTCGTATCGATCCGGCGGCCGCGCTCGGCCTCCACGAGATGAAGAAGCACTAGAGGCCCGGCCGTGACTCGCCTTCCCATCCACCGCAAGACCAAGCTCCTCGAGCACCAGTGGCCGTGGCTGCTCATGGCGCTCCTCGTCGCCGGTGTCCTCAGCGCGATCGCGCTCGTGGTCGTTCTCCAGCTGGTCGACGTCGATCCTGCAGCGGGGGGCAACAATCTCCGCGGCTACACGGGCTTCGGGATCTTCCTCGGCGCGCTGGCCATTCTCTTCGCGCTTCTCACGTTCCTCTACTCCGCGCGAAAGCGAACGCTCCAAGAGAAGATGCCGTTCGGCAAGGCGACGATGATGACGTGGCTCTGGGTGCACGTGTACCTCGGGCTCGTCGCGATGATCGCGGCGACCTTCCACGGCGGCTTCGGTCTCTTCAGTGGAAGCCCGTTTTCCAGCGGAAAAATGCTCTATTTCGTCTTCGCGCTGCTCGCCTTGACCGGCATCTTATGGCGCTTCGCGTACCGCTTCGTGCCTCCGGTGGCTGCGCCGAAGATCGGAAATTACTCCCGCATGGGAACGCTCAAGCGGGCCCAGGAGCAGCTGACGGAGGTCGAGAAAATCGCCGCCGGCAAATCGGCGCAGTTTCACGGAGCGAAGGATCTCGTCGTCGCGCGGGCCGAGGATCTCGGTGCTCTCCATCACGCGGCCGCGTCGCTGCCCGCATCCGATCGCGCGGACATCGAGCAGATCCAACAGCTCGCGGCGAGCCGGAACCGCGCGCTTCGTCGGGTGGTGCTCCAAGAGCGCTACGTGCGTCTCCTCCAGGGATGGCGGCGCATTCACGTACCTCTCACGCTCCTCTTCATCGTGCTCCTCGGGGTACACCTCGTCGGCGCGTTCGACGGTCACTTGAAGGCGCTACCAGCAGGAACCCTCAGCACCGGCCCGCTCAGCGGCTTCGCTCCTCCCGAGGACTGCGCGGCCTGCCACAAGGCGATCTACGACCAGTGGACCGGCTCGATGCACGCCCACGCGCTCACCAGCCCGCTCACGATCGCCCAGAATAACCAGGACATCAAAACGTCTCTCCTCGGTCAACCGTCGCCGGATCCCCTTAGAATTTGCATCAATTGTCACGGGCCGGTGTCGGCCACGCTCTCGACGGTGGCGAGCTTGCCGCTCGACAACGATCGCAAGCCGGAGGGCGTCGGCTGTACGAGCTGTCACCAGTACGACGGCACACCGTTCTCTGGCGGCGGCGGTCTCGCGTCGAAGATGCAGGCCGATCTCAAGCCGGGGCGCACCTACTTTGGCCCCATCGAAGACCCCGTCGGCAACGGGTATCACAAGAGCATCCAGACCAGCCTCTTCCTCAATCCGGAGACGCTGTGCAAAAACTGTCACAACGTCAACCTCGACCTCAACGCCGACGGCAAGATCATCAAGGGTGAAGACCTCATCTTGCAGCAGACGAACGACGAGTTCGAACGCTACGTCGCAGCGGGTGGGAAATTCAGCTGCGTTTCGTGCCACATGCCGGTGATGGCAGCGACGCGGGTTGCAGAAGGGGCGTCCGTACCGTTCGAGCAGGACTACGACGCGCCGCCGCGCCAGGTGCACGATCACTCGTTCGTCGGCGTCGACTATCCGCTCGATACGGTGACCAAGAGCGATCCGCAAAAAGGCGCGCGTGCTGCATTGCTCAAGCGAGCCGCGACCATCCACGTAGACCCGGAGCCGACATTCGCCGCCGGCACGTTCTCCTTCGCCATCTCGGTCACCAACACCGGTGCGGGCCACAACCTCCCGAGCGGTTTCGCGTTCGCGCGGCAGATGTGGCTCGAGGTGAAGGTGGCGGCAAGCGATGGCGAGGTGCTTTTCACGTCGGGCGTGCTCGGCTCGAGCTCCGACGATCTGTGCGACGCATCGACGATGAACGACCCCTTCGATCCCCTGAAAAAACACCTTCAAAAGTGCTCCACGTCCGATCCCCAGCTCGTGAACTTTCAGACCAAGCTCGTCGAGCACATCGAGGCACAGCGCGAGCCGAACGGCACCAAGGTGCTCGACGAGTTCGGCGAAGTGAAGCTCGCGCAAGCCGACAAGGCGAAGGAGTCGGTCCTCCAACCGATCGCAGGCGGCGCCGTAGCGCGGGTGCGTCCGAGCGACAACCAGGCCCTCGGTCAGATCGTCGCCGGTCAGAGCCGCACCTTCCGCTACTCCGTTCCGCTCCCGAAGAATGGCGGAGACGCGAGCGTCACAGCGCGTCTTCTCTTCCGAAATCTTCCGCCGTACTTCCTTCGCGCCATCGCTGCGGGCCAGGCGCCGACAGAAACGCCCAAAGTGGGCCCTCTCGTGAACAACCTGCAGATCGTGGAGATGAACCAAGAGAAGGCGACCATCAGTCTGCGAAAAAAATGAGGCGCAATCCGGGTGCTTGTGGTCCCATCGAGACCATGAAGATCTCTGCTCGCGCTCCGGTGCTCCTCTCGTTCTGCGTCATCAGCGCAGCCATGCTCCTCGGTTGCCCGGACAAAGACACCGCGTCTCCCGACAAGTCCGCAGCCACCGCCGCTCCGAGCGCAGCGGCAGCGCCCCCCGCGAAGCCGGCACCCGCCAAGGGCGGTTGGTAAGCCGAGGCTCCCCGTGCCCCTCTCGGTGGGTGGGGTTGGTTGCAGCACTAGTCCTCGTCGCGGGGTGTCAGAGTCCGCCGGTTTCGGTCGCGCAAGCGGTGGACGCCGCGGCTGCCCCGGACCCTCTCAGTGCGCTGCGGGAGTTCGAGGGCGCGCGCCGCAAGACGGCTGATTTCGAGCGGATTCCTAGCTCAGAAGGGTCGCTCGGGCCCGATCCGATCCGCATCGTCGCACTCCCCCGATCGGATCGTACGCTCGGTTTGTTGCGAGGCCGTGCGGCGCTGGTCGTCCTCGATGCGAGCCTTCACGAGGTGAAACGCCTCCCCGCGCCGCGCTCGCCGACGGGTCTCGCGGTGAGCGCTTCGGGCGACGTGGTCTACGTCTCGGGCGAGCTCTCATCGCGCATCGCGCGGTACCGCGTGGTGCAGGGCGATCTCGTGCCGGCGGGAGAGATCGAGATCGGCGCGCACGGGATTCGTGACGTTGCTCTCGGGCCGGAGGGTCTCCTCTACGCTCTCGATGAGCACGACGGCCGGCTCATCTCGTTTCGTCCGGAGCTACCACAGGCGCCGAGGCGCGAGACCTTCGTCGGCCATGGCCCGTTTCGTCTCCTTCGCACGGCGAAGCATCTCGTCGTAGACGCGCTGCTCGATCACACGCTCTGCATCTTCCGCGTCGACAGCGAAGGCTTTCCCGATGCTGCCGAGCCCGTGAAGATCCGCCACGACGGACCAATCTGGAGCTTCGATGCGCGCGAGTCGACCGACGGTCTGTATGTCGCCGCGGGCGGAGCGGAAGATCACGTGCTCGACCGAACCGGCGGTTTCTTCGGGTGGATCGACTCGTTCGTATTTCTTTACCGCGTGACCGGTGAAGCGACGCGCCTTGCTTCGGTGAACGTATCGCGCGCGGGCGTGATCACCCCGAAGGCCATCAGCCTCGACGCCGTCGACGGCAAATCCGCGGTGGTCACCGTCACCGGATACGGCGGCGACCACCTCGCGCGTCTCAGCTGGCGCGATGAGGGCGCGTTCGGCGACGCACCGGCTATCGAGACGTTCCTCCTTCCGCCAGGCACGGGAGCCATGACTATCCTCGCGGGCGGCGCGCGGGCGATGGCCAACCCGCTTCTCGACGCGTGGGTGCTCGCCGATCACGAGCTTGCGACCACCATCGTGCCCGTCGAGATGAAACCGTGGGAGCCTTCTCGCGCCGTCAACACCCGGGTCGGAGAGGCGCTCTTTTTTACGTCCCTCATGGCGCCGAAGAATCGCTCCGAAGGTTCCCTCAGCCGCTTCACGTGCGAGACTTGCCACTTCGAAGGGTACGTCGATGGACGCACCCACCACACCGGCCGCGGGGACGTGCACGCCACCACCAAGCCACTCCTCGGACTCTTCAACAACCGACCGCACTTCTCGCGCGCCCTCGATCCGGACCTCGCGAGCGTCTCTCAGAACGAGTTTCGCGTCGCCGGTGCGGGCACCGACAGCGATCCCGCATTCACTGTTGCCACTCGAGAATTTCCCTGGCTTCGTGCCCTCGGGGTAGACGCGGATACGCTTTCGCCCGAAGAGCTGCGCACCTCACTCATGGCGTTCTTCATGGTCTTCTCCCACCGACCGAACCCCGCGGTGATCGGCCGCACCCATTTTTCCGATGACGAGCGCGCGGGCGCCGAGGTGTTTCGCGATCGCTGCGAGGGCTGTCACGCTGCGCGCCTCGCGAGCGATGACGCGGCGAGCAAGATTCCTTTCGCATCGTGGGAGCACCTGGTCTTCGCGCCCGAAGGGGCGATCGTGTGGGGCCGCGCCGGCTACGAGAAGACAGGGGTCGTGCCGTACGTCCATGAAGACGGCGCGCGCGTCCCGTCTCTCCGTCGCCTCTACAAGAAGCATCCCTATTTCACGAACGGAAGCGCGCCGGAGCTCGCCGCCGTGCTGGAGCAAGCGCGCGTCGTGGGAGGCGCGTTCTTCCACGTCGCCAAAGAGGGCGCACCGCTGAGCGCGCGCGATCGCACGGCGCTCCTCGCGTTTTTGGATCTCCTCTAGTCGCGCGATGTCCGACGCCTGGTTCGTTTACATTGCTCGCTGCAGAGACGGGAGCCTTTACACCGGCGTCGCGCGCGACGTGAAAGCGCGTCTGGCCGCCCATGACAGCGGTCGCGGCGCTCGGTACACACGTGGGCGCGGGCCGCTTGCTCTCTGCGCAAAAGCGAAGTGCAAGACTCAGGGAGACGCCTTGCGGCTCGAGCTCGCCGTGAAGGCGCTTCCTCGCGCTGCGAAGATCGCGCTCACCACGGGGCCGCGTCGGCTCGCTATGTTTGCCAGGACCGTCGGCTCGAGCGCTCTCAGGCGCCGGGCGAGCGCTTCGAGGAAAAGCGCCGCAGCCGCGTCATGAGCACGAACGCCGCGCGCGCGTAGAACCTGCGCAGGTACGCGGCCTGGATGAGGACCACGAGCCCGATGCCGATCGCTCGGAGCGGCTCGGTCCGGCGGTAGAGTCGTTCGATGTCGAAGGGGACGTTCGGGTCGGCCGTGTGGATGTCCTTGTAGAAAATATCGAACGCGAGTGTGACCCCGAGCTCGTTGAAGATGAGGGCGACGCCGACTCCGTAGGCGACGGCGATCGCTCGTCGCCACCCAGGGCGGAAGGTCAAGAGGGAGGCGCACGCGGAGCCGATGAGCAGCGCGAAGCCGGTCATGTACGCCGTGCGGAGCACCAATCGCGGAGCGAAATCGAAGCGAAACGAAGCGTAAACGCCGATGCGCACGGCCATGATGGCGCCGACGAAGGCGACGAGAGTGAGGAACGTGAGGTCACGCTGCCGCCCAACGACGAGCTCACGCCAGACGCGACCGATGGAGCCTCGCCGACCCTTTGCTTCCGTTCCGACCGCCTTCTCCACGCTCTTTTCCTCAGCGACCGCCGCGGGTGAGAACAGGCCGTCGATGGCCTTCTCTGCTTCTGCGAGGCGCGCCGCGAGAATGCGGACGAGGGCGAGAGCAATCTCTGGACGCCGCTCGCGAAAGTGGTCGAAATCCGCATCGGAAATAATGAGCACTTCTACCTCCCCGAGAGCCGTTACCGTGGCGGAGCGGAGCTCACCGGTGAGGGAAGACATCTCGCCGAAGGCGCTTCCCGGGCCGAGCTTGCCGAGGTGCTTTCGCTCCCCAACGCGACCGTCGACGGAGACCTCTGCTTCGCCCTTGGTGATGACGAACACGTCGCTGCCCGACTCGAGCTCGCTGACGATGACCTCACGATCGAGGTAACGACGACGCTGCGCGCTTCCCGCAATTTCGGTGAGTGTGCCGTCGTCTAGCGCCGACAGGTAGTCGACTTTCTTGAGCTGCGCGACCGCGTCCGTCATTTCGCCCCTCGGATCGCGAACCACCCGCGGCGAGCTAGCGCAGCCCAAAAGCGCCTGAAATACGTGAGCTGAACGAGCACGGCGGCCATCAAACCCGCGGCGACGAGACTCAAGCTCTGCGCGTACTCGGGGTTCAAATTCCAGATCAACGCGAACTCATCGAACACCAGGCCGCAGCCAAAGCCGAAACCGAACGCGAGGAACCTGAGCGCGCGGCGACCGAATGGGAAAAGCGCCGCCAGCCCCGACGCACCGATGAGGAGCATCCCGTAGTTGAAGTGATGCACGTGCATCGGGTTCGGATCTTTGCCGGGAACGAGCGCGAAGAGCTGTTTTTCGAGGTGGTACTTGAAGATGAGAGCGACGACGAGACGCGCGATGCCGAGAGAGGCGATGAAGCCGGTGAGGATCCAAAACGGAGGCTCCGCGCCTTCTTGCACGATGAGCCGGCGAAAAAGCGCTCCCGGCGAAATGCGAGCGACGCGCGCCCCGTGCTGAGCGAGGGTGCGGCGCCGTTCGTCGACCGCCGCCTTCAGCTCCTCTGCGGGAAGTGACTCGGCGTGGAGCTCGAGGAGCTGGCGCACGATGTCGTTCTTGGCGTGGAGCTCGGAGGCGAGCTCGCGCGCGAGGGGGAGCGCCATTGCCGGAAATTCGAGGAGAAGCGCGTCGAGCACGGGACGCGTGATGCTCGCGATCACCGCTCCGGCGGACGACTCCAACTGGCACGTCCGCGTATGCCCGGTGAGGAGCGCCATCTCTCCGAAACGATCGCCCGGCTCGAGCGTCGAGCTCAGAACCCCTGACCCGCCGTGGACCCGGATCTCCGCGCGTCCCTCCACCACGATCAGCAGCGCCGACTCCGCGCCCGCTTCGAAGGTGCGCGTGGCTCCCGGGACGAGCGTCGCGATTTCGAAGCGGCGCGCGACCCGCCCGATCTCGTCGGCACGCAAAGGCTCGAAGATCGAAACCGACGCGAGAACGGACTCGAGCTTCCGTGGAGGTAGCGTTGTCTCAGGCACGGGCCTCATTCTACATTGGTTCTTCGTTGGTTCTTCGTTTGATAGCCCTTCGTCGATTACCTATTATCGGTGGATGCAGGTGAAAGCGGCAGTGGCGTGGGAAGCACGGAAGCCTCTCAGCGTGGAGACCGTGGAGCTCGCGGGTCCGAAGGCGGGAGAGTGCCTCGTTCAGATCAAGGCGACGGGCGTCTGTCACACCGACGAATTCACGCGCTCGGGGACCGATCCCGAAGGGATTTTTCCCTGTATCTTGGGGCACGAGGGGGCAGGGGTGATCGTCGACGTCGGGCCGGGCGTGCGCTCGCTCAAAAAGGGGGACCACGTCATTCCTCTCTACACGCCCGAGTGCCGCGAGTGCAGCTACTGCGTGAGCGGGAAGACGAATCTCTGCCAAGCGATCCGCGTGACCCAAGGCAAGGGGCAGCTTCCCGACGGGACCACCCGCTTCTCTCTGGGAAAAGAAATCTTCCATTACATGGGGACGTCGACCTTCGCCGAGTACACCGTGGTGCCGGAGATCGCGCTCGCCAAGATTCGGCAGGACGCTCCCTTCGACAAGGCTTGCTACATCGGCTGCGGCGTCACCACGGGTGTCGGCGCCGTCATCAACACCGCCAAGGTTCGCCCCGGCGACAACGTGGTCGTGTTCGGCCTCGGCGGCATCGGGCTGAACGTCGTCCAAGCAGCAAGGCTGGTGGGCGCCGATCTCATCGTCGGCGTCGACACGAACCCAGCGCGGCGGGCGATCGCCGAAAAATTCGGCATCACTCATTTCGTCAACCCTCGTGAAATCAAGGGCGATCTCGTGCCGTACCTCGTCGACCTCACGAAGGGCGGTGCGGACTACAGCTTCGAGTGCATTGGCAATGTGAACACGATGCGTCAGGCACTCGAGTGCTGTCACAAGGGCTGGGGCACGAGCGTGATTGTCGGCGTCGCCGGCGCAGGTCAGGAGATTTCGACGCGTCCCTTCCAGCTCGTCACCGGGCGAGTATGGAAGGGTACGGCCTTCGGCGGAGCCAAGGGGCGTACCGACGTCCCGAAGATCGTCGACTGGTACATGGAGGGGAAAATCAACATCGACGATCTCATCACCCACACACTCCCGCTCGCCGACATCAACCGCGCGTTCGACTTGATGCACGAGGGAGAAGCGATCCGGACGGTAGTGACGTTCTGACGGCTATCACTTGGTGTAGGGGCGCGGCGAGCAGCGCGGCGTGCAAGTAGATCCCGGGAAGCCACCGCGGAACGCCCATGAAATCCGGGTGATGGTAGTAAAATCCTCCGACGCTCGAGAGCGTCGCCTCGAAGCACGTGCCGAGGATGCCGGTGACCAGCGAGAAGGCGACGAGCCACGTAGCCGCACCCGACACAACGCGCGCGAGCCACCACCCTACGAGCACGGCGAGGACGACGTTCGGCTGGGAATGAGCAAACGCGGTGAAGAGGTACGCGGTCACGAAGGCGATTGTCGAACCCGCGAGCTGCCTCGGAGAGGCATCGACGCTCTCACCGCCGAGCGCGCGTCGTACGACACCGGCGCCGCTCAGCGAAGAAAGACTTGCCGTGAAGAAGAGAAGCGGCACCCACCAGGGCTGCGCCCAGAGAACGGGGAAGGGGTAGGACAGGACGCCGTACGTTGCGTGGAGGTGGTCGCACACGATGCAGATGGTCATACCGACGAACGCGGCGAGGAGCCATTTCACGGGACGCGTTTTTCAGCGGCGCGGCGGATCGCACGCTCGATCGCGCGCGCGTCGAATCCCACCAAGATCTGACCTTCGATGTCGATCGTGGGGATCGTACCGACCGGGTTGAGCGCGCGCATGGCCTTGTTGTCGGCGGGGCTCTTCTCGATGTCTTTGTCGACGTAGGCGATTCCCTGGGCATCGAGCCACTTGTGCGCCGCCTTGCACGAGGGGCACCACACCGCTCCGTAGGTGGTGATGTCGACGGTGCGCATGGCCTCGGTCACCCGCCGATCGTGCTCGGCGCGATCCGGACGAACCTCGATTTTCTCGACTTGCGGGGCGGCTTGCTCGACGGGGGGCGGCGCCGTACGCGGAGGTGGCTCGACGGCGATGGGCTCCGTGGCGCGGGTCGCGAGCGCAGGACGCCCGCGCATGTAAAGGGCACCGAGCGCGAGGACGCCGAGGATCATGGCGACGACCGTCGGGCTCACGCGCGTTCTCGCCGAGGTGGTCATTCGACGTTCATGGTAGCATTCGCTGGTAATGGGGGTGTCGGAGAAAGACCATCGGACGATGGGCGCCGTGATCACGACGCTCGTGGCAGAGGTGCTCGCTCCCGGTGTCCGCGCCAGGCCCGTGCTCACCGTACTCGTCGGCAGCGATCTCGGTCGCGTGCTCTCCATCCCCCACCGTGAGGTGACGTCCGTTGGCCGCGGAGAAACGTGCAAGTTCAAGTTCGACGAGATCAGCATCTCGTCGCTCCATGGTCACTTCTTTCACCTTGGCGGCGAGAGCACCTACCGCGACGCAGGGTCCACCAATGGCAGCTTCGTGAACGATACGCGCGCCACCGAAACCGTGATCCTGCGGGACGGCGATCGCATACGCCTCGGACCGACCACGGTCCTTCGCTTCTCGTACGTGGACGAAAACGAGGAGCTCGCCCTCAAGAAGATCTACGAGGCGGCGCTCTACGATGGCCTCACCGGCCTCTACAACCGCAAGTACCTCGACGATCGCATCGAATCCGAGCTCGGGTTTGCCTTGCGTCACGGCACCGAGCTCTCCTTGGTCCTCGTCGACGTCGATCACTTCAAAAAGGTGAACGACACTCACGGACATCTTGCCGGGGATGCGGTGCTCAAGGGTTTGGGCGACATGATTGGGCGCGAGCTCCGCGCGGAGGACGTCCTTGCGCGCTACGGCGGCGAAGAGTTCGTGGTCCTCTTGCGGAACATCCATGCCGACGGAGCCTTCGTGCTCGCCGACCGCCTCCGGCACATGGTGTCGCAGTCGCCGGTCCCGTTCGGGCCTGCGTCCATCCCGATCACGATGAGCGGCGGGGTCGCCTCTCTCAAGTGCTGCGGTGAGCGGCGCGACAAAGACGCGCTCTTCGGAATCGCCGACGCACGTCTCTACGTAGCGAAGAAGACCGGACGAAATCGCATCGTAGGCCGCGAAACGCTCTGAAGAGGCTCATCGTCAGTTTGCTGCTCGCCTGCGGAAGCGCCATCCCGCCAGCGGTCGCTCCTTCCGCGGCGCAGCACCACGTGGAGTCTCTGCCGCTCTGCGGCGACCGCGATGCGGACCACGATCAGATCCTCGACGCGTGCGACGCGTGTCCCAACGAGCCCGAGAATTACAATGGCATCGCGGACGATGACGGTTGCCCCGAAATCCGCTTGGTTTTGCCTTACGAATCGATTGGGCCGCTCCCGGTGATCGAGCTCGGGGCGACGGGCCAGCCTTCGCCTGCGGGGATGAACGCGCTCGATACCGTCGCCACGACGCTCCTCGAAGATCCGGCAATCGATCGCGCAGCGGTTCTCGGCCAAGACGCGCGCGCACTCGCCCTGCTCGAGCTCCTCGTAAAAAAAGGGATCGATCGCGAGCGGCTTGAGGCGCACGCGCTCGGGGAGAGTCGCCTCGTGGAGGTGCGCGTCCTTCGCCGAAGCGGGTGGGATTGGCTCCGCTGGAATGGAACGGAGATCGTTCGCGGGGATGCCGCACCGGTGGGCTCTCGGCCTACGTCGCCGCGCGTCTGCGACCGGCCCGTTCCACCCTGCCGTCCCAACTGAGCGTGATAGAAAGGCGTGCAGGTCATCGGCTACGGCGTGAAGACGAGCTCCGAATATCCCGCGGGGCTGAACCTCAATCTGATCGCCGCGCCCCCGAAATAATTCCTGACTCGAGCGCCTCGCGAAAGGCTTTCGCCGCATGCATCGCGCTCTCGGCGTCGGCAGCATGGGTCACGAAATGGCCCATCTTTCGGCGCGATTGGGGATCACGTTTTCCATAAAGGACCACGCTTCGCACCTCCGGCATTCGCGCGAGCGCTCCTAGATCGAGATCCCCCGTCAGTGACTCACCGCGCGCCGCCTTCTGCGCGAGCCACACGTCACCGAGTAAATTTCCCATGCACCAGTAGCCGTCGCTGACGAGCACCGGCGGGGCCAGGGGCACGTCGAGGAGAATCCGCGCCAGGACCTCGAACTGACTGATCTGACACGCGCTGCGCGTGACGTGACCCGAGTTGTGCGGACGTGGCGCGAGCTCGTTCACGAACACTTCGAGATCGCCGCTTCGGATTCCGCGGGAGCGCAAGACCGGCTTCGTGCGCGTGCCGTGCTTTGCGCTACCCGACGCGGCCGCCACGAAAAATTCGGTGGTGAGCAGCCCGGTCACCGACAGGGCCCGCGCCGCGTCGAGCGCCACCGTCTGGAGCGTGTGCGCAAGCTCGGCAGAGACCCGCGCCGGCACGAGCGTTAGGTCGAGAATATGCTCGGAGTGCGCGTTCTCGAACACCGGAAAAACGACCTCCTCTCCGGCTTTCGACCGCCCCACGATGCAGCTCGCCTCGAAGGCGAGATCGATTACCTCTTCGAGCACGCACATCTGACCCGGGCCGAGACGCGCGGCGATGGCGGCGACCTGCTCCTGCGTCTTGACGAGCGCCTGTCCCTTGCCGTCGTAGCCGCCACGCGCGGTCTTCAGGATGAAGGGAAGGCCGAACGCCGGCGCCGCGCGAAGGAGCTCTTCACCGCCGCGCACGACAGCGAAGTCGACGAACGGGAGCCCGCTCGTGCGCAAAAACTCCTTCTCTTTTGCTCGATCTTGCGTTGCCTCGAGGACGTCGAGCGACGGGAAAATAGGCGTGGAGGGCGGCAACGCTCGGAGCGCGCTCGTCTCGATGTGCTCGAGCTCGTAGGTGACGACGTCGCACCGCGCAACGAACGCTTCGAGCGCCTTTGCGTCTGTCCACGCAGCGTTGGTCACGTCACGGAAGCAGGCGCACGCCGGGGCCATCGGCTCCGGTTCGTAGATCGCGACGTGTGCGCCGAGGTCGTGGACCGCGCCCGCGAGCATCGTGCCGAGCTGCCCTCCGCCGAGAATGCCGACGCGCCTCATTGAGTGGGGCCTATTCGACCTTCGGGAGAATGTGCCGCGTGAGAGACATCGTGCGGCCTATTTCGCGCCCGGGTTCATGCTCTTCTTGGCCGAGGACGCGCTGTCGGCGGCCTCCACCTCGGCACTTCCGTCGAGCGCCTTCTTCTCGTTCTCGTCGCGGTACGCGAGGAGCATCGTGGCGAGCTGCGGATCCGCCAGCGCAAGAATGCGAAGGGCGAAGACGGCCGCGTTCGTGGCCCCGCTCGCGCCGATGGCAAACGTTGCCACCGGGACGCCGGCAGGCATCTGCACGATGGAGAGCAGGCTATCCATGCCGCGCAGAGCCTTCGATTTCACCGGGACGCCGAGCACGGGCAGCGTGGTGAGCGACGCAACCATCCCCGGTAGATGCGCGGCCCCGCCGGCGCCGGCGATGATCACCTTGATGCCGCGTGACTCGGCTCTCTTCGCGTAGTCGACCATGCGCTCGGGGGTGCGATGGGCGCTGACGACCTTGATCTCGTAGGGGACGGCGCGCGCTCGGAGAAACTCCGCGGCGTGCTTCATCGTATCGTAGTCGGAATCGCTTCCCATGATGATGCCGACGACCGGGCTGCTCATCCCTCGCTATTAACCGGGTGGGCGCTCTTTCACAAGAGCTCCCCGCTTTTGTAGCCCCCGAGTACCTCGCGGATCTGGCTCTCGGTGAGAATGTAGGCCCAGCTGTCCTGCAAGACGTGCCCGTCGAGGAGGAGGCCGATGTGGAGGTGTGGGCTCCCGTTGGCGGTGCCAGACACACCAAGCTCTTCGCCGGCCGCGATGTGCCGTCCCAGCGTGGGGTCTGCCACGCCCGCGGCTTCGGATTGAACGTAACGAAGCTTCGAAAGATGAGTGTAATATACATGTGTAATGCGCCGACCTTTGTAGACGATCGGCTGATCGAGGGTGAAGCGGACGCTGTTCGCCGTGTCGCGCGGGCCGGTCCACACGGTATGGCCGGGCTCGGAGTAGTCGAGCGTGCCCGCCGCGATGGCAAAAATGGGACGCGGGCTTCCGCCAACGTCGAGCCCCGTGTCCCCCGAATAACCCGCGAGACGCCCCCCTGGCATCGGATTTTCGAAGCCGCCTCTCAGCGGTTTCGCAGGGACCGCAACAACTGAACCGGCCACGAGTAGCGCGAAGGCGAGAAAAGGCATTCCTGTCTGACACCGGCGGAGGACAGAGGTTTTGGTCGAAAAATAGCGTACGGTGGACGCGAAATGCGCCGCTGGACCGACCGGATTCACGATCGCAATATCTGGCTCGTTTACTGGGCGATCTTCCTGCTCGGCATCGGCTACGGGGTCTCGATTGCGCTGACTGCGCTGCACCTCGATGCGCGCGGCTTCACCAAGCAGGACATCGGGACCCTCGCCGCGTGGTTCGCCTCGGGGATCATTCTCTTCTCGATCCCGATCGGCGCCATCCTCCGACGCTTCACGGCAAAGCGCACGCTCGCCGTCTCTCTCTTCGGGTACGCCGTATGCGTCACTGCGTTTCCGCTTTTCCATTCCTACGCCGGAATTGCCCTGGCTCGTTTCTTCGACGGCGCGTTCTCAGTGGGGATCTGGGTGAGCTGCGAGACGATCCTCCTCACGCGCGCCGACAAGACGAACAAGGCCTTCGTGATGAGCCTCTACACGATGGCAATGGCGATCGGCTACATCCTCGGGCCGATCGCCGCCAAGGTGATCGTCGGTGTGGCGTCGATGCAAGTCGCCTTCGCGACCTCGGGGTTGGTCTCCACGTTCGCCGGGCTCCTCGTGCTGATCAAGCTCGACAAGGACTCGGCGCAGACCCCCGAAGAGCGAAGCAAGAACAAGAGCTCGACGACCGCGTGGACGCTGCTCTACCGCATCAAGACCTCGTGCTTCGCCACCTTCGCCTACGGTTACTTCCAGGCCTCGGTGGTGCTCTTTCTTCCGCTCTTCCTCATCGAGAGCAAAGGCATCACGCGCGATCAGACCATCCTCATTCCTGCTTTTTTTGCGGTCGGAATGCTTCTCTTCTCCAATGTTGCGGGGCGCCTCGGGGATCGCTTCGGGCACCTCATGCTCATGCGCGTCCTTGCTGCGATCGGCACTCTGATGATCGTGGGCTTCGTCGTTCTGTCATCGTACGCGGCGATGTGCGGCGCGGTATTCGTCGCCGGAGCAACGCTCGCGACCATTTCGCCGGTGAGCCTCGCGCTGCAGGGCGTGATCGTCGAGCCGCAGGACTACAGTCGCTCGAACGCCATCTACAATGTGTTCTATGCAGCGGGCATGCTCACGGGTCCGCTCGCATCCAGCTTTATTTTCGGGCGTTCCGGCGGCGGCCCCATGCTCGTCCACTTGGCCATGATGTGGACCTCGTTCGTCGTATTCACCTGGCTGTTCGCCAACGACGACCCGAAGCGCTCGGCTGCCCGCTCCGCCGACGCCGTGCGCAGCGCAGCTACGAGCGGGTGATCTCTGCGGGGCGAAGGGCGCGCACATTCTGGCCGACGAGCATCGCCACGAGAATCGCGGTGAAGAGGCCGAAGTACATGTACCCCGCGATCGCGGCGAGAACGCCGACGACGATCGAAATGATGCGGGCTGGCCGTTCCCCGTCCGTCCCCGTGATCATCGCAATGAGCTGGTGCATCACGTTTCCGCCGTCGAGAGGGAGCATCGGAAGAAGGTTCAGCACCCCCCATCCGAGGTTCACGAAGATGATCTGACCGATGATGCCGCGGGCAAGCAGCGACAGGTGCTGCCCCTCAAAGAAAGGTCCGTACTTCAGGATCAAGCCGATCACGATGCCGGTGCTTGGACCCGCCAGGCTGATGAGAATCTTTGCGCCGCTCGAGACGTTCTTGTGGGCCCAAGAGGTCGTACCGCCCATGCCGTGAAGATCGATTTGCGGCGTCAGGCCAAACGCTTTGCCCATGAGGGCGTGCCCGAGCTCGTGAATCAGGACCGACACGAAGATGATCGCCACGCCGCTCAGGATGAGGCGAGGATCCCCCGCGTTCATCACGATGAACGCTGACAAGAACAAAAATGGAAGGTGGACGCGGACCGGGATGTTCCCGAGGGCAAATGAGAACATGTGCTCTTCTCTTAGCGCGCGCTCGGGGGTTTGTGGGCTCGCTTCGCGTTGAGGAAAAAAATAGTTGCGCGCGGGGCAAATTCAGCCATTTCATGCCTCATGCTTCGACCGTCTCCGGCCTCGCTTCTTTTTTCCGTCTTCGCAGCCGCCGCGCTCGCTCTGTCCGCAACGTCGCTTGCCGCCTGCAGCACCACCTCGGCTCCCGCCACCACGTGCACGGCGTACGTCGTGCCGGCGTCGACGGACTTGAAGGCGGCGACGTCGTTCAAGACAGACGTGCTCCCCATTCTCGTTCAGAGCTGCGCGTTCACGTCGTGTCACGGCATGCCCGGCGGCACGAACAACGGCGTGTCTCTCGGCGTGAAACCGCCCGCCATGAGCGACCCGGTGATGGTCGTCGCAGCCATGGTGAACGTGAAGGCGAAGGAGCTCCCGACGATGAACTTCGTCACCCCGAGTGATCCCGCGAACAGCTACGTGATGCACAAGATCGATGGCGACAACTGCACGTTCGACAAGATGTGCAGCGACGGCACGCTTCCCTATCGTCCCGGCTCCGCCACCTGCCAGGGAACGATGCCCCAGGCCGGCGATCTCCTCCCGGTCGAAAAGCGCGACACCATCCGCCGCTGGATCGCCCAGGGCGCTCAGAACAACTAACGCTTCGTGAGGTGATGAACCTTCGCCGGGTTTGAAGCGGTGATGCGCTTTCCCGGCGCGGCGGTAATCACCTCGTCTTCGAGCATGCTCGTGAAGCGTTTTCGAAATTTGCCGGGGTCGACGGGCGCCCCCTTCAGGACCTCGCGTGGATCCTGAGGAGGGTTTGTCAGTCGCGCATGGGCGGCGGTATGGAGGTGCGGCCGCGTAGGTGGATGGTCTCGCCCGGCTTGGACTCGAACCACGGGGTGGCGTGCCCGCAGCCCACGCAAATCAGGCGGTAGGCGCCGGCGGATCCGTCAACGGCGACGGCCATCAGGTTCTCGTCGCGGGGGCAATCCACCGGCTGACCGGAACGGAATCCTTCCCACAGCCAGGTTACGTGATCAGACGACATGGCTTCCGCCGTGCGCTCTGCGCGGACCCGCTCGTCGCTCATGCCACCATGCTTACTACAGTTCCGGCACGACGTAGCCGTCGAAGTTGTCGCGCGGCCACACGGTGACGCGGTCGATCTCCGACACGGGAGAGCTGTCGTAGGGAGCGAGCTGATCGGCCTCGGGGTGATCGGCGAAGACATAGATGTACAATGCATGGTTGGGAAAGCGCGCCCGAAGCTCTTCGACCATCGCCGGGTGGTACTTGGCAAAGACGACCGGGCCGTCGTCCGACGGGGCATTGACGGTCAAGGCGGAGAGCGCGCGGACCGAGTTGTGCCAGCGAGATGTGGGATCGGGTGACGTAAAGCCCGTCCACCGCAGGTGATGCATGAGAACCCCGTCCGTCTTGAAGGCCACCATCACCAGCGATCTCCCAAGAGGGAGCAGCGATGCGTTCGCGAAGCGCGCGTCGATCCCCCAGTAGCGGTCGCTCAGCTCGCCGAGAGCGGCGCCGAGGGCCACGGCATTTGCAGACAGCCAGAGCGCAGACACCACGGCGAACGCGCGCGCGCTCCGTCGCAAGATGCGCATCGCGCCGAATGCGCCGAGCACGATCAGCGAGGGGAGGGCAGCGTGGTAGAAGCGCGCGCCGTAGCAGGTGCCCGCATACCAGTAGAGCGCGTAGAGAAAGATGGTCGCGAGGATCGGCACTCCGAGCGCCAAGATCCGTCCCCGGCGCTGGGCAATGGCGAGGCCCAGACAGACGAAAACGAGGGGTCCCCCTCCCGCCAGGAGAAACCAAGAGGTGAGGTTGTCGCCGGTATTGCTCAGTGCGTTGGCGAGGCTGTGGGTCGCGTTCTTGATCCCGTCGTCGCAGCCGTGACCGGGTCCGAAGCCGAGGCTGTTGCATCCCGGGGCGTAGCGGAAAAAAGGATCGTCGAGCGGAGGCGCGTGCTCGTCGAACCACACGCTCTGTGGAAAGCGGAGCGGGTCGCCCGTGAGCGCGGCATTGTACGCACCGAGCAGCACGCAGGCAAAAACAAGGGGTACGAGCGCGATCGCAAACGTAGCGGGCGGGGCTCTCTTGCGCGCCATGGAGAGGAGCGCGAGCGCTGCGAACCCTGCTGCGACGATCACGCCGCACAGCGGGCGCGCGAGGAGGCCGAGCCCGATCCCAGCGCCTCCGAGGAGCAGCGTCTTCTTTCGCGGCTCGCTGACGCCGGCGTAGAGTGCGAGCGCCGCGCCGAAGGCGACGAGAGTATGTGACATCAGACTGGCCGCGAGAATCAACGCTTGAGGGCTCAACGCGTATGCGATTGCAGCCACCAATTGAGCGCGGGTCCCGGCAATCCTTCGAGCGATGGCTGCGACGAGGAGGACCGTCCCCCCGTGCAAAAGCGGATTGACCCACGTCGCCGCGTGGACTTTCAGTCCAAGCGCGAGGACCGCTGGCCACCCCGGCGGGAAGATGCTGAACCTCGCCGAGCGATCGTCGACGAACCACAGCGCGAACGCGGCGCGGGGAAGGGCGACGGGCATCGAGAGGTGACCGCCGGCCATCGTGCGGGCCTGAAACGCGTAGGCGACTTCATCCATCACGTGCGGCACATCTCCGAGCGCCTTCCATTCGATGAGCCGCGCGAGCACCACGCCAAGCGCCGCGATTGCGAAAATCGCCTCGTTTTTCCGGGCGAACGGACGGTCCATCAGGGCGGGGTGACCGGCGGCGTCGTTGCGCCCTTCGGCCCCACGAGCACCGACGGAACGTACGGCTCCATGTCTTGTACGAAGAAGCCATCAGCCTCACCCGCTTTTTCTTCGTTCTCGCGCTTCTTGTCGCGCACCGCTTCAAGCCCGGGCGGCACGGGGCCCGCCGGGAACCAAAGCGGCTTGAAGAAGTCTCCCTCCGGAAGTCGCGGAGAGGTGCTGATGTCGAGCGTCCGCGCAACGGGGACGGACAGGGCCCTGCCGAGAAAATCCGTCGTGTAGTGCGCGCGCGGAAAGAACGGCTGTGGACACTCCTTGCCGTCGGGCTTCACGCGGTAGATGTCCATCGCGCCGATGCGGACTTCGAAACAGTAATGCTCGTGCAGCCAGGCGTTCGGCTTCTCGTAGGTGCGCATGGGCCGAGCCATCATCACGCTGCCCGCGTCGACCACGATCGCCGGCTTCTCGCGATCGAGATCCGCGAGGAGGGCCTCGGTGCTCCCGGGGACGATGCGCGCCTTCTCGAAGGAGAGCTTCTCCCAGAACCACGGAACGAACCCCGTTACGTACGTCTCGAAGACGTAGCGACCCGCTGGACGACGATGCGAATACTCGTAAAGCCAAGGGGAAAAGCCCCAAACGAAAATGCGATCCTCCGCCTTGGTCGTCCCTTCGATGTACCTGCCGACGTCCTTCACTGTACGATCGTGGGCCACCCGACCGTCGATCCGCTCGCCGAAGATGCAGCCGAGAGCGGCGGCGAAGACAACGAAGACCATGAACGCGCCGACGACCGTGCGGGCCGCGCTCGCCATCCTCTTCGTGTTGAACCAGCGATCCACAGCGATGCCCGCGGCGAGCGCCATGAAGGGTGCAGCTTGCAGGTAATAGTGAGGAAAGAAGCGGTACATCGAGGTCGCCGCTAAGACGGCGAGGAGCAGGTGGAGCCCGAGGTACTCGCGGGGGCCGAAGCCGCGTCCAAGCGCCGCGACGGAGCGAAACCGCCACGCCCCTTTGAACCGCCGCACGACATAGGGGAGCGCGCGGCCAATGAGAAGGACGAGCAGAATGAAGAAAAGCGTCTGCGACATCAGGCGAAAGAAGAAGTGCCCGAGCCACGAGAACGCGGTGGCCGACGGTCGGAGGTGGACCTGGCTGTTGTAGGTGACGGAGTAATAATACATTTGGCTCAGCGTCCCTTGCGCGGCAGCGTGCGCGATGAACAGCGCAGGAACGAGGAGCGTCGCAAAGAAGAGGACCGCCGTGTCGAGGGCGAGCCGCGAGAACGTGACCTTCCTGCGGTGCGCGTCGATCATCAAAAGCAAGACCACCGGAATCGGATGAAGCGCGACGGACTGCTTGATCGAGATCGCAAACCCGAACGCCACTCCGCACGCGAGCAGGCGCAGGAGTCGATCGCGCGAGCCCGGCGCCGCC
This sequence comes from Myxococcales bacterium, assembly GCA_043747615.1. Taxonomy (GTDB): domain Bacteria; phylum Myxococcota_A; class Polyangia; order Polyangiales; family Polyangiaceae; genus JAYTOU01. The sequence continues at coordinate 107,874 of JAYTOU010000053.1, read as the reverse complement.
CGCACAGCGACGACGCCGAGGACCACGGCGACCAGCATCGCGGGGAGCTGCAGTGACTCTCCGTTAATGGCGACCGCGTCCTCCGGCGGATAGCCGATCGCGAGGGCATACGAGGCGACGGCGGCCGCGACGGTTGCCGCTGTCTTCGAGACGAGGACTCGCCCCACCCAGTACGTCAGAAGAACGTGCGTGATGGCGAGGGCAAGCGCCCAGAGCCTGAGCGCGACGATGTTGTCCCAGCCGTGCGTCCAGGCGAAGCCCTCGAACACGTAGTACATGAGCGGTCCGCGCTGGCTGATGGCGCCCTCGTAGAGCTTGTGGCCTTCGAGGAGACGCTCGGCGATGGCCGCGGCGTACGCCTCGTCGACGTTGGCGAACGTCTTGTAACCAATGAGCGGTCCGTGCACCGCGATGATCGAAACGATCCCCGAAAGGAGGACGAAGAGTCGCCACCGACGCTGCGGATCTTTCTTCGCCGTGGGCAGATCGGGGGAGGACATCGAGACCGGCGGTTTACCAGGATTAGGCCGCGGAAGCGCGACCATTACCTGCTACGTTCCCGCCGTGTCGCGGAGCTGGAAAGTGTGGGCTGGATTTGCCGTCAGCGCGATCGCCCTCTTCTTCACGCTCCGCAACGTCAACTTCACCGAGCTTGGGCGCGCCATCTCCGGTGCGCGGGCCGTCTGGTTCCTTCCGGCCTTCGCCTTTTGCGCATTCGCCTTCGCCCTGCGCGCCTGGCGCTGGTCCCTCCTCATGGGGGGCGCCCCATTCTGGACGACCTTTCACGCCATGAGCATCGGCTACATGCTGAACGTCACTCTGCCGCTTCGTCTCGGCGAGGTTGGTCGCGCGTTCGTGATTGGCGAGCGGACGACCATCCCGATGGTGAGCTCCTTCTCGTCCATCGTCGTCGAGCGCGTCCTCGATCTGGCCACCGTGGTCGGCCTCTTCGCGTTCTTCGCAGCCTATGTACCGATGCCTCCGTCGTTCTCGCGCGCCGCGTTTGCCGGCGGGATCCTCGTCATCGTGCTGCTCGTCGTCGGTGGCATCCTCGTCTGGCAAGCCGAGCGCACGGAGCGAATCCTTCGCCCGATCCTCGAGCGTTCCACGAAATCCGCCGAGCTTTGGTTGAAGCGGTTCCGCGATCTCTGCACCGGATTTCGCGCAGTGGGCTCGGCGCGCGGCGTCGTTCTCGTCCTCGTTCTCACGCTCTTCATCTGGGCCGCGGGCATCGCGTGCGCGTACTTCACCATGGCCGCGTTCCTCCCGCCGGTGGTCGAGCAAGCGGGCCTGGTGATGGTCACCGCGAATCTCGGCGGTGCGGTGCCGTCAGCGCCGGGCGGTCTCGGAATCGTGCAAGGTTTTGCGACCAGCGCGCTCGTCTTGCCGTTTCATGTCCCCGAAGATAAGGCGCTGGCGTTCGTCTTCGTGTGGTCGCTCTCGCAGCAGCTTCTGCTCATCGTGCTCGGCCTCATCGGCCTCGGTCGGATCGGAATGTCGTTTGCAGAAGTGCGCGCGAGCGGGAAGTCCGAGCGTGACGGCGCGACGTCTGCTCTTGACTGATCCCCCCTTCGCCGCATAGTTCGCCTCAGAATTCTTTTTTCTTCTTGGAGACTTTCGTTCATGACGAACACTTCGGTCGCGATCATCGGAGCCGGCCCCGCGGGCCTCACTGCCGCGTACCTCTTGTCGAAGAAAGGGGTCGCCGTCACGGTGTTCGAAGCCGACCCTACCTACGTGGGCGGCATCTCGCGTACGGCTAAATACAAGGGTTTTCACTTCGACATCGGCGGTCATCGCTTCTTCTCGAAGTCGAAAGAGGTCGAGGATTTCTGGACCGAGATCCTCCCTGACGACATGATCGAGCGCCCCCGCTCCTCTCGCATTTTCTATGACGGAAAGTTCTTCGCCTACCCGCTGAAGGGCGTCGAGGCGCTGAGAAAGCTCGGCCCCGTCGAGGCCGCGCGGTGCGTCGCGTCGTACGCGAAGGCGCGCGCGTTTCCGAACAAGCACCCCAAGAACTACGAAGAGTGGGTGAGCAACGAGTTCGGTAGCCGCCTCTTCGAGATCTTCTTCAAGACCTACACCGAAAAGGTTTGGGGCATGCCCTGCGCGGAGATCTCCGCCGATTGGGCTGCGCAGCGCATCAAGGGGCTCTCTCTCGGCAGCGCGATCGTGAACGCGCTTCTGCCCAAGCGAAAGCCGAAGAGCCGCGACAAGATCGTCAAGACGCTGATCGACTCCTTCCGTTACCCGCGCAAGGGCCCGGGCATGCTGTGGGAAGCGTGCGCCGCCAAGACGAAGGCGATGGGCGGCAAGATCGAGATGGGGCACAAGGTCGTCGGTTGCACGTGGGACGCCGAAGCGAAGCGCTGGACGGTCAAGCACGAAGACCAAAACGGAAAGACGTTCGAGACGACGGCCGAGAGCCTCATCTCGTCGGCGCCGCTCCGCGAGCTCGCAGAGAATTTGAAGCCCGCGCTCTCCGCAAAGGCGCTGACGGCCGCGAATTCCCTGAAATACAGGGACTTTCTGACGGTGACGCTCATCCTGAAAGACAAGAACCTCTTCGACGACAACTGGATCTACATCCACGATCCGTCGGTCAAAGTCGGCCGCGTCCAGAACTTCAAGTCGTGGTCGCCGGAGATGATTCCGGACCCCACGCTTGCTTGCTACGGCCTCGAATATTTTTGTTTCGAGGGCGACGGCCTCTGGAACATGAAAGACGAAGATCTGATCTCCCTCGGCAAAAAGGAGCTCGAGGCCATCCAGCTCGGCAAGGTCGGAGACGTCGTCGACGGCTGCGTCGTCCGCCAGAAGAAAGCCTACCCCGTGTACGACGACCACTACGCCGCGCACGTCGATGTCGTGCGAAGGGAGATGGAGGAGAAGTTTCCGACGCTCTACCCCGTGGGTCGCAACGGGATGCACAAGTACAACAACCAGGATCACGCGATGATGACGGCCATGGTGACGGTCGAAAATATCGTCGCCGGCAAGCGCATTTTCAACGCCTGGCAAGTGAACGAAGATGCCGAGTACCACGAGGCCGGAGACGCCGGCGCGCAGTCGACGGTGAGCGGGTTGCGGCAGGTACCGAGTCGCGTTCAGCCCGAGACGAAGTCGGCCTAGGGGATCCGCTTCGTCACCCGGTAGAGGCGCTCCGCCGGGTCGACGAGCTCGAAGTCGACGTCCTGCCAAGGGCTCTTGACCGCGCCGGGTGGCAGCACGGCGAAAATCGGGCGGTGGTCGCTCGACCAACGATCGATCATCTGGCGGAAGTTGTACCAGTTGAGCGATTCGTAAAGATCCACATACTCAATGTCGCGCGTCGCCCTCAGCGAAAGAAGTAAGTCGATGTCGCCGGCCCATCCAGCGAGCGCAAATCGTTGGGGGGCGATGAGCGCGACGTGATCGACCCTGCGCGCGCTCTCCTTTTGCATGCTGAGTACGACTCGCAAATCGATCGTCGACGTAATCGCGATTCCGCAGGCAATCGCGCCCACAGTCGCGAAGGCCGCGGCGCGCTTCCAAGCCTTTCCTAGGGATCTATGCGCAATACCTCCGAGGATGAGCGCTCCTCCGCCGAGTGCGAGGGTTCCGCGGAGAACGAGGACACGGCGCCAGTAGAGCATGTCATCGGGCGCTTGATTGAGCGCCACGACGAACGCGAGCGTCGCCCCAGCCGCGAGGACGACGTGGGCCCAGGTCCAAGGAAGCGCTTTCACCGCCTCGAGACCGAGCACCACGAGGAGAGGCAGCGCCGGTAGGACATAGCGCAGATAAAGGAACGGGTAACCAAGCGCATGCACCGGAACCAAGTTCGCGCGTAGCCCAAGTAGAACGAAGAGCGCCAACGCGGGAAGGCCGAGCGCGAGCGTCACGCCCTTATCGCGCCGGCTCGTGAACGGGGCCATCGCTGCGAGCGCAAGGAACGGCGTGCATTGGAGCGTCGACTTGATGACGAACGGGCCGAACATGTTTCCGAGCCCGTCCGGCGGCCGAGACATCGGAAACATGTCGAAGGGGCTGTTGTCCACGAGGTAGGCCCAGAAGATTGTCGCGATGTTGCGGGTGTGCCGGGTAAGCGGCTCGTATCCGAACAAGAACGCGAGCGAGACGAGTGCGGCGATCATGAGTCCGATGCGCGACCGACGGACGTACCAACTGACGCCGATGGTTAGCGTCGCCCAGACGATCGTCATGGCCGCATAGAGGAGCATGGCGCCCGCGGACTGGTGACCAAGCCCGGTCTCGTCACACGACCGCCAGGCGCAGGGGCCGTAGCTGATTGGATTCCAAGAGCCGAACCGAAGGTGATTCAATGCTGCCATTCCCGACAAAGGGAGCCCTGTGCCCGCGATTGCCCACACGCCGCGGCGCATCGACGCTCGCGTCGGTGCCAGGTGCGCGAAGCGATGCTGACGAAAACGTTCTGGTAGGAGCGTAGGGCTCCCCCCGACGGGAACCGCGCACAGGACGAGGAGCAGCGCGCCGAGAAGAGGCAAGTTGAGGAGGTGAGTCCCGAGCGCGAGACCACCGAGCAAGCCTGCGACTAGAGCAAGTCGGCGGGCTCGTCCATCGGCCTCATCGAGAGCCCAAATCGTGAAGAATGAGGCCCAGGTGATCATGCTCACCGCCATCGTGTAGGGGCCAAGGTCGAGGGAGGACGCCCCCGCCGGCGTCGAGAGCACAACGATGTAAGCGGCTGCTGTGCCCGCCAATGAATCGCGCGTGTATCTTTGGCCGAGCGCAAAGACGCCGAAGGCGAGAACGGCGAGCATCAGGCCATTGAAATGGGCGACGCCAACGAGCCCACCGAGCCGGAACGGGATCACCGCCGCGTACGGGAATACAGGAGGATACGTTCCCCATAGCCGGTCCCCGTGAACGACGTTCCAGCGCGCCTGAAGCTCTGGATACAGTGCGACGGGCCCGTTTTCTAAATACGGCAATCCGTGATCAGAGATCCCGCGGACCATCTCCAGATAGGTGCGGCAATCGACGCTAGGGCACGTGTGAGACTGGGCGACGAACGCGGCGTAGAGAATCACGACGAGGAGCGGCGCTAGCAGCAGCCAGGCGAGGCGATTGCGCGTCACCCCGAATGCCATCTCCAGGCGTCGCTCACGATCTCCTCGAGGGACCCGCGCTTCGCCTTCCACCCGAGCAGCCGCTCCGCCCGCGCCGGTGAGGCCACGAGCTCCGCCGGATCCCCCGCGCGCCGTTCCCCTATTTTTACAGGGATCTCACGCTTAGAAACTTTCTTGGTGACCTCAATGACCTCACGCACCGAGTGCCCGACGCCCGTCCCCAAGTTAAAGGCTCCGCTCTCTCCACCACGCGCGAGATACGTGAGCCCTGCGAGGTGCGCATCCGCGAGATCGCGCACGTGGATGTAGTCGCGCAAGCACGTGCCGTCGGGCGTGTCGTAGTCCTCGCCATAGATCGTGATGGTTGGGCGCTTGCCCATCGCCGCTTCGATGACGAGCGGAATCAAATGCGACTCCGGCTCGTGACACTCCCCGAGCCCCGCCTCGGGATCGGCCCCCGCTGCGTTGAAATAGCGAAGCGCCGCATACCGGAAATCGTAGGCCCGCGCGTAGCTCGCGAGCATCCACTCCATGGCGAGCTTCGTCTCTCCATACGGGTTCACCGGCGCGGTCGGATGCTCTTCGTCGAGGGGCACGCGGATCGGATTTCCGTACACGGCCGCCGTCGACGACAGAATGAAATACCGAACCTTCGCTTCGAGCGCGCTCTCCACGAGCTCGATCCCCGCCGAGAGATTGTCGCGGTAGTAGAGATGCGGATCGATGACCGACTCACCGACCTGAATGCGTGAGGCGAAGTGAAAGATTGCCTCGACGCCGTGATCGACGAGCGCCTTGGTGACGAGCGGGCGATCGCGCACATTCCCCTCTATGAAAATCGCTTTTTCGTGCACCGCCGCGCGCCGCCCGCTCGACAGATCGTCGACGACCACCACCTGGTGATCGCCGCGTACGAGGGCGTGCACCATGTGAGAGCCGATGTAGCCCGCTCCTCCCGTCACCAAGATTTTCATGATTTGCCTCCGCGCTTCGCGAGCTGATTTCGGGCCGCCGTGGAGACGGCGCCGGTGACGTTCTTGCTCTTGGCTATGGCCTTCAGCTCGTGCTCCCGGAGGTGCAAGATGAGCCGTGCCGCAAAGGCGAAGGGCGTTCGCGGATTGGAGACGAGGTTCACCTTGACCTGATGGGAGCGCGTCCACTCGCGATCCATCGCGATTAAGCGAAGGACGTCGTCGCTCACCGCGCGGCTGGCGCTGATCCGCACTACTTCGTTTTCCTGGATGGTCGGGCTCTTGATGGCCGCTGCCGCCACCAGACGATTGGCATCGCGCACGAGCACCATTCGCTCCGTTGCCGTTCCGAGCATCGCTCGCCGGACCTTCTGCGACACCGACATCTGCGCAAGCTGCGCGTGAAGCGGCAGGACCCGGTCCGCGACTTTCTCCTCGCCCGTCTCCGGATCGAGGACGTGCGTGTCTTCTACGTCGAGGTCGAGCACGATCTGCTGCGCGAGCTCATCGGTCTGCGTAAAGAGCACGTCGTCGAAGGTGGGCTCATCTTGAGCCTCCACGATGAGCTCGTTGGCGATGGCCGCAGCCGCCTCCCGGAAGGCTGGAATTCCCGTGAGATCGAGCCCGTTGCGCACTGCGAGCTCCAAGATGCGATCGGCCGTCGACATGCGCGCGTGCTTGTTCATGTAGAGGCGTTCGATGATCGCCCCATGTGCGAGTAGGCGCTCTTCGTTGGTCGCGATGAGCTCGCACACCGCCTCCGACGCGAGCCCAGCAACGTGGGCGATGGTGGCGAGAGCGAGCTGCGGCAGCGACAGGAGCTTCTCCATCATGGGCGCATCGGTCGCATAGAGAGGAGCGACGACGTCGAGCACGGCCGCGTGAAGCTGAGGAACGAGTGCGCCGCCGGCCAGCGCAGGCGGAAGCTTGCGGAGGGTATCGCCTGCCGTCTCCGCCAGCGCCGGATCGGAAGACTGTGCGAGGAGGACGACCACGCTCAGCGCCTCGTGCGGCTTTAGTCCAGGAGAAACGCCCTTCGCCGCCATCTGCCGCATGGGCATCGGAGTTTTGACGTCGAGGAGCCGCAGGGCCGGTGGAGGAAGGCCGGCAGGATCGAAAACGGCGGGCACGAAAGCTACGGACGCCATGTTTTTCCGGTCTGGAGAAGAGCGTACCCCGCGCCAATGACAACGCATGACGAGGCGCGCGAAACGTGATTATGCTTGAGTTAGTTACGTCCAACCTAGCACGGTCAAAACCGGGCCGCTGACTTGCGCGACAGGCCGGGGGCGAACGCACAAGAGGGAGAGTCGACGATGGGAGTCATGGATTTCGTTCGAAATGGCGTGCGGGAAATGATGATCGCGCGGCCGGACAATCTGAAGGAGCTCGCGGTCTACAAGCACCCCGATCAGAACGTCCCCATGTACTCGCAGCTCACGGTCGACAGCGATGAGTGCGCCGTCTTCTTCAAGGACGGGCGCGTCGTCGGCATTCTTCCGGCGGGTCGGCACACGCTGCAAACCCAGAACATTCCATTCTTGAACAGCATCGTCACCAATTTCACGGGCGGTCAGGTCTTCATCAGCGAGATCTTCTTCGTGACCACCGTGCCTTTCCGCGTGCCTTTCGGCGGCCAGATCGGCGCGACCCGCGATCCGCAGCTCAAGTGCCTCGTCAACCCCCGCATCTTCGGAGAGATGAGCATTGTCATCACAGACCCCGTGCAGTTCATCGTGGGCTACGCGCGTCAGGGATCGAACAAGACGAACGAGCAAGTCACCGAGTGGATCCGCGAGCTCTTCAAGAGCGGCGTGAAGCAGACGCTCGGCGAGTTCTGCATCAAGCAGAAGATCTCGCTCATCGACATCAACGCCTACCAGACCGAGCTCACTGCATCGTTCGTGGCCCACGCACCGGCGATGAACGAGACGGGCATCCGGATCCTCACGAACACCTTCAACCTCAACTTCACGCCCGAAGACGACAAAAAGCTCAACGATGCGAACGAGCGCTTCGTCGTCGCCCTCGAAGCCGCAAACATCGAAGTGCAGCTCGAGCAGATCAAGGTTGGCGGCGCCGCGGCGAAGGCCCAGCAAAAGCAGTTCGAGCTCGATCAGAAATTCAATCAGGACGCGAAGTACGTCCAGCAGCTCGCCGGCAACTACCAGAACTATGCCGCCGGTCAGGCCATGATCGGAGCCGGGCAGGGGATGGCCGAGCACGGCATGGGAGACGGCGGGATCGCTGGTCTCGGCGCGCAAGCCGCGATCGGAATGGGCATCGGTGGGGCGATGGGCGGCGCGTTTACCGGGCAGCCCCAGTTCGGTGGGCGTCCGGCGTCACCCTCGGCGCCGGAGTTCACGCCGACCGCGGCGGTGATCACCTGCGGCAAATGCAACACGGCACAACCCCAGGGAAAGTTCTGCAACGAGTGCGGCAATGCCCTCGCGCAGGCGAAAAAGTTCTGCACGTCGTGTGGCCAAGAGACCCTCCCCGGCGTGAAATTCTGCGCAAATTGCGGCACCGCGGCAAAAGCACCTGCCGCGCCAATGACCTGACTCCGCTCGCCGGGGGCTGCTAGTATTAGGGAGTGATCCGTCATGCCATCGCGTTGTCCCTCGCGGTGGGGCTCCTCCACGATCCCTCGTGCGGCGGCTCCGACGGCGGATCGAGCGGCGTGAACGGGCCCTGCACGCGAGATCACGACTGCAAAGAGCATCTGCACTGCGCCCAGGGTGTGTGCGCGCCGCCGGACACGCCGCCGACGGACGCCGCAGGTGCGGACGCGGAAAATGGCTGAGCCCGGGTCGCGGGGGGCGCGTTGAGAACCGTCAACCTCCGGCACGAAATCAAGCGCTGCCCGGAGTGCGGCCAGCGCTACAGCGTCGATGGGATGTTCTGCCCGTTCGACGGCGTCCGTCTCGTCAGCGATCGCTGGGATCCGAGCGGTGACACCCTTCTCGGCAAGACGATCGGCGGTCGCTACGAAGTGATCGCGGTCCTCGGCGAAGGCGGAATGGGCACGGTCTACAAAGTGCGCCACAGCGCGCTCGGCCGCCACTTCGCGATGAAGGTCATGCGGCTCGACATGGCCAGCGACGACAAGCTCGCCGCACGTTTCATCCAGGAGGCGCGCGCCACGGCCGCAGTGAAGCACCCGAACATCGTCAGCATCACCGACTTCGGTCACCTAGAGTCGGATAAACGGCCCTATTTCGTGATGGATCTTCTCCAGGGACAGACGCTGTCCGAGCTCTTGAAAGAGGGACCGCTGTCGCCCACGCGCGGCGTAGGCATCGTGATTCGCATCGCGAGCGCCCTCAGCGCGGCGCACGAAGCGGGCATCATCCATCGTGATCTGAAGCCGGAAAATATTTTCATCGTCGATGACGACGAGCTCGGCGTGAGGGTGGTGGATTTTGGCGCGGCGCTGATCGTCGGCGCGAGTCGGATCACGAAGACCGGCGTAGTCTTCGGAACCCCGCATTACATGTCACCGGAGCAGGCCGGAGGGCAGCCCGTCGACCACCGCGCCGACATCTATTCCCTCGGCGTGATCATGTACGAGATGTTTACGGGCCGGGTGCCGTTCGAAGCCGACACGTTCATGGGCGTCATCAGCCAGCACATGTTCGTGAAGCCGATCTCCCCGAGCGAGGTGGCGCCCGGCATCCGTGATCTCGGTTCGCTCGAGGCTGTCATCCTCAAATCACTCGAGAAAACGACTGCGCTTCGGTACGCAACGATGGACGCGTTAGCGCGCGATCTCGACCGCGCTCGAAGACCGAAGCGCGAAGGCCTTGTCTCTCTTCTCTCCGCGGGGCCCCCGGCAGGCGCCGATGACGCGCCGTTGAAAGCGGACGGCGTGGGACGGATCGCCGACTCGAGGCGCGCGCTGTGGGCCGTGACCATCACCGCCGTCGCCGTTCTCGTCGTCGTCATGACGCGTTCTTTGTACGAGCCCGCCCGCGTCGAAATTCGCGCCGGCGTCCCCCTCGTCGCGAGTGTGGCGGCGATCCCCTCACTTCGTGAGGAGGTCATTTTGCCGCCCCCTTTGCCGGAACCGGCGGCCTCCGCGCAGCCGCCACCCGCGCCGGTGAAGATCAAAGCTCCACCGCCCGCGCCCAAGCCGAAGGTGACCGGCGGTTTTCGAGATCCCTGGGCAGCTAAATAGTTCGAAACGCGCCTCGTGCGCCGGGTAGGCTTGCGCCGTGGCAAAACAACAGCTCCTGCTCGTCGACGCCGACCCGCGCAGCGTCCGGGTGCTCGAAGTAAGCCTGCGAAAAGCTGGGTACAGCGTGACGACGGCCGTCGACGGCAACGACGCGCTCGCGAAGCTCGAGGTTTCCACCCCCGATCTCGTTTTGTCGGACACCCGGCTTCCCAAGCTTGATGGCTACGCGCTCGTGCGGCGGCTGAAAGAGCGCCCGGAATGGGCGTCGATACCGGTCGTATTCCTCACCAGCCAAAAATCCGTCGAGGATAAGATCCGCGGCCTCGAGCTCGGCGTCGAGGACTACCTCACGAAGCCGATCTTCGTTCGTGAGCTCCTCGCGCGCGTGAATCTTCTCCTCGCTCGGCGGGCACACGACAACATCACCACCCGCAGCACGGTGAGCGGGCGCACCCGCTTCAGCGGCTCGATCCAGGACATGGCGGTCGTCGACCTCCTCCAGACGTTCGAGGTTTCCCGCAAGAGTGGCGTCGTTCATCTCAAGACCGGGATCCACACCGCGCTCATCTATTTCCGCGACGGGAAGATCGTCGATGCCGAGCTCGGTCATCTCCGCGGTGAAGAGGCCATCTACCGCACGCTCATCTGGAACGAAGCTGATTTCGAGGTGGAATTTCGGGTCATCACGAACGACGACATCATGAACAGCTCCACCCAGGGAATCCTGATGGAAGGCATGCGCCGCGTCGACGAGTGGGGGCGGCTCCTCGAGCAGCTCCCGCCGCTCTCCACAATTTTCGAGGTCGATCACGAGCAGCTCCTCGAGCGCCTCAACGAAATCCCAGACGAGCTCAACGGAATTCTCCGCCTCTTCGACGGGCGAAAATCGCTGATGGAAGTCGTCGACGAATCGCCGTTCGAAGATCTCTCGACGCTCTCGACGATCTCCAAGCTCTACTTCGAAGGGCTCCTACTGCCGACGGCAGACTCGCGCGATCTGGCCCCCGCCGACGAATCGGTGATCCCCGCTGAGGTCGGCTCGCAAGCGACGGAGAAGCCTTCGCAGGCAGCGATCGATGAGATGCTCGTCGTTCCAGGAGCCGAGAGTCTGACGCCGCCGCCGATGAGCGTGAAGGCGAGCTACGACGCGATGATGCCCGCAGTGATCCCCCGTAACCCGACTACGCTCCCGCACTTTCCAGTGGCGCCGGTCGCTACGTTGCCTGCCTCCTCGCGCCCCACACCCGAGGATGGTGTGACCGCAGCTCTCGCCGCTGGCCTGGTGAGCGCGGAAAACGCCGACAACGCGGAAAGTGCTTCCGCCGAGCACGTTCCCCTCGCTCCTGCCGCGGAGCCTGACGCCGATCACGCGCGCCTCCCCGCCGACAAAGGAAACGAGGAAGAAGACGGCGAAGACGACGATGAAGACGCCGTCGATGACGACGAAGAAGATGACGACGAAGACGACGATGACGAAGACGATGACGAAGAAGACGATGACGAAGACGATGACGAAGACGATGACGAAGAAGAAGACGACGACGACGAAGCGGATCACGAAGACGACGCGGACGACGACGGCGACGAGCCCGAAAAAGTAACCAAAGACGGCGATGACGAGAGCTCGCGTGAAGAGACGGACGCTCCCCTCGAACGTCACGACCTCACGACGCCTTCGGCAATACGGGCTACCGAGCAAAACCACCTAGTCAGACAGCTCGCAGCCGGGATCCTCGGCTTCCTCGTTTTCGCCCTCATCGGCGGCGCGGTCTATTCGCGCTGGCAAGCGAGTAAGGCGGACTACAGCGAAATTCGTCCCGCTCCCAGCTCGACGGTCCCTGCCGAAAAAGTGTCAGCGGCGGTCGTGCCCATGCCCGAGCCCCCGAAGGACGTTGCGCCGCCCGTCCCGCGCGACATCACGCCGCCGACTCCCGCGCCCGTCGAACATGTCGAGCAGGTCGCGCCGGTGCGGCGGGTGGACCCGGTGCCGCCGCAGCCGAGGGAGCCTGTCGTCGTTGCTCCACCGGTGACCAATCCGCCCGCGGCGAACCCTCCGGAGGTGGTCGCTCCGGCGCCGACGGGGACGCTCACCCAGCAGGCGCAGCGCGCGCTCGAGCGCGGAAATACAGCCGTGGCGATCGACCTTGGGCGCCGCGCGACCGACAAAGACCCGACCGACGCCGAGGCCTGGCTCACCCTCGGCGCAGCCTACGATACCGCTGGAAATCACGCCAAAGCCCGCGCTGCGTACCAGTCGTGCATCGAGAGAGCCGCCGACGGTCCACGCGTCTCGGAGTGCCGCGCCCTCATCGGCCCTTAGGTTTGGTGTCGCACGCGGGGGTCGAGCGCGACGTAGCAAATGTCGACGAGGATGCTGGCGAGCACGATCGCCGTGGAGGTGACGATCACCGTCCCCAGAATGATCGGCCCATCGCGATCGAGAAGCGCAGTCACGCTGAGCGCGCCGACGCCTGGCCAGCGGAACAAAGTCTCGGTGACGATCGCCCCTCCGACGAGCGCGCCGAGATCGAGGGCGATCACCGTGATCAGTGGAACGAGCGCATTTCGTAGGGCATGCACAATCACCACCCGGCCCTCGGAGAGGCCCTTGGCGCGCGCCGTGCGGACGTAGTCTTCCCTCATGAGCCCGATCATTTCGTCGCGAACCAGGCGCGTGTAGTAGGCGGCTCCGAAAATCCCCAGCGTGAGCGCCGGCAAAATCACCGACAGGAGATGCTCGGTGTTCGTGGTCCCGAAGCCGTCGAGCGGAAGGATTCGGAACTTCCGCGCGAAGAAAAACTGAAGCACGAGCCCGAGGATGAACGTCGGCGCGCTTATGCCGAGGAGGCTGAGCCCGACGGCGCCATGGTCCCAGGCCGTTCCCCGCTTCAAGGCTGCGAAGACCCCGCTCGTCACGCCGATCAGGATCTGCACGAGAACGCCCGCGAGAGCCAAAAACAAGGTGCGCGGGAGGCGCTCGCCGAGGATCGTGGCCACCGGCCGTCGCTGCTGATAGCTCCGCCCGAGATCGACGTGGAGTCCGGCGAAAGCGACACAGCTCGCGTGGTCGATCGAGCCCGCGCCGGCCGGGGCCACGTGAAGGAGCCTCGACATGAAGATTCCGTATTGAGTGACCACCGGCTTGTCGAGCCCGAGCTGCGCGCGAATGCGCTCTACGTCTTTTGGGCGCGCCTGAGGGCCAGCGGCCATCCGCGCCGGATCGCTCGGGAGCACGTTGTTGATGAAGAAGGTGAGGGTGGTCACCGACCAGACGATGAACACCGACCACGCAAGGCGACGGAGAATGCGTGTCACGGTCGCTCCCGCCAGATACTGCCACGTGCGAATTGACCGAAAATTCCCGAACGCCGAGCGACGGCCGTCTTTGCGCGATCGATCCACGTCTCGTTCAGATTGTGGACCCACGTCGGGGAAGCGCGGTAGCCGCGGACGTAACCCTGCCGAATGTCGTACCAGCCGAAGCTGTGTGTGAACGCCCAGGGCGCGTCATTGCGGAGAATTGCGTCGGCATCGTCGTAGAGCTTCTGCCTCGCGGGAGGATCGAGCTCGTGGTGAGCGCGGTCGACGAGGCTGTCGAAGCGCTCGTTCTTGTAGAAGGCGGAGTTGTTCGAGTCGTCTTCGTTGATCGACTTCGAGCTGAAGAGCGTCTCGTAGAAGTCGCTCGCGTCGGGGTAGTCCTGATTCCAGCCTTGCGGCGAGAACGCCGATTTTCCTCGGCGATGCGTGATCGACAGGTAGCTCGCAAAGCTCACGATGCGGATGTCGATCCGCAGACCGATCTTCGCGAGATCCTGTTGCAGCACCTGGGCACTGAACTCGGCAAAGCCCTGCTTGTAAGCCGTGTACTCGATATGTGGCTCCCATCCGCCTTTGCCCGTCGCCGGGTCGTACGGGTAGCCCGCTTTTCTCATGTGCTCGAGCGCCGCGGCGTAGTCGTACTTCTGACCGGCCACAGCGGGGTTGAAGCCCGGCACACCAGGAGGGACGAGCTTGCCGGCGGGATGCACGTTCGACGCGCGAATCAGCCGGTAGTGCTCGCGATCGATGGCGCACGCGACGGCGCGGCGAATTTCGACGTTGTCGAACGGAGGCATCTCGACGTTCATGTTCTCGCCGTAGATGCTGCGATCAGGCTCATAAGCGCCGAGGGATTTCCAACGTGGATCGCGCAAGAAGCGCTGCGTATCGGCCTCGGAAAGATCGCGAATCGTATCGAGCTCGCCCGCCTCGAACTTGAATCGCTCGGTGACGACGTTCATCCCAACGGTGAAGACGACGCCGTCGAGGCGGGGAATGCCAGGGCGAAAGTAGCCGTCGTGACGAACGAGGGTCACCGCGCGACCGTGATCCCATCCGCCTGCGGCGAGCTTGAAGGGGCCTGCGCCGCAGGGGAGCCAGGTATCGGCGTAGTGATCGCCGCCGCTCTTGCACACGGGCCGGAGCGACTGGAGCGCGAAGAGCGGCAGAAAGGTTGCGTCGGGCTCACGCAGACGAACGGAGACGACGTAGCGCCCCTCCACCACCACGCCCGAGAGGTGCGTCGTTTTCTTTTCAGTATACTCAGGCATCCCCGCGATGTTTTCGTAGAAGCTCGCGAACGGGTTGGGCGTCGAAGGGTGAAGAGCGCGCTCGATCGACCGCTTCACGTCCTCTGCCGTAAGCTCGTTTCCGTCGTGAAAGAGGACGTTCTCGTGCAGAAAGAAGCGGTAGACCAACCCGTCCGGGGATGTTTCGAAATGTGTCGCAAGGTCGGGAATTACCTTGCCGTCGTCATCGAAGTCGATGAGGCCCGCGAAGATCATTTGCATCACTTCGGCACCGAGCACCTCGGAAGCGATCGCCGGATCGAGCGCGCGGATGTCTGCGAACGAGGCGAGGTGCATCGTGCCTCCGCGGCCCGTCGTCTCTTCCGGACGCGACGCGGGGATGGGTGCCACCAGCGGATCACTGCAGCCAAAAAGTCCACTCAATAGAAGGAGGATCCAGGGGGTGTGCCGCGTGACGAACATCACGCGTCCTTCGCGTCGAGCGCGTCGCGCAGGCCTTCGCCAACGAGGTTGAATCCGAAGACCGCGAGGAGGATCGCTCCTGCCGGTGCGGCGACGAGCCAGGGGGCGGCCGCGTAGTAGTCCTGCCCCTCGAACAGCATGTGTCCCCACGTCGGGGTGGGCGGCGAGATCCCGACCCCCAGGTAGCTGAGGACGCTCTCGGCGACGATCATCTGCGCGACGGACGCCGTGGCGATCACGATGAGCGGTCCGGCGACGTTCGGGAGAATGTGACGGACAAGAATCGCCGGTGTGCGAAGGCCGAGAGCGCGAGCCGCGACGACGTACTCGAGGTGCCTCACTTGCAGCGTCTTCGCCCGCAAAATCCGGGCGGTTCCCAGCCAACCCGTGAGTCCGAGGACAATCAAGATCGAGGTCGCCGTGGTCCGATCGACCGCCGCTCCAATGGCCATGACCAGGAGCAAGAACGGGAAGGAGAGGCCGACATCGACCAGCCGCATCAGCGCCGTATCGATGTTGAGAGACGGCCCAGCGCGCAGACGTGGAAGGTTTCCGACGATACCCGCGAGCGTGGCGACTAGCCCGATGACGATGGCAATCCAACTGAGCGTGAGGTGCCCGATCGTCACACCGAATAGCCCGCCGACGGTCGCGAAGATCATCGGCCAAGGGACGCGGAGCCCTCGGCTCCCTTCGTAGTACCCAGCGAGGATTCCCACCGCTGCTCCGAGGACCGTAGCGATCGCGGTGGCAGCGAAGGCGATGATGAGCGAGAGGCGAGCGCCGAGAGCGAGCCGTGAGAGCTCATCGCGAAAGATGCGATCGGTCCCGAGCAGGAACTCCGCGTTCGGCCCGACGGGAACTCCGCTCGCCCCCATCACGCCGTGCACGAAGTCGCTCGCGTACGGGTCGTGAGACGTCATCATTGGCCCGAATGCCGCGAAAAGAAGGAGAATCGTAATCATCACGCAGCCGGCCACGGCGCCACGATTTTGGAAAAAGCGCCCGCGCGCTCGAGACCGCGCGATGTTCATCACGCGGCGCGGTTGCCGGACGGGGTGTCGCCAGCCTTCGCCAGAAACGACAGGAGCACGTCGACGAACGCATCGGGGCACTCCTCGGGCGGTGAGTGACCGCACTCGAATACGTCGAAGCGCGCGTTCTGGAGCTCGCGCGCGAGCCTTCTGCCGTGGGCGACCGGGAGAGATCGATCGGCGCGCCCCCAGGCAACGAGCGTGGGCGCGATCACCCGCGGCAAGAGCGCGACGAGCGGGCGCGTGTCGAGCGTGGAGAGCATCGTTGCGTACGCTGCTTCCCGCGCCGCCGGAGCGTTGAACAGGTCGAAGAGGTGATCGACGCGTGCCCAAGGGATCTGCGCGCTCCCGCCGTACACCCGATCACGAAAGTGATTTCGGAAAAAGCTTCGTCCCCACAGCTGCTTGAAGGCGATCGGTCCGAGCACTGGAAAACACGCGATCTTCGCGCGCAGATCGATTCGCTGCGGGTAAACGAGAGGATCGACGAGGACCAACTTGCTCACGAGCGCTGCGTGATTGGCGGCGAGCTTTAGGGCCACCGCACCGCCGACTCCATGCCCGCAGACGGCGATTTGCCCGAGGTCGAGCGAAGCGACCAGATCGACGAGCGACTCGCCGAACGCGTCGAACCCGTACGCGTAGCGCGCGGGCGCCGGCTTCTCGCTGTCCCCGAAGCCCGGCAAATCAGGGGCGATCACGCGATAACGCTGGGCCAGCCGGGGGATGACGTCGTCCCATGACAGTCGGCTCGAGAGATAGTCGTGAATGAGAAGGAGAGGCTCGCCCTCGCCGGCTTCGACGAATCGCACCCGCGCCCCACGGGCCGATACGTCCCGGAGAACGGGCACACCGAAAGCGCTGTCACGGGTGGCGGGCATGGCCGAAAGTTCGAGCGAGAACGATAACGCAACATTCGGGCGTCGTGGGCCGAAGTGTCTCCGTGCACTCTTTAAGGGACCCGCGCCGCTGGATCGCCGATGGGCGCTACGAGCTGATGGAGCGCATTGGATGCGGCGGCTCGGGTGCCGTTTTCCGGGCCATCGACCACGCCCCGCCGTGTTCGCGTGAGGTGTGCATCAAGCGGCTTTGTGGCCACCTCGAGCCGGACGAAGTGCGCGCGCTCCGGGAGGAAGGAAGGCTCCTTGCGAGCGTCCGGCATGCCAACGTGGTGTCCCTTCTTGCCGTCGGCGACGATCACGATGGGCCTTACCTCGTCCTCGAGCTCATCGAGGGTTGCGATCTCCGCGCGCTCTCCCGAAGCCAGAGCACGACGCAGGATACGGCCGGGTACTTGCCCGATCGCCTGTCGGTACACGTGGCGTGCGCAGTGGTTCGCGCCCTTGGCGCCGTGCAACGCGCGCTGCCGGGCCTCGTGCATCGCGACGTGACGCCGCACAACATTCTCGTTTCGACGCACGGCGAGGTGAAGCTCATGGACTTCGGAATTGCCCTTGCACGTGACCGCGCGCGCTGGACCCGCCCTGCGCTGATCAAAGGTAAATTCGGCTACATGTCTCCCGAGCAAGTGCGGGGCGACGACCTCGACGTAACGACCGATCTATTCGCGACCGGCGTCGTTCTGTACGAGCTTCTCAGTCGCGCGCGACCGTGGGGCGACCGGCCGGGTATGAGCGAGCTCGTTCGGATCGAGCGGGGGGAGATGACGCCTCTTGCCGCTGTTCGGCCCAAGCTTCACGGTGAGTTGCAAGGAGTTGTTCACCGGCTCTTGGCTCACGACGCGCGAAAGAGATTCGCTTCGCCCGACGACGCCCTGCGCGCGCTTGCCCCTTTTGGCGCGGGTGAGCTAGGTCCCCTGCGCCTCGCATCCTACGTCCAGCCGGGGGCGCCCTTGAGCTCCGCGCTGTCGCACATGGACCCTCATCCAAGCCCCCGAAATTTCATGAGTTCCATGGCCTCGGTGACACGCGCCGAAAGGGCGAAATCGGATCGTCAGCTATGACATTGTTTGTCACGGCACGGATCTAACCTCGCGTTTTCGTTCCATGATGGAAAGCACGCGAAATAAAGCACGCGAAAGCGTTGACCCCAATCTATTCAGAAGAATACATTCACGAACGTCAGATGAGGTTGGGCTTCTTTTGCCCGCCCGTCAGGCGGCGAAGTCGTCGGCAGCAAGAGCTTTGGGGTCGAATCGGTGACGACGGACGCATTCTCTGACGACGAGCTTACGCGCATCGAGCGCGACCACCCGCAGGGGGTGACGTCGGATGAGATCGTAAGTTTTTTTACGCGAAGAGGGGTCAAGTTTACGGAAGCCTCGCTCCGAAAGTACATTCAGCTCGGCCTTCTTCCGCGAAGCCGTCGAGTCGGGATGAAGGGCAAGCATCGCGGCTCGCAGGGCATGTACCCGGCGGCAGTTATTCGGCGTATTCAGCGGCTTAAGTCGATGATGGAGAGCTACACGATCGAACAGATTCAACGTCAATTCCTCTTTGTCAGGGGAGATGTCGAGGAGCTCGAGCGGACGCTAGAGAAGATTTTCTCGGCGCTCTCGAGTGCAGCAAAAGCAACGAGAGATGGCGAGGGCGTGGCGCGCGTCGTTCTCAAGGAGCTTTCGGATGCAAGGGCACTCGCCGCCGACTTGGTAGCGAAGGTCACGAGTGTCGAATCGCGGCTCACGATGCAGGCTCGCCTGCAGCGGGAGGCGATTTAGCGGTAGGGGCGGGGAAGAGCGCGCGTGGCTTTCTTTGAAGCCTGCGTTCTTTTGAAACGAAAAGAGTGCATGTGTTTCGGTGTGGGTAGAGGCGACCCGCAGCGAGACGCGACAAGACACGTGTGCCCGGCGCGAGAGCGAAGGGCTGCATGTTGCTGCGGACAAAACCGGGAGGAGCTCGACGATGGACCCCAAGAACGTTGCGAAGATTGAGCAAGTGATGGACGCGGCTTCCTCGGACGGTCAGCTGATGACCGACGGAGCGCTTGCACTTGCTCCGGAGACGAGCGACGAGAACGTGACTCGTGAGCAGCGTCGATCGCGCCGCAAGCGCGACGTCCGCGCCCGCACGATCAGCGTCAAGCGCATGACGAAGCGCGAGCTCGAGATGGGCCGTCTCCTCTACCCGGAGGTCGACATCGAAAAGCCGAAGGAGCGCGTCGAGTGCGCAAACGGCGTTCGGCCGTGCCCCTTCGTCTCCTGCAAGCACCACCTCTACTTGGACGTGTCGGCCCGAACCGGCGCGATCAAGCTGAACTTCCCCGATCTCGAAGTGTGGGACATGAACGAGACCTGCGCGCTCGACGTCGCAGACCGTGGCGGGACGACGCTCGAAGAGGTGGGGGCGATCATGAACCTCACCCGCGAGCGCATCCGTCAGGTCGAAGTGAAGGGGCTCGCGAAGCTCCAGGCGCTCGGTGACATGGAAGCTCTCCGCGATTACGTCGACGAGGGGCCCGTTGGCAAACGCCGACTCCCGGTCCTCGCCGCGAACACTCCCGACGAAGAAGAAGAGGAAGAGACGGAAATCGAGCCCGAGTTCGACGTCGACACCTTTGCCAGCGCAGAGCTGGACGCCGAATAGCTCCTCGGGTTAACTCGAGCGGCATGACCGTTCGAACCGCGCTCATTTCTGTCTCCGACAAGACGAATCTCGTCCAGTTCGCCCGCGCTCTCAGCGAGCGCGGAGTGAAGATCATCTCCAGCGGGGGCACCGCAACGGCGCTCGCGAGTGAGAAGATCCCGGTCGAGACGGTCGAGAGCTACACCGGCTCACCGGAAGTCATGGATGGGCGCGTGAAAACGCTCCACCCTCGCGTGCACGGAGGAATCCTCTCGCGAGGCGAAGTCGATCGCGCGGATCTCGAGCGCCTCGGCGGGCGCGAGATCGATCTCGTCGTGGTGAACCTCTACCCCTTCGAGAAGGTCGCCGCGTCTGCGGAGTCGTCGCACGCGCACATCGTCGAGAACATCGACATCGGCGGTCCGTCCATGGTTCGTTCGGCCGCCAAGAATCACGCGCGCGTGGCAGTGATCTGCGATCCGGCCGACTACGATCGTGTCCTCGCCGAAATCGTCAAGGATGGCGACGTCAGCGCCCAAACGCGCGCCGAGCTCGCGGCCAAAGCCTTCGCACACACGGCCGCGTACGATGGGGCCATCGCAGCCTATCTGTCTTCGAACAGCGCCGAAAAAGACAGCAAGCGCGAGGAGTTTCCTCGGTACATCTCGCTCTCCTTCGAGCGTGCCTACGGCCTTCGGTACGGCGAGAACCCGCACCAGAAAGGTGCATTCTACATTGAAAGAAACGCGGCCCCCGGATCGCTCGCGCGCGCAGAGAGCCTCGGCGCAGGCGGCAAGGAGCTCAGCTTCAACAACCTGGTCGACGTCGAGGCGGCCCTCGACGCAGCCCGCGAATTCGACGGTTTCGCCGCGGTCGTCGTGAAGCACACCAACCCGTGCGGCGTCGCCGTCGCTCCGTCCCTCGCCGAAGCCTACAGAACGGCGCGCGAGGCCGATCCGCTCAGCGCATTCGGCGGGATCGTGGCCCTCAATCAGGAGGTCGATCGAGACACCGCTGCCCTCCTCGCCGAGACGTTCCTCGAGTGCGTGGTCGCCCCGTCCTTCGCGCCTGCAGCCCTCGAGCTCCTTCGAGCAAAGAAAAATCTTCGCCTCCTTGCCACGGGAGCACGGCTCGGCCCCGAGCACGCGTCGCTTCAGTACAAGCGTGTCGGGGGCGGCATGGTCGTACAGTCGCGCGACGCCTCGGGGCGCGGAGAAGTCACGCGCGGGAAGGTCGTCTCCAAACGCCCACCGAGCGCCGAGGAGATGAAATCTCTCGAGTTCGCCTGGCGCGTCTGCAAGCACGTGAAGTCGAACGCCATCGTCCTGGCCCGAGGCGAACAGACGGTGGGAGTGGGCGCTGGCCAAATGTCTCGCGTAGTTTCCGTACAGATTGCATGCGAGAAAGCAGGTGAGCGATCCAAGGGTAGCGTCCTCGCATCCGACGCATTCTTTCCGTTCGCCGACGGCGTCGAGGCCGCAGCCCACGCAGGGATCACCGCCATCGCCCAGCCCGGTGGAAGCGTGAAGGACGCCGACGTGATTGCGGCTGCCGATGCAGCGAACGTCGCGATGGTCCTCACCGGAGTACGCCACTTCCGCCACTGATTCGGCGGAGGCCGACTAGCAACTTATTTGGCCCGTTCGGTCTCGGCATGACATCCGTCGCATGCGAGGAGGCGAACGATGGCGGGCATGACCGAAAGCTGCAGCATCTGCACGCGACAATTCGACGTTCAGTTTCGCTACCAAATGGAAGAGCGCGACGGAGGCTTCTCTTTCTTTTGCTCCCAGACTTGCCACGGAAAAGCCGTGAGCGGGGAGAGCGAAGGTGGCGTCTCGTGCACGGCGTGCATGAAGCGATTCACCGTGGAGCTCGTGTCTCAGGTCGTTCGCGTGAAAGGCGAGCGCGCCTACGCGTGCAGCGATGCATGCCGAACGCAGCTCGTCGCTGAGGCCGGCGGAGCCAGACTAGGGGCGTTGACGACCCCCGTCGCGCCCCCGATTGCGTCGCCCGTGGCTGTCCGAGCAGCGGTCACCTCTCCGGTGGTTCCCATAGCAACCAGCCGCGCCAAGCTTCATGGCCCGCGCCGTCTGGCGATCTTCAATCACAAGGGCGGCACCGGAAAAACGACTACCAGCGTCAGCGTCGCCGCCGGCCTCGCCGCGCGCGGCCTCCGCGTTCTGTTGGTCGACACCGATTCGCAAGGCAACGTAGGTGTCTCGCTCAACGTCACCGCGCCCACTTCGCTCTACCACGTGCTCGTCATGGGGCAGAAGGCGTCGGACGCGGCGATCAACGTGCGCCCGAACCTCGATGTCCTGGTCTCGAACGAGACCCTTGCTGCGGCCGAGCTTTATCTCGCCGGGCGGCAGAACCGTGATCGTATTCTTCGCGACCGGTTGGCTTCGACCGCGGACGCGTACGACGTCGTCGTCCTCGACTGTTCTCCGTCGCTCTCGCTCATGAACCAGAACGCTCTCGTCTTCGCGGACGGAATCCTCGTCCCCGTGGCCTGCGATTTCTTGTCACTCGTCGGCGTGCGCCAGGTGATCAAAACGGTCAAGAACGTGAACGCGCTCCTTCATCACCCGGTGCAAATCTTCGGAGTCTTGCCGACCTTCTACGACGCGCGCGCACGCATCTGCCGCGACGCCGTGGAGACGCTTCGCGATCACTTCGGCGACAGATGCCTCGAGCCGATCCGCGCGACCATCAAGATCAAAGAGGCTCCCGCGCAAGGCAAGACGATCTTCGAGTACGCGACCGACTCGAACGCGGCTGAAGACTACCAGCGCGTCGTGGATCGCATCATCGACGGACCTTTGGTCGCAAGTGCACCGACCGAAGTCGCCGCTTCGGCATAACCAACGTTTTCGATACGCTTCAAAAGAAAGACTCTAGGAGGACGAGATGGCGCGAGACGACGGAGCAGCAAGAGGACAGGCGCGCGTGCTCGACGCGGACGAAGTGCAAGGGGTGCTGTCTGGCGCGTTCTATACACCCGTTGAGCCGATCCCGGAGTCGACGGTGTCGAGAGGGGCGTCGCGGAATCTCGACAAGCCACTTCACTACAAAGTGATCTGCATCTCGATGTACACCAAGGACCTCGAGCACCTGGATGAGCTCGTAACCGAGCTGAAAGCCAAGGGGATCACCAAAGCCAATCGAAGCGCGCTCATCCGCGCCGCGCTCGATCAGGTGGACTTGGATAAAGTCCCGCGCGGCATGTAGCTTCGACCGTGTGAAGCGTGGGTGAAGCGTGGGTGAAGCGTGGGTGGAGCGTGGGTGTCGGGCTGCAAACATTTGGCCGGCGCACGCTCGATACTCGTTGCGTGACGACAGATCCCGTCTCATACCAGTATCTTCGCTACATGCGCCCTTCCACGGTCAGGATGCTCGTCGCGGTTCAAGTTAGCCTTGCGTGCGGTGGTCTCGTCGCCTGCGCGACGGGGACGCTGCCCGATCAACAGGCGTTTACCAACGTAACTGGCAGCGACGGCGCACCTCCTGCGGATGGCGGCGACCCACTCCTCGGAGACGGGGGCGCAGCCGACTCCACATCATCGATCGACGGAAGAGGACCGTCCGATGCGCCGCCCGATCCTAGCGCGGCACCGGAGACAGGAGCGGGAGCCGTCCTTCCCCTCGTCGGCGAGGTCGTGGTGAGCGAAGTGCTCTACAACCCAACAGGGACCGAGCCCGCCGAAGAGTGGTTCGAGCTCTACAACACCACGGCAGACCCCAAGCTCTTGAGCGGACTCACCCTGAAAGACGGATCAGGGCGCGCGCACGCCATCGCGGCCAGCCCGGCGTTGGTGATCGCGCCTGCGGGCTACTACCTTTTGGTGCACACGAGGAGCGCGGCCGTCGCGGTGAGCCTCCCGGGAGCAAGCCTCGCGTATGAGTATGGCGACGCTCCCGCGAACGACGTGCAGCTGACCAACAGCGGCACTGGCGCGATCTTCATCTTGAACGGCACCACGCAAATCGCGCAGAGCAACTACGGTCCGTTCGGATTCACTTCGGCCCAGGTGAGCGGAGTCAGCATCGAGCTGAGGACGCTGACGAACGCGGCGAGCTTGGTGAAGGCGAGCTGGTGCTTGTCGACGACCGCCTGGCCGGGTGGCAACGGAAAAGGCACCCCGTCGGCGCCGAACGACTGCCTTTAGGTCCGGGGCTCGCTAGCGAGGCCTTCCCAGAAGGCCTTCATGTCGGCAGGCCAGGGCGCTTCGATGGTGAGGTCGACGCCCGTGATCGGATGACGGAGCGACATGCGTGAGGCGTGCAGGGCGTGGCGGGGGAGCTCGAGCATCTCGAGATCGTCGAGGGTGAGCTCACCGTCGGCCGAGCGGGCAAAGGCGCTTTCGTCTGGCCCGTACAACTTGTCTCCGACGATGGGCGTGCCGAGGGACATCAGGTGCACGCGGATCTGGTGTTGCCGTCCGGTTTCGATCAGACACGACACGCGCGCGTAGCTCTTTCCCAGGGCCTGGGCGGTCTCGAGCACCTCGAACTGCGTGGCGGCGAACAGGGCTGTTTCCGTGATTCCGACGCGCATCTTCACTTTGTAACGGCTATCGACGTCGAGCTCGACGCTTTGCACGTGGCGAAAACGCGAGTCTCCGCTGGCGGACGAGGGCACCCCCCAGGTAATTGCGGAATACACCTTTTCGATTCCCTCTCGCAGCTCCAGTTGCCGCTTGAGGGCCCGATCGCAGGCCGCGCTCTTCGCCACCAAGAGGACGCCGCTCGTCTCGCGATCGATGCGGTGAGCAAGGGTGAGAAATTCACCCGGCCGCTCCGCCTTCATCAGCATGATGAGGGTGTTGTTGTGGTAGCGCGCCGTTGGATGCACCGGCAGGTTCGCGGGCTTGTTTACGGCCAGAAAGTGCTCGTCCTCGTACACCACCGGAATGTCGGTCGGCACCGGAGTCTCGTCCCACGGCGCGCGCCAGAGAAAGATTTCCTGCTCGGCGTAGACGCGATCGTTTGAACGCAGACGCTTTCCCTCGTGACTGTACGCGGACAGGGCGATGATCTCCTGGGTCCGGGTGCGGCTCGTTCGGCGCAGCTGGCTCTTCACGAACAGGTCGAGCCGCATCCCCGCCACCTCCGGTGGGACGCGAAACACGCTCACGATCGACCCATCGGCCACATCCGCCGGCGGGACGTAATCCCCCGGAGAATTGCGCAGCCGCGTCATGCTCCTTCTATTACGTGGTAGAAGCGCGGGAGCCATGGAAATTCTCTTCGTTTCGACGGAGCTCGCGCCGTTCGTCAAAGTCGGCGGCCTCGCAGACGTCGCCGCTGCGCTCCCCAAAGCACTTCGCGGTCTCGGTCACCGCGTCACCATCGTTCTCCCCCGTTTTCCCGAGCTCGAAGCGGGCGGCCTGCTCGTGGCGCGCCGCCTCACCCCCTTGAAATTCAACTTGGGCGGCAAGAGCGTCGAGGTCACGGTGTTCGACGGGCGTCTCGCTTCCCAGGTCGATCTCGTGCTCCTCGATGCACCAGGCATGTTCGACCGCGCCGGCGTGTACGGGGAAAACGGCGTTGATTTTCAGGACAACGCCCTCCGCTTCGCGATCCTTTCGCGCGCAGCTGCCGAGCTCGCCCACCAGCGCGGACAGGCCGGCTCTCCCTTCGACATCGTGCACGCGAACGATTGGCCGACGGCGCTCGTCGCCACGTACATTTCCGATATGCGCCGCTCGGGTGCCGCAGGGCTCGACGCGACGAAGACCGTGCTCACGCTTCACAACGTCGCTCACCAAGGAATTTTCCCTCGGGAAGCGCTCCCTGAGCTCGGTCTCGACTGGGATAAATTCAAGGTCGACGGCATCGAATTTTACGGAAAGCTGAACGTCCTCAAGCAGGGGATCATTTCCGCCGACGCCGTAAGCACGGTGAGCCCGACGTACGCGCGGGAGATCCAGACCGAAGCGTTCGGCAGCGGCCTGAATGGAGTTCTCAGCGCGCGCGGTCAGCAGCTCGCGGGGATCCTCAACGGCGTCGATTACAGCGTATGGAATCCCGCCACGGATCCGGCGCTCGCCGCTCGCTACGACGCAGAGGATCTCGGAGGCAAAGCGCGCTGCCGTGGTGCGCTGCTTCGCGAGCTCGGTCTTCCGATCGACTCGGAAGGCCCTGTCGTCGCAAGCGTGGGTCGCCTGGTGGAGCAAAAAGGAATCGATCTCTTGCTCGCCGCGCTCCCGCGCATCTTGCGAAGCACCGACGCGACCATCGTCATCGCTGGCAGCGGAGACGCCTCGATTTGCGAGCGAATCGACGACCATGTGGCTCGCTCCAACGGCCGCGTCGTCTTCGTCCGAGCGGCGAGCGACGCGCTCGTGCACCGCATGTTTGCAGGTGCAGACATGGTCCTCCTTCCGAGCCTTCATGAGCCATGTGGGCTCGTGCAACTCTATGCGCAACGCTACGGCGCACTCCCAGTGGCGCGCGCCACCGGCGGCATCATCGACACGGTCGTCGATTGCGACGCGAAGCTCGAGACTGGAACGGGGTTTCTATTTCAGGGAGCGAGCGAAGGCGAGCTCGTTGCTGCCCTGGAGCGAGCCATCGCCGCCCGCGCGCACGACCGATGGCCAGCGCTCGTCCGCAGGGTCATGCGATTGGATCGTGGATGGGAGCGTCCGGCACGTCGCTACGAACAGCTCTTTCGCTCGCTCTCTGCGACGAAGTAGCACGCGACCTGGTCACCCGGTGGGCATCGTCCACGGCCCGAAGTGCGCTCGCGAGCCACGACGCGCGAAGGGCCACGCGCGCGACTACCACCGCCTGGTGCAGCACGAAAACGGCGACGAGAGAGCCACCCGTTCGTAGTGCGATTCGATCCGTCACCATCGACGCGGCCGCGATCGGCACGAGCCCCGCGCAAGCGCGCCAGCCCCAAGAGCCGAAGAGAGAGACCGGGTGCATGCGGAACGTATTCCACGCAAGCACGCATGCCTTCGTTGCGCCGACGCGAAAGCGGACCACCGAGGCTCGCGCGAGATCGTGCAGGACGCCCACTACGAGGGCGATGAGAAAAACGACAAGGGTGACGAGCCACCCGAGCTGCTCCGCGCGCGCTTCGCCCATCCGCGCGAGCCCGGAGTCGGTAACGTAGTCTCCGAGCGTGATCGCGATTCCGGCAAAGAGGACTTCGAGAGCGCTCGCGATGAAGAACAGCCCCAGCATGCTTCCGAAGGCGTCGAAGGCGAAGCGAACGAGCTGCCGTGGGCGCGGTGATCGACGGGCACGCGTGGTGTAGGCCATCGACGCGAGTAGCGCCGAGAGCGGAAGAAGGCCCGCGACTACGCTGAAGATGGCGACGATCGTGTCGTGGGCGAGGAGCGCTCCGGAGAATCCGCGCGAGCGCCATACGAAGTCGGCCAAGGCGAGGCCGCCGGGCTCGAAGAGGACCGCATCTCCGCGCGGATGATTTCGGTAGGCCTGCCCCACGAGCGCGGCGGTCGGCCACGCGAAGAACACTGCGCATAGGAGCTGGTAGAGCCACAAGAAGAGCACCACACCGGGCCGTGCCCGCGCGCGGATCGAGCGGTTAGCAAGGAGCACCAGCTCGACGTCGTTCGCCTCGTCACCGAAGCTCGGCGTGGACAGGCGAGGCAGCGCGATATTCGGATCGGTGATGGGCTCGACTTCGATCGGCTCGACGTCCGTCATGGAGAAATCGCCTGCAAAAAAAGCTCGCTCATGTAGGAGATGCGCTCGAAGCTCCGCGCGCTGCCGCCCTCCGCGCCGACAGAGGTCGCGTGATTGTTGCCGAGGTTCTGGTCGATCGTGATCGCGTGATCAGGATCGATCACCGCGCCGCGGAGCGCAGCGGTACCGTGGTAGGGCAGGCGGACGCTGTCACCTTCGCCGTCCCAGCGAAGTCGCTGCACACTTCCGTCGACCAGCGTCAGCTCGATGTCGACGGGGAAGACGAGCGTCCCGCGGCGGGTGACGTGGACCCACCCGTCGTACGTGTTTCCTTGCCCCGTTCCTTCTGCCACGCGCTCGCGTTTTCCGTCGCGGTCGAAGAGGCCGGCTGCGTCCGAGACGTGCTCGCTGAAGACGCCGTCCGCGACGTAGTCTACCCACCCTTTGTCGAAGAGCGCGGCACGAAGGTTGTGTGCGCCCGCTTCGCCCAGTACGTCGGAAAAAATCCGGATGAAGTCATCGGGGCGCGGATGTTTGAAGCGTTGCTGGCGCGCGTAACGCCCGAGCGCCTTCTCGACCGCCGCAGTTCCGTACGCGCCGCGCATCGTCTCCAGGATGCTCGCGGTGCGCGAGTAGACGAGCCGCGAGTACGCCGTTCCAGTGGAGAACGCGTTGGCGGGCAGGGCGACCGCTTGGTTGTGGGCATCGCTGTTGCCAGCGATTGCGTGCAGGGTGCGATCGGAGACGGTGAGCGCGAAGACCTCGGCCGCCGATCCGCTGCCGCGCCATGCGCCGAGCGCTTCCTGTTCGGCGTACGAGTTTAGGCCTTCGTCGAGGAAGGGCCAAGCCAGCTCGTCACTGGCGATCATTCCGTAAAACCATTGGTGCCCGAACTCGTGGATCGCCAGGAGCTCGTCGTACATCACGCCGGGTGGACCCCACCACGGACCCTCGGTGGTGATGAGGGTCGGGTATTCCATTCCCCCGGCTTCGATGGCCTCGCTCGGCGGATGTACGATCGTGAGCACCGGATACGGGTAGGGGCCGTAGCGCTTTCCGAAATGCGGAAGCGCAAAACGGATCGCACGCATCTCGCGCTCGGCAACCACTCGAAAGCCGGGCGGATAGAAAATCGTCACGTCGACGCCGGTGATCTTCTCGCGCTGGGCCAGGAACTGATCCCAAGCGGTCCACGCGAAATCGTGGATGTCCCCCTGAACATGGCGCTCGATCCGCCGCCCTTTTTCAATGCGTGATTCCACCACCGGCCCCGTCGCCGCGAGCAAAAAATTCGCAGGCACGTCTAGGGTCACGTCGTACGTTCCGAAGTCGGCGTAAAACTCGGCGAGATGATGAAAAGGGTAGTGCGCCCAGCGCCCGTCCGTTTCAAGACGCGCCACCTTCGGAAACCACTGTCCGGCGAAGTGGAAGCTGCCGCTGTAGCCAGTGCGCTCGATGATGTTGGGGAGCTTGTCGTCCCACTTCATGTCGAGCGTGATGACCTGCCCGGGGAGCACATCTGCTGGAAGGGGCACGCGTACGTCCGTCTCGTCTTCATCGTTCGGACGGTGCAGCTCAGCGTTCGGCCAGAGATCGACCGCGCCCTTCGGCCCTTCGCGCAGGGTAAAGCTTCGGACGTCGATGGCGCCCCATTCGTGAACCGATCCGACTCCGCGCGCGCCGCCGACCGGCTCTCGCATCCAGACGCTCTTCTGGTTCTTGAAGCCGTTCAGATAGAGATGAATCCACAGCTCGCGCGTTGGTGTCGAGCTCGCGTTTCGCCAGCGAATCGTGCCCTCGCCGTGAATGGTGTGAGCCACGGGATCGAGTGACGCCAAAAGCGTGTAGTCTGCAACCGGTTCGGCGTGCGCCGGTAGTGACGCGTCGGTCTCGAAGAACGCCGGGTCTTGCGGCGGAGTCGGGAGCGCGCCCGTGTCGGCGTGGGCGGGCTCTAGGGCCGCATCGAAAAGCGCGAGCATCGCGACTAAGTAGAGTGCGTTTCGCATCTCGGGTGGGACCCTACTCGACCTTCGACAGAGTGTGTCGCGTGATATGCGTCACGCGATCTCGTTCAAAAGAGCCCCAGCTGGCGCTTTTTCCCGAGCGGGCGCTCGAATGTATCCCGCGTGGGCGAGGCCGACTCGACGCCCACACGGAAGCCGAGGCGCTTGGCCGTCTGGTCGAAGAGGGCGTGGATGGCATCGGCATAAACGCCTTCGCCCCTTCCGCGCGTTCCGAAGCGTGCGTCGTAGAGTTTGCCGCCGCGCGTATCGCGAATCCGACGGAGGACCTTCTCGGCGCGCAGGGGGAGGGTAGCCCTCAGACGCTGCTCGAACACCTCTTTCACCGGCCCCGGAAGACGCAGGATCACCTTACCCGCAAAGGTGGCGCCCGCTTCCCGCGCCGCCTTGAGCACATCGCCGATCTCTTCGTCGCCCAGACCTGGAATGATCGGCGCCACGTTCACCCCCACGCTGAGACCAGCGGCCGCCAGCTTCTCGATCGTGCGCATTCGTCTCGCTGGCGTTGCCACGTACGGTTCCATCGCGCGCGCCTTTTCGGGATCCCAAAAAGGAATGCTGATTGCCAGTCGAACGTCCGCGCTCTTCGACGCTTCGACGAGGACGTCGATGTCTCGTTCGATGAGCGGCGACTTGGTGATGATGGCGAGGGGATTCTTGTATTCTGCACACACATCGACGCAGCCCCGCGTGAGCTTGTAAGAGGCCTCGAGCGGCTGGTAACAGTCGGTTACCCCGCTGAAGACGATGAGCTCGCCCTTCCACGAGCGCTTGTCGAACGCTTCGCGGAGGAGCTCTGGAGCGTTCGGCTTGACCACAATCTTCCGATCGAAGTCCGTTCCCGCGCCGAAGCTCAGATACTCGTGGCCGGGCCGCGCGTAGCAATACGCGCAAGCGTGGAAGCACCCTCGATACGGGTTGATGCTCCAGGTGAAGCCGATGTCCGGGCTGTCGTTCTTGGAGAGAATGCTGCGCGTGTGATCTTCGTAGACCTGAAGCCTTGCGCCCGGGTTCGAGCCGTCAGGATCGCCGTCGACCTCGATGTACTCCATCTCCGTCGTCGCCCATGGATTGGGCGGGTTCGCGATCGGCAACACACGCATGACGTAGAACGATACTATACATGTGCGCAGTGGTCACTCGTCTAGCGTTTCTTCAATTTGCTTTGTCCTTCGTCTTCTTCTTTTTTTCAGGCTTCTTCTCGCTCTTCGTGAAGCGAAAGCTGAGCTTGTCTGCCGCCGCGTCGAGCTCCGCTTCGCCGCCGTGCTCGAGCGCTCCAAAGAGGAGCTCCTCGCTGAGCGGTCGCTTCAGCTCGTCTTCAATCACACGGGCAAGGGGCCTCGCGCCGTTATCCGGGTCGTAGCCCTTTTCGGCGAGGTAGCTCATCGCGGCGTCTGTGGTGGTGAGGGCAACATCTTTGTCGGCGAGCTGCGCCTGAAGCTCGCGCACGAATTTTCCGACCACTTGCCGCATCACCGCAGGGGAGAGCGGGTTGAACGAGATCCGCGCGTCGAGGCGATTCCGGAACTCCGGGCTGAACATGAGCTTGTATTCGCGATCGGCGTCCCCCATGGCTTGCCCGCTGCCGAACCCAACCATGCGCCGCGCGAGATCCCGGGCTCCCACGTTGCTCGTCATGAGCAGAATGACGTGCCTGAAGTCGCTCGCCTTGCCGTTGTTGTCGGTGAGCTTGCCGTGGTCCATCACCTGCAGAAGCACGTTGAACACGTCGGGGTGGGCCTTCTCGATTTCGTCGAGCAAAAGAACGGCGTGCGGCGTCTTGGCAATCGCGTCGGTCAAGAGACCGCCCTGATCGAAGCCGACGTAACCCGGCGGCGCGCCGATGAGACGAGAGACGGTGTGTCGCTCCATGTACTCGCTCATGTCGAAGCGCACGAACGCGATGCCGAGCGTCTTGGCGAGCTGCTTGGCGATCTCCGTTTTTCCGACGCCGGTGGGTCCGGTGAGGAGGAATGAGCCGATCGGTTTTTCCGCGGAACGGAGCCCCGCGCGCGACAGCTTGATCGCGCTGGTCAGCTTCTTTACCGCTTCTTCTTGCCCAAAAACTGCGGCTTTCAGATCGGCCTCGATGCCCATCAAGCGTTCACGATCGTTCGTCGATACTTCACGCGGCGGGATCTGCGCCATGCGCGCGAGCACGGCTTCGATGTCGACCACATCGACCTTTGGCGCGTCGGCGCCTGCGGAAGCAAGCTTTGCGCTGGCTCCACTCTCGTCGATGAGGTCGATCGCTTTGTCTGGAAGACGCTTGTCGTGGAGGTGACGTGCGGCGAGCTCGGCCGCTGCTTCGAGGGCCTCGTCCGTGTATGTGACCCCGTGGAACGACTCATACTGCGGCTTGAGGCCCATCAAGATTTTCACAGTGTCTTCGACGCTCGGCTCGAGGACCTCGATCCGCTGAAACCGCCGGGAGAGCGCGCGATCACGCTCGAAGTGCTGACGATACTCTTCGAACGTGGTCGAGCCAATGCAGCGCAAGCGGCCAGACGCGAGCGCGGGCTTCAAGAGGTTCGAGGCATCCATGCTGCCGCCGCTCGTGGCGCCCGCGCCGACGATGGTGTGGATCTCGTCGATGAAGAGGATCGCCCCCTCTAACGCTTCGAGCGCCTTCAGCACCGCTTTGATCCGCTCTTCGAAATCTCCGCGGAAGCGTGTTCCGGCCACGAGCGAGCCCATGTCGAGCGAGAACACCGTGGACTTCAGCATCGTCTTCGGCACAAGGCCTTGCTCGATCTTGAGCGCGAGCCCCTCGGCTATCGCCGTCTTTCCCACGCCCGCATCGCCAACGAGGAGCGGGTTGTTTTTTTTGCGGCGCGCCAGAATTTGGATGAGGCGGCCCACCTCTTTTTCGCGACCGATGAGGGGATCGATGCGCTTGTCTTTGGCCTGCTCATTCAGATTGACGGTGTAGGCCTTGAGCGGATCCTTGTCGGCCTTGCCTTCGCCGTCCGCGCCGGCGTCGGCTTTGTCTCCCGCTTCTTCATCGATTTTGGAGACCCCGTGGGCGATGAAGGCGACCACGTCGAGCCTGGTCACGCCCTGTTGCTCGAGGAGGCTCACCGCGAACGAGTCTCGCTCTGCGAAGAGGGCGACGAGCACGTTGGCGCCGGTCACGTCTTCTTTTCCGGAAGATTGTACGTGAGCAACCGCGCGCCGAATCGCCCTTTGCACGCCGATCGACGGGCTCGCATCGGAAAAGAGCGCCGAATCTGGGAGCTTGTCCAGCTTCTCATCGAGGAACCGTTCGAGCTGCTTTTTCAGCTCCGACACGTCTCCTCCGGAGTTTCGGATCACCCGCGCCGTCGCGTCGTCGAAAAGCAGCGCATAGAGCAGATGCTCCACCGTCACGAACTCGTGCCGGCGCCTCCCAGCCTCGTTGGCCGCGAGGGTCAGCGCGATTTCGACTTCGGGGCTAATCCGCATTTACTCGGGCTCCGCGGTGAGAAGCAGTGGCATTCCGTGCTGCTTGGCGTGATCCATGACCTGTTCCACTTTCGTTTCGGCGACGTCGCGCGTGTAGATTCCAGCAACCGCGTTTCCCATCTTATGCACGGTCAGCATGACGTGCGTCGCTTCGGTCTCGCTCTTGTGAAAGAAGGTGATCAGGGCGTCGACCACGAACTCCATGGTCGTGTAGTCGTCGTTGTGAAAGAGGACACGGTAGCGGCGCGGGACGACCTCTTTCGTCCGCTCTTTGACCTCGACGTCTTCTTGCTGCTTTTTCCCGGGTTTGTCGGGCCTACCGCCACCGCCGCCGGCGCCTTGTCGCACTCGCATAGGGTCAAGATCAGTCGGGCGCGGTCCGCGCGCAACCCCGAAAACACCGTGACCTTGTGCGGCTCTCCAAAAGGCGGCTATCGTTAAGCTCTAATGGAGCTGGTCGAGAATACCGTCGTAGCCGGCCGTTTCCGGCTGACGAGGCTCCTCGGGCGCGGGGGGATGGGGTCGGTGTGGACGGCCCAGCATCTCGGGCTCGACATCCCGTGCGCGGTGAAGTTCATCGAAGGTGACTTCGCGAACATGACCGAAGCGCACCAGCGCTTCGAACGGGAGGCAAAGGCGGCGGCCCAGCTTCGCAGCCCCCACGTCGTCCAGATACTCGACCATGGCGTTTGCGACGGACGGCCCTACATCGCCATGGAGCTCCTCGAGGGCGAAGACGTCGGAAAGCGCCTACAAAAGACGGGTAAAATCGCAAACGGCGAGCTCGTCACGATCATCACTCAAGTCTGCCGTGCGCTCACCAAGGCGCACTCCCTCGGCGTCGTTCATCGCGACCTGAAGCCCGACAACATCTTTCTCGTCCGCGACGACGACCGCGAGATCGCCAAGGTGCTCGACTTCGGAATTGCGAAGAGCAACAGCACCGCGCTCGACGGCGGGAGCAACACCAAGACCGGCGCGATGCTCGGAACCCCCTACTACATGAGCCCCGAGCAGGCCCAGGGCACGAAGTCCGTCGACTACCGCAGCGATCTCTGGTCGCTCGCCGTCATCGTTTTTCAGTGCCACACCGGGCGTCTGCCCTTCGAGAGCGAAGCCCTCGGGGATCTCTTGGTGAAGATCATCGTGCACCCCGTTCCGGTGCCGTCGACCGTGGTTCCTGGCGTGACCATGGCGTTCGATAGGTGGTTCTTTCGCGCTGCTTCGCGCGATCCAGCGCAGCGATTCCAGAGCTCGAAAGAGTTCGCCGACACGCTCGCCCTCGCCCTCGGGGTCTCGCAGCTATCGGACGTGACCGATCGAGCCGCGCTCCAGGCGCAGCTCGCCCAGGCTCGCGCGGCGCATGCGGCTGGAGGCGCATTGCCACCGTTCGCGCAGACGCCCCCATCGGCCATGGCCCAGTCCGTCGTCGGCGACACCGGGTCGCTCGAGCCGTACCAGCCCCAAGCCGGAGGGAACCTCTCCACGGGAGCGCCCCTCACCCATACGTTCAACGGGCAGCCGCCCCCGCAGAAGAGCAACACCGGCCTCATCGTCGGGATTGCCTTCGGTGTCGTCCTCGCTCTCGGGGCCGCCGCGCTCGCGGGGATCACAGTCGCCTCGAGGAAGCATCCCGTCGCGGGCGCCCCCGGCACGAGCGCCGTCTCCGAGACGCCCCCCGCCGTCACGCCGCCTGTACCACCGTTGCCCGCGTCCGCCGTCCCGGTCGCGTCTGCAGCCGTTGCCGTGCCCCCCGAGCCCGTGAAATCCGCCTCTTCCGTGGTTCCTGCGGTGCCCGCAACCAGCGCGAAACCCACCGTGCACACTACCCCGCCGCCGACCGATCCGGTGAAACCGCCGACCGCGCCCGCATCGTCCGGAAAAAAGCCGACGTTCAACCCTCAGCTCGGTTTCTAGCGTTGCGCCAAAGCCGGCGCGGCAATCAGCGTCCTCGGGGCGCGGACGAAACGCCGGAGGGTCGAGCGGGCGCTCTCATTCGCACGACGATCGCCCTCGCCGATCCTGCGCTGCGGGTCTCGTTCTTTTCGTCGGTGCTCGCAGGGCCGAACGTAGCCGGTCTCGCCCCCGCCCTCGATTGCCTTTGCGCGCGGGCGGAGCAAGCCGAAGAAGATGCCCTCGAGGCGCTCGTTTCGCTCATCGACGCGTTCACCCTCGAGCGCTCGCGTGAAGCCGTGCAGCGCTTGCGGGAAGAAACGGCCGGGGGTGCGCTCCTTGCGCTCGAGCGGGTCGTTCGTCAGCCGGTGGTCGCCGCGCGCTATTCGGTGACGCCGCCGGGGCGCGTAATCGAGGATGCCCACGGCCGGAGCCTGACGCTTGGCGAACGAAAGTCGATGGCGCGTCGGCCGGATCGCGAGCTCCTCGATCGCCTCCTCGCGGATCCGCACCCCGACGTGATCCGAGGCGTTCTACGCAACCCGCGCGTCGTCGAAGGAGACGTGCTGCGGATGGCGGCCCGCCGCCCGAGCGATCCTGCCGTGCTCGCCGAGATCGCGCGGACACCGCGTTGGATTCATCGCACCCGCGTTCGCATGGCCATCATGCTCAATCCAGACACGCCGCCCGAGATCGCCACTCCGATTACTGGGCTTCTCTTGCGTCAGGAGCTGCGTCTCGTCCTCGAGTCGACACACGTCTCGGCCGCGGTGCGCGCCCTGTGCCTAGAGCGACTCGAGCGCAGGCCCCCAGGTCGCGTCGCAAAAGGCGAACCGCCACTTCAGTAAGCCGAGTCCGCGTGCGGCTCAGCCTTCTTCTTCTTCGATCGCCCACTGGGCGTAGGCCATCACGCCGATGGCTGTCCCGCACGAGGCGCAGAGCGGTGCCTCCTCGAAGCGAACTTCGCCCCCGCGGACCCAGAGGTAGACGCCGTGGCCGGAGGTGAGGTGCTCGTCGTCGACGTCGTTCGCGGGGAGCCGATCGCCGCACGCATCGCAAACCGCGGTCGTCGCCTCTTCTGCTTCGAAGAGAATTTCGTGCGAGGCCGTGAACGCGAGGCTCATAGGTAGGGGACACTAGCACGCAACTTCTCGGTTGAGAGGGCCGACGAGGAGGCATGAGGTCGCCCTTCGTCGTGCTGGCTGTCGTTTGCTTCCTTGCGACCACCGTTGGCGTGGGCTGTGCTGCGGAAATGCCGCTTCCCGCGAAGGCGCTGGAGCTCAATCGCAACGGTGCGGCGGCCTTGGCGGCGGGGGACTTGGAGACGGCCGAGGCCCGCCTCGCGCTCGCCGTGGAGTACCACCCCCGCTTCACGGAGGCCTGGGTGAACCTCGGGCTCCTCGAGCTGCGCCGAGGTCACCTGGAAAAGGCACGAAAGGCTCTACTCAAAGCTCTTGATCTCAATCCTGATCTCGCGTCGCCACACCACGCGCTCGGCCTTCTCGCCGAGACGCGTGGACAGATCGCCGAAGCGGAGGGTCACTACCGCGCGGCGCTCAAGGTCGACCCGGGTTTTGCGCCTGCGCGGGCAAACCTTGGTCGGCGTCTTTTCGAACGCGCGCGGTGGGAAGAGGCTCGCGAACAATTTCTCCGGCTGACCGAGGTTGCGCCTGAGAGCCTCGAAGGGTTTCTGGGCCTGATCGAGTCGCTGCTTCGTCTGGACCGGGAAGGGGAGGCCGACGAAGTGCTCGGGCGGGCACGCGCGTCGTTTGGCGACCGCGGTGAGCTCGTTCTTTTGGTGGCGAGGCAGCTCTTACGCCGGGGGGCGTTCGCGGAGGCCGAGGCGATCCTCGCCCCGCTCACGTCGGATGAAGATCGTTCGCGCCGCGGCGTGGCTTGGAGCTTCATCGCCGTCGCCCGCTTGGGGGACGAGAAGCGCGACTTGGCGCTCGCCGCCGCGCGAGAGTCGACGGCCATCGACCCCCGCGATCCGGTGGCCGCCTACGTCGTCCAGGCAGTCAACGCCGCGCGGGCTGTCAACGCGCTCAACGCCGCGCGGGCTGTCAACGCGCTCAACGCAAAAACAGAAACGCGGTAGCTCCGAGGATCGCCATCACGCCGAAGATGAGCGCCACCACGACCCACGTCGGAACGTGCGTGCCGGGGATGTCGATGCGTTCCTCGAGCTCGGGGCCATGGGGGCCTTTCTCGTGCCAGGTGGCTTTCTTTGCGTCGGGTGGAATCGAGGTGGATGCCGCGACCTGACCGTCGACGTGTTGCTGCACGGCCTCCGTTGCGCGGCCAGCCGCGGCACGCATCGCGGAGCTCAGGCTCGTGCGCCGGGTCGTCTCGGCGTCACCGGCGAGCTCTTCGGGGAGCGCATATTTCTTGTACTTGAGGACTTCTGTATCGGGCGCGAGCTCGACCAGTCCTTCGCCGTCGAAGCGCACGATGATGACGGTGATGTTGTCGTGGCCGCCGGCGTTGTTCGCGCGCTCCGTGAGCTGCTTGCAGGCATCGAGCGGCTCTGGGAACGTACGCAGGACTTCGCGAATCTCTTCGTAACGCACCATGCCGGAGAGGCCGTCCGAGCAGAGAAGGAGCACGTCCCCCTTTCGGAGCTCGGTGTACGTGAGATCGACCTGCACGCTGTCGGCCGTGCCGAGCGCTTGAAGAATGATGTTGTTGTGCTCGAAAGTCTCGGCCTCTTCTTCGGTGAGCTGGCCCGCTTCGATAAGTTGATTCACGAGCGATTGATCGCGGGTGACCTGCACGAGGTGATCGCCGCGGAGGATGTAGCCGCGCGAATCCCCGACCTGCGCAAAGAAGAGATGATTGTCGACGAGGGCCGCCGCGGTGACCGTCGTCCCCATGCCGCGCCGGGTGCGATCGACCTTGGCTTCTTGGAAGATGCGCAGACCGGCGGCTTCGACCGCGCGTACCAAGCGCCGGGCGAGGTCGTCACGGTTGAGCGCAACGCCGGCATCGAGCGCGTCGATCATGCGCTCGTAGATGATGTCGACCGCGAGCTGACTGGCGATCTCGCCTGCTGCAGCGCCGCCCATGCCGTCGCAAACGGCGAAGAGGCTACCGTGGGGGCCGACGTGCGCGGCGCGATTGGCTTCGAGGAGCCCGCGCGACCGCATGGAGAGATCGGCGACGAGGAAGTTGTCTTCGTTGTGCTCGCGGACCTGCCCCACGTCGGTGCGCGCAAACAGCTTCACCTGGACGGGTCCGGGCGCAGACGAAGGGGAGGACGCCACCGCGGCTTCATTCTTTTCGTTCGACGGATCGCTCACGGGGTTTGAGGGGATGGGCGTTTCGGGCTGCGTCACGAGAGGGTCCTGAGGTCGATGCGGAACAGCTGTTGACCTACCCGAAATTCGTCTCCCGCTTTGAGGGCAACCTCGCCTCGGATCTGCAGGAACGTACCGTTCGACGAGCCGAAGTCCGAGATTGTGAAAGTCTTTTTTGTGGCATCCATTCGGATCACTGCGTGGCGGCGCGACAAGAACGGATCTTCTGTGAAGACGATGTCACCTGATTCTCGGCCGAGCACGGTGTCTTGCTTGCGTACATGAAAGACGTCGCGGGTCACACCTTCGACGGTCTTTTGGCACAGGCGCGCGTATCGCGGTGCGACCGGGGTGCCAAACAGCAGGGTCCCATGCTGCAGGGCGGGCCCAAACCCTTCTTCCGCGTCCCTCACGACCTCAAACCTTATCACCTGTTGTCCCATCAAGATCAAATCTTGGTCCTTCAGAGGTACCTCGGTCGCGGGCGGGTCGGCCGGGGCTTCCTCATTGCTGCCCGCGGGGGGAGCAGGGTTTGCGGGAATTCGCAGAAAAATCCCGTTCATCGTACCGAGATCGCGGAGATGGAGCGAGTCTCCCCTCCAGGCGAGGCGCGCGTGGCGCGGCGAGAGGTAGCGATCGTCGGCGATGACGACTTGGCCTTCGGAGCGTCCGATATCGAGCTGATCGCCAATGGGATAGCTTGCCCCCTCACCGCCGTCCTTGGCGATGGCCACGAGCCGCCCGCGCTCTTTCACGGCGGGCGAGGCGACGACGGGAGGCGCGACGACGGGAGGCGCGACGGGCGGGGGAGCGATGGCTACGGACGGAGGGCGCGGCGGCGGTGACGTAGACGCTGGGCCGTGGGACAGCATCGCGGGCTCGCTAAGAGCCGCGCCGCAGAATTTACAGAACTGCGAAGCGGCATCGCTCGAGCCGCGGCACCGGCTACAAACCCGAATCGCCGCTGCCGGGCGGGTTTTTCCGCCGATGTCGAGCACCGGCGAAGGCGCGATACGTGCCATGGGATCGAGCGCTGGTGCTGCGAGAACGGCTTTCGGGGCTGGCGACGACGGCGCTGGCGGCGAACCCGACGACGCAGACCTGCTCGCACCGACCGCTTGCCCACAGGTGCCGCAGTACTGAACGCCGAGCGCGTTCATCGCACCGCAATTCGAACACCGGATCTTGCTCGTAGACTTCGTCTCGGCGGCTTCGGGGGGGCGCGGGGTGAACTGAAAATCGGGCGCCGAGGGTCGCGGCTTGCGAAGGAAATCTGGCTGCGAAGGACGCCCGGAGCTTGGGCTGACGTCGTCGAGTGTCTCGGCGTCGTTGCCATCCGAAGTCACCCCGCCGCGCTGAACCATGCCGATGGGCGGCGTGGGAGGCGCAATCCGCGGACCGAGGCGTGCGCCGCAGTCTTGGCAGAAGACAAGGTGCGAAGGGTTATCGCGTCCGCACGTTCCGCATGTCACGCGCACCGATGGGACATCAGCCCGAGCCCTTCCGTCAAGAGCGTATTCTTACTTCTCGCGCTCAAAGGGGATCGCGGTTCTCGAGAACGAGATCGAGCCCAATGAGGGACGCGAACCCGCCGTCGCGCGAGGCGCGGCTCGAGTCGGTGAAGCCGTTGAAATAAATCGCGCGGTAGGAGACGGCTGCGCCGAAGACGAGGCGCCTCGAAATCTGCACTTCGAGGCCGGCCCCCAGAAAGGCCATCGGACCACCTGTGTCGACCGTCCACTCGTTTCCATAACCGGCGATGCCCCCGCCGGCGTGAGCGACGGGTTGTACGTCGCGCCCGGTGTCGAGGTAGTAGCGGGCCTCGGCGCGAATCTGCTGGAGGATGGCGAGGCGATAAAGATTGTTCGGATCCTGCTTCGACAGCTCGTAGGCGCCGCCAAAATACCAAGGGCCCGCAGTGCGCACGCCGAGGCGGACGGCGACGCCGGCGCCCGATCCGAAGATGCACGGTTGCCTCGTGCTCGCGCAAATGGCCCCCGAGTCGATCACCCCCTCGCTCACCAGCGACACACCGTACTGCCAGTACGGAACGTTCGTGGGGGGCGGGGCAGGGGCGGCGCCCGGTCGCGGCTCCTGGTCCGCTCGCGCTGGCGATCCCCAAAAAAGAGACATCGTCCCAATCACAAAGGCGGCCACGTTCCATCGCTCGCGCTGGCGAAACATCGGTCCGCCACGATAACCCTCCTCTCACGTTATTGACAGCGTGCGATGCCGTGGCGTATTCGCGTCCACCAAGATGGAAATCCACCTCGACAAACGCGCCGTCCGGCAGATTCGACTCTCAGCACAGGACGCCATCGAAGAGGGCGATACGGAAACGCTTCGCGAGGACCTGCTCGAGGCTTTCAGTGAGGAGCAGGTAGAAGAGATCGAGCGACGCCTCGACAGTGGAGACTTCTTCGAGTTCCTCACCGACATGCTCGACGAGTGGTCCGGCGATGACGTGGAAGAGCTCTTCGAGCTGATGGACACGCAGCTCGGCGATGTCGGGATCGACATCAAGTACGACAAGAAGGGCCCCGCCGCCGTCGCCGGCGAAGAGGACGAAGAGGAAGAGACCAAAGAAGAAGTCGAGGAGTTCGAAGAAGAAGAAGACGACGAAGACGACGCCGAAGAAGAGACCGAAGAAGAAGAAGAAGAGGTCTGATTCAGCGCGGGTCGCGCGGGTGAGCGCGGAGGTACGCGTGGCAAGTCTTCGGAGCGTGGCTGCCTGACCCGCGCTGGATCGCCGAGCAGTCTTCGATGGCGCAGGGCACGTAGCGCGAGTCAGGGAACGCGTGCGTGAGGGTGGCGAGCCGCGAGCACGCCGTGGTCTTGTCGTTGTCTTCCGCCCAAAGCGACGCCTCTTCCCAAAGCGCATCGTCCCGCTGAAGCGCGGTGGTGAAGTCGGTGTAAAGAAAGTGAAACGCTTCGCGGGCGCGCGAACGATCGTGGAGCTGGTCGCGATAGAGGATTGCGATCCTCCACTGAGCCGGCGTGTAGCGAGGCCGCTGGTAAGTCCCAATCGTGCTCGCTTTCTCGCGATCTCGGAGCATCGCCTCGAGATCCGAGATCGCCTCCGGAAAGTGCCCGAGCGCCTCGTCGATCTCGCTCGCGTGAAAGAGAGAATCGTCGCGCAGTGCACCGAGCGGATACGGCCATTTTTCGGCCACGGCGATGAACGCCGCGCGTGCAGCTGCGTGGTCTCCGAGCTGCTCGAGATGAAGAGCGCGCTCGTAGGCCAAGGTCTCGGCGAGATCCGATTTTCCGAGCGTCGCGCTGCGTGAATCGATGTACGCGAGTGAAGCCTTGAGCCCCTCGGTCTCGTCTTTGTGGGTGATGACGCGATGGAGCGCCCGCCGCGCAAGCGCGCTCGCAGGATAGGCGACGACCATGCGCTCGAGGGCCACCCACGCCTCTGCTTCCCTGCCATGCCTCATCTTGAACTCGGTGAGGTCGTAGTAGGCGAGGGCCGCGTGCTCGCCCGGCGGCGTCGCCGAAGCGATCGCCTCGAGACGGGGAGCTGCCGCTGCGAGGTCGCCTGCCTGGAGAAGCATTTTTGCCGCGGCGTACGAAGCGTGGTCGCGTTCGCGCGCGTTGGGAGCAGCTTTGGCAGCGTCGTCGTAATGAACGGAGGCCTCGGCAAATCGCCCCGCCGTCTCGGCACGCTCGCCCTCCGCGAAGGTCTGCGTGTACGCCCCATGGGCGCTGGCGCCGCACGCGAGCGGCGTGCAGATCAAGAAGGCGAGCGCGGCGCGGTTCAAGAGCAGCCTTCAGCGCGCGCAGGCGTGGATCGCGCTCGCCAGGATCCGTGCGCCTTTCTCTACGTCTGCACGCGTGACGTCGAGGTGAGTGACCGCACGGAGGCGGCGAGGTCCGGATGCGTTGAGCGCCACGCCGAGGCCGCGGGCTTTGTCGGCCACCTCCTCAGCAGTGAGCGGCGCATCGAGCTCGACGTTGACGATGTTCGTCTCCACGTTCGCGAGGTCTACGTGCGCGTGCGGTGTCTCTGCGAGGATCCCGGCGAACACCTTGGCGTTCGCATGGTCGTCTGCCAGCCGTTCGCGATGATGAGCGAGTGCGTAGGACGCCGCTGCTGCGAGCACGCCCGCTTGCCGCGTCCCGCCGCCCCACATCTTTCGGAGGCGCCGAGCGTCCCCGATGAGCGCACGCGTGCCGGCGAGCGCGCTCCCTATCGGTGCTCCGAGCCCTTTCGAAAAGCAGACGCTCACCGTGTCGAACGGACCGGCGAGCTCGCCCACCGACAATCCGCTCGCAACGCTCGCGTTCCAGATGCGCGCAGCATCGAGGTGAAACGCCAGCCCGCGGTCACGCGCCGCGCGTCCGATGCGCACGATTTCGGCCTGCGGGAAGACCCTTCCGCCACCGCGGTTGTGCGTATTCTCGACGCACACGAGTGAGCTCCGCGGGTAGTAGTAAGCCTTTGGCTTGACCGCTTCGATCATGTCTTCGGCCGTGTAGAGTCCTCCGGAGCCGGCCACGGCGAATTGCACGCCGCTGAGGACGGCCCCCGCGCCGCACTCGTACCAGACGAAATGCGCGCCTTCACCGACGATGACCTCGTCGCCCGGTCGCGTCTGGCAGCGAATCGCGAGCTGGTTGCCCATCGTTCCCGACGACACGAAGAGCGCGG
Organism: Myxococcales bacterium; assembly: GCA_043747615.1. GTDB lineage: Bacteria > Myxococcota_A > Polyangia > Polyangiales > Polyangiaceae > JAYTOU01. Next base: position 65,072 of record JAYTOU010000053.1, on the reverse strand, counting down.
CCTCCTTGCCAAGAAGCGCTGCGACCTCGTCCTCCAGTGCGCGCACGGAGGGATCCTCTTCGAACACGTCGTCGCCCACCTCGGCATTTGCGATCGCCTGACGCATCGCGGGCGTGGGGCGCGTGAGGGTGTCGCTCCGCAAGTCGATCATACCCATACGCTACTACGTGCGAAGGACGTTTTGCGCGAAAGCCCTTGCGCAGTGAGAGGCAAAGTGATTAACTGGTTGGACCAGTGAACAAGCGACCCAAAGCCCAACCGGCCACCCCTCCCGAACCTCTTACGACCCTCGCCGCCATCGGTCCGATCGCGCGATCGAGCGTGGTCGACGCTGTTGCCGACCGCTTGCGGGGTGAAATTCTGGCGGGGCGCATCGTAGCCGGGTCGCGTTTGCCCTCGGAGCGTGAGTTCTCCCTGGCGCTCGGGGTGAACCGCCTCACCCTGCGCTCGGCGCTCGCCCGTCTCGAGGCCCTTGGTCTCGTCGTCACCCGGCACGGTTCGCCAACGATCGTGGCGTCGTGGCGGGAGCGCGCGGGGCTCGACGCCCTTGCTTCTCTCCTCGGCTCGAGCAATCCCGCCGAGCCCTCGTGGGTCGAGCTCCTCACGTCAATGCTCGAGGTGCGCCGAATTCTTGCGTCTGAAGCCGTGGCTCTGGCCGCAGAGCGCCACACCGAAGCTGATCTCCGCGCCATGAAGGCGCGCGCCGACGAGCAGGCGGCGAGGGTCCACGATCCGCTCGCCTTCGCCCGCGGAGAGATCGCGTTTCAACGCGCGCTGGTCCGCGCCGCGCGCAACGTCGGGCTCGAGCTCCTCCTCAATACCTTCGCGCGCTTCCCCGACGATCTGCCGCTCCTCGTCGGCGCTCTCTACGACCGTTGCGAGGACGCGCTGCACTTGTATCCGCTGCTGATGGGCCTCGTGCGAGCGGGAGACCCGGCTCGTGCGCGGGAGCTCGTGCGCACGATGCTCGAAGCGAACGACGTCGAGTGGCGAAAGCGTCATTTTGGCGCCAGCGCCCATCGTGCAGGCGGGCGCGCGAAGCCGAGCGAGAAAACGCCGACGAAGAAGGCAACGAGCAAAAAAAAGGGGTAACGGGGCGATGAGGACACTTACCAAGCTCGAGTCGCGCTGGGCACGTGGCGCTTTCGGAGCCATTTTCCCCGCGAGTGGGCCCGCGAAGATCGGCATCTGCGATCTCGACGTAGAGGCGTTCGTGAGTGAAGTGCGAAGCGCGACGTCCTTCAAATCGGCGCTCGGCATTCGCGCAGCGATCTGGATCGTGGCCTTCGCTCCGCTCTTCGTCATCGGAAAGTTCCGCACCATCGCCGGGCTCGATCAAGCGTCGCGCGAGCTCGTGGTCGGCTCGCTCCTGGGGAGTCCGATCTTCTTCGTGCGGCAGCTCACGATGCTCCTCAAGGCGATCGGCGCACTCCTCTACGCAGGGGCGCCCGCAGTCCGAAGGATCATGATTCCACCCCCGGCCGAGGCCCTCGGCGTACCGCAAGCCCGCCCGCTCATCAGGCTTGGCCTTGGCAAAGGATCCCATGAACGAAAAACAGCATGACCACGAGCATCACGTTTACCCCGACGAAGATCTCCCCGAAGGCTCCGTCGTCAACGGCGAAGCGCTGACCAACAGCATTCACGAGTCATTCGATTTCGTCGTGGTCGGCTCGGGTGCTGCTGGAGCCGTCGCCGCCCACACCCTCGCCGAAGCTGGATTTTCCGTGGCGACCGTCGAAGAAGGCCCGTGGGTCAAGACGCGTGACTTCGGACAAGACGTGTCCAGCGCCTTCACGAAGCTGATGCGCAATGGCGCGACCCAGGCCATCGAGGGGCGGAGCTTCGTGCCCCTCCTTCAAGCCAGGTGCGTCGGCGGGAGCACGGTCGTCAATTCCGCTATTGCCTGGCGCACGCCGGAGGACGTCCTCGACGACTGGAGCGCGCGCTTCGGTCTCGGCGAGACGATCAGCACGCGCGAGCTCGAGCCGCACTTCGAGGCTCTGGAGAAAGACCTCAACGTCCACGCTGTCGACGACTCGGTGCTCGGAGCGAACAACCGCGATTTCATCACCGAGGCGGGCAACCGGGGGATAGCGGGTCACGCCATGCGCCGCTACGAGAAGGGCTGCCAGGGCTCGGGGCGCTGCCTTACCGGGTGCCCGCACGCAGCGAAACAAGGCATGAGCGTGACCTACGTGCCCATGGCTCTTCGCCGCGGCGCGCGCATTTTTACTTCGTGCCGCGTCGAAAAAATCGACATTAAAAACGGGCGCGCGGTCGGCGTCCTCGCTCGGCCAGCCCTGGGGTTCGGTCGAAAGTCGAACCACGTCGTCCGAGTCTCAGCGAAGCACGGGGTCTTCGTCGCGGCGAGCACCATCCAAACGCCCAACATTCTCCATCGAAGCGGCATCCGCGGCGGCGCGGTCGGAAAGCATTTCCAGGCTCATCCGGCGCTTGGCCTCACCGCTCTGTTCGACAAAGAGATCGCGATGGACTTCGGCGCGACGCAGGGCGCCGAGAGCACGCACTTCCGAACATCGAAGCGCTTCAAGCTGGAAACGATCTCCATGCCTCCGGAGCTCGCTGCTGCGCGCATCCCCGGCGTTGGTCGGGAGCTCATCGAGCGCCTCGCGCAATACCGGAAGGTCGCTGCCTGGGCCGTCCAGATCCGCGCAGAGGCGGAGGGCACGGTAGCGCCGGGCTGGGGCGGGGACGATCTCGTCAAGATGACGCTGACCGAGAACGACGTGAGCAACATCCGCTTCGGCTCCGCGCTCCTAGCGGAGATGTTCTTCCACGCCGGCGCACGCGAGGTCTGGCCTGGAATTTACGGTGTCCCGAGCGTTCTCACATCCATCGACGACGTGAAGCACATTCGCGAAGCCTCACTCGATCCGCGCGCCTACTCGCTCATCGCCTCGCATCTTTTCGGAGCCGCGCGCATGGGTCCGGAAAAGCGAAGCAGCGTCGTCGGCCTCGATTTTTCGACACATGTAGCTAAGAATCTTTACGTGATCGACTCGAGCATCTTCCCCACGAACCTCGGCGTGAATCCGCAGCACACGATCATGGCGATCGCGCGCTTGGCCGCCGTTCGGATCTCGAGTGCAGCCCAGCGCTCGCGGGTGGCATGAGCGAACGACCGGCAGACGCCTATGAGATTCGCAGGCTCGACCACGCCAACCTGGAAGATCGGGCTCAGGCGCTGGCGCTCTTGCGCGAGTACTTTGCGTCCACGCCGGGAAACCCCGACGCCGACGTCCGCTACGATTGGCTGTACCTAAAGAACCCTTCCGGTGCCGCGCGTACCTACGTTGCCCGTGCAAAGAACACAGGGGCGGCGGTGGGCATCACGTCGCTCTTTCCGCGCGTGGTGCAAGTAGACGGAGTGCGAGCCATCGGTGCCATCGGCGGCGACGGCTACGTGACCCCCGCATTTCGGCGACGAGGGATCGTGACCTTGCTTCATCAGAGAGCGCACGCCGAGATGAACGACGGTCTGTCGTTCATGTTCGGACCCCCGGAACCGAACAACCTTCGTGCGCTCCTGCAGTCCGGCGCGCTCATCATCGGTGGAGTGAGGCGCTTCGTGCGTCCCTTGAAGACGCGCGGTTCGGTCCGTCGCGTGCTCCCCGGCTTTCTGACAGACGCGCTCGACTCGATCCTCGGCCCGCGTTCCTCACGCCTTCACGTGGAGCTCCTCGGGGAGGCGCCCGACCCGCGTGTCGATGAGGTTTGGCGCGCCGCTGCGATGGACCCTGCCGTCGCCCATGACGTGGTGCCGATCAACGATGCGGCCCAGTACGCGTGGCGTTTCAGGATCGCTTGTCCTCAGCGCGGCGTCATCGTCACCGACAACGGTCGGCCGATCGGCTGCGCGGCACTGGAGCGTCTGAACGGGCATGTGGCGGTGGTAGACATCACCTGCCCGTCGGCGTCGTTCGGACGGGTGCTACGGGCGCTTCTTCACTCGTGCAAACGGGACGCAACGGTGAGCATTCAGATTCATGTGCCCTCCCGGTGGAAGGAGCTTTGCCTTCTCGCATCTGGATTCGTACCGCGAGAAGTGAAACCATTTCAGGTACAGCTTCCGGTCGATCACCCGAAGCATGCCAGCCTCACGCGCCCCGCCGCATGGCACTACATGTGGGGCGACGGCGACGTGATCGACGTCCTTCTCTAGGGTTCGTGGTAGTCGTAGCTGAATGCTGCAGCGATCCGCTTCTTCACTTTTCGTCGCAATGCTCGTCACGGCGTGCACGGCAGCGACACCGTCCAAGGACCCTGGCGCAGACGCACAAGCAATGGGGTCCGTGCACGACATCGACGTCGGCACGTTGGCCCAGGGGGCGCCGGTTACCCTGGTCGGTCTCGTGATCACCGGGGTCGCGATCTCTGCGGGCGTCGAGAAGACCGGCTCGATGAAGTGCAGGTACCGCGCGTTCGCGCAGGATCCCGTGGGCCCCGCGCCCTCAGGAATCATGCTCCATGCCTTCGGTATGTTCTGCCAAGGCGGCAATTGTACGTGTCCCGACATCCCGAATAGCGGAACGCCCCTCGACGCAGTGGTGACGCTCGGCGACGTCTACAGCGTCAACGGCACAGCAAGCGTCGTGACGCCGACGGACGACGCGGGCGCATCGCTCATCACCGAGCACGCGGTCGTCGTGAAGGGCATCACGAAGACGGGCGCTAATGGAATCATCAAACCGCAGGTGCTCCAAGACCCGTTCCAGGCCGCGAAAGGGAGCCCGAGCTACAAAGACTTCGAATCGATGGTGGTGACCATTCAGCCGCCCGCTCCGTTCGGGGTTGGGACGCCCACTGCGTTCGGAACCTTCAGCGGTTCCGGAGCCTTTTTCTCGGGGATCTACGGTCCGAATTTCGAAATGGGAGGAAAGTACCCCGCCCCCAACCAGAAGTTCGTCTCGATCACCGGCATTGCCACGCCGCTTTTGAACGGCGAAGTCGCACCCCGCCAAGCTTCCGATTTCGTCTCGCCGTAAGCAGGCGCTCCGCACCGCGAGGGGGCGAGATCAGCCGGATTGCGCGGCGACCATCCACTGACCTTTTGCCCGGGCGACGATCTCGCGCATGCGCACCGCCGCCATTGCGTGCGACATCCGCCCTGCCACGAGCGCGGTCACCACGTCGCGCGCCATTCGTTGGCGCCGCACGGAATCGAGGTAGTCGAACGTCTCTCCGAACAACTTTCGCACCCGCGCGGTAACGCTCGCTTTTCCTTTGGCGGTAAGCTTCTTGGTCCGCGTCGCCACGACATCACGCAGCCGAGCCACCACGGCGTCGTAGGGAAGCGTCGCCCGCTCAGTGTCGCGATCTCGTGCTTCCTCGACGGTGCCGAGCGCGAGCGACGCATCGACCAGGCCGTAGTCGTCGTGGACGAGGAGCTCACGGAGAGCGCGCTCACGCTGCTCCTTCGTCGGCGATTTTAGGCCATTCAGCGATTTCGCCACCATGTCCGTGCCCACCCACCGGTACACGAAATCGAGCCCCGTCCCCTTGATGTTCTGGACGCCCATGATCGACACGTTCGCTCCCGGAGGTGTCCGCTTGGCGATGATGTCGATGATCTGATCGCCGGTCAGCGAGTAGTCGACGAGGGGGATGACGCCCTCGTCGAAGAGCGCGCGGTACGTAGCCCCGAAGGCGCGATCGATGGACTTCGGATCGCTCGCGAGTGCCTGGGTCACGAGCTGATGGATCGCGATAACGGCGCGCCGGCGGGCGATCATCGCGACGACGTAGGGACGACGCTCGGCATCTTCGAAGTTGGCAAACGCACTTTCGACCGCGCGACGTCCCGCCTCGTAAGGCTCCGTCGGCGCGGAAGGCGCGAGCAGCCTTTCCACGAGCGCGGGATCGAGCTGCGGAAATCCGAGCGCCGCGCACTCGGCGAGCACGCTTGCCGTGGTGGTCTTGCCGATCTTCAGCTTCGCGAACGCGCGGTCGATCCGGCTCCGCGCGGTTTGCATGGCCTCGGCCGGTGACCCCGCGAGGTTGTGCGTAGGCGACGACGCGAGGAGATGACGATCGAGCGCGGTCCGAATGAAGCCCACCAGTCCGCCGACGTTTGACCCAATGAGGATGTGGCGGTGGGCGGCGATGTCCTCCACGAGAAAGCGCGCGAAGACCTCGCTCCGCGCAATGCGATCGCCGCGGTTGTTGACGACCGTGATCACCCAGCGTTTGGGATCCGAATCGGGCTCGAGCTTGTCGAAGCCCGTTCGCCGCCAGTTGGCGAGCGCTCCGGTCCGCTCGTTGGCGCTCATCCCGTTGCTGAAGGTCAGCTGGCGACCAAGCCAGGGAACGGTGGGGTACGTCTTGAGGACGCCGAGGTCGGGGACCACGTTGTCGGCCATCTCGACGATCGCCAACAAGGGCGCAATTCCTAGGGCACGAGCCATCGAGGTGACCAGTGCGATGTTGCGCGGGTGCTCCTGGTAAGGGAAGCGCTTGAGTAGGTCATCGGAGATGAGCTCGGCTTCGCGCTGGGGAACCGAGCGCATGGTGGTTCCGCGCTCCTTCGCTGCACCCGCGAGGATCGGTAGCATCTGATCTTCAGAGGTGAAGAGCATGCCTTTCGTCGGAATGAACTCGCTGATGGTCGTGGCCACGTCGAACCCCGCCGGACCCTGAACGTCCTCGTGGTCGGGATACGCGTTCGTTAGCGTGGACATGTCGTCGCGCATCCACTGCGCTTGGATCAGGTTCACGAGATCGGGCTGGAGCGCCATGCATTCGTACAGAAACACGCGCGCGCCGAAGCGCCTTCCGAGGCTGAGCACGTCGCGCTGCTCCCAGACCGTGGCTTTGTCGTAAGGGCGGTAGATGAAAACTTCGCGCGCCGGCATGCCCGGAATCGAGTGAATGAACATGGCCTCGCAGCCCGTCGTCTTCACAAGTGTCTCGTGGCCGAGACCCTGGAAAAGACCTGCTTTCAGCCGCTCCGTCCCCGATTTTCCGCGAGTGCCCCAGCCCCCGATCACTAGCGGGATCGCTCGTCTGTCATGCTCGATCGCACGGCGGATCACGATGGCCCGCGCCATCATCGCGCCGAGAACGACGAGCACGTAAGCCGCGAGCTCAGGAAGGCGATTGCCTTGCGACGATGCCGCGTACGAGGTGAGGCTGTGCCACGTTTCTCCGAGCTCCGGAAAGCGATCGGTGATCATGCTGAGAGGGCCCGGCGCCATGAATGTGAATGAATGTGGACCAGGCGGAGGGGGTGGCGTCATGTGCCGCTCGGGCATCTCGACGTTTCGCGGAGGGACCACGTACGAAAGGCCCGTTGGAGCCGAGAGCTCGAGTCCTCCGGAGACGCCGCCGAAGCGGTGCGGCGCATAGCTCAACAAAATTCCTGTCGCGCGCGTCACCTCGTTCACGTACGCGAGCTGCGTCGCAGGCTCGTCTGAGTCGAGCGCGCGCCGGCGAAGATCGGCGAGTGCCGCGTAGCGAAAGCTGAGCGTGAGCCAGGCGTGCGCACGCTCGGCGAGACTAGCCGGCGGTTGCAATCGGGTGATCCCGAACGCGCTGGAGATGGCTACCGGCTTCGGAGTGAAGACCCCTGTCGCCAGGAGATCATCGACGAGGGGGAGGTGACGCCCCCAACCGCCCGAACGCTCGACGAGCACGCGCTCACCCGGAACCTGAGTCGCGGTGAGCTCGGCGAGGCCCCCCGGCGGCGCGCGAAGTGACCCTCGCGGCTTCCGCCCCCACGTATGTACGAAGGCCTGACGCTTGCTCGGTGTCGGGTTGCGAAGCTCGAAGAGGAAGCGCCAGAACGCGAATTTTCGCGGCTCACCGCGGTAGAGGATGATCCCCTCGGGAATGCGATCGATCGACAGCGCGTAGTCGGCGCGCGCGATGACGGTGAGGACGCGACCGAGGCTCTCGTCGTCCATGACCGAAAAAACTTTGCTGAGGATGCGCGTCGAGCCGCCCACTGGCGTGTTGTCTACGATGGGGACGAGCGCGTCGTAGACCGAGCGTTTGATGGCGTTCGACAGGACGTCGATCTCGGCGAGCGCGTCGGCACACCCCGTACGAACTGCCGGTCCCAGATCGACGCGCTCCGCAGCGTGCTGGAGCGCCGATTGCACTTCGAGCGAGGGAGCTTTTCCCCGCCGGACCAGCGCGACGAGCTCTTCGGCTGCCGTCTGCACGACGAAATCGTTCGTGTCGTTCGCGAGGGCATACGCCATCGCCGGTGCCGCTTGATCGTCCGCTCGCTTGGCAAACGCAATGAGCGCCGCCGCGCGCACTTTGTGACTCGAGTCTCGGCAGGCCGCCGTCTCGAGCGCTGGCACCTCGCGTTCGATGTTGGCGGCGGTGAGCCGCACGAGATCACTTGGATCTGCCCAGGCGAGCGGCAGAAGGTCGGACCAGCCAACGTTTCGGTACCGCGGGATGAGGTCCACGATGCGTGCGCGCACCAGAAAGTCGTCGCCCCCATCGGGCTTGGTCAAGCGCTCGCGCGCCATCTCGTGGGCGGCGTCGACGTTGGCGGCGGCGAAGGCGTCGAGCGCTGCCGGCTGCACCCAGCGATGCTCGGTGCGGGCAGCGAGCTGGCGGGTGAGCACGGCCATCGACGTGCGGTTCGCCGGGTTGATGTCGGCGCGCGAGAGCTGGCCAATCAGACCGAGCGCTTCGACCCGGCGCGACCAGCGGCCCGAGGTCTTGGCGAGCGGCATCAAGAGCTTCACGTTCACTCCCACCATGTCGGTCGGCGAGAGGGCGACGTTCATCAGGGCAAGGTTCATCTCGATCACACGCTCGAGCTGATCGGCCATCCGCTCCGTCCGCTCGCCGAGCGCTGCGGGATCGAGGAGCCCGTCTGGTCCGTGGAGCGCCTGCAGGTCTTCCTTGAGCGCAGGTGGGGATCCCGCCGTGGCCCGCAGATAACCTTCGATCACCTGCCGACGCTCCATCGGAGGGCGCCCTTCGATCACGCGTGACAGCTCTTCGAACCGGGCGCGCGAGGCGGCGATTTCGCCGAGCGAGGCGAATGCATGATCGAGGAGCGCGAGAACGCCACCTTGCACGAGCAACGCCCGCGCCTGCGCGAGCTCAGGAGCGGCGAGCCGCTCTCGAAGTGAATCGATCTTTGGAAGGCCGCTCGCGCCCATCATCTGTATTGACCGGGCGTCGCTCCGCGCCAGGGGATGCCGCCGCCGAGTTGCTCCGGAAAATCGAGATCGAGCGACGAATAGTCGCGGAGGCCGCGGCGGTAACTGAGGAGCACGTTCACGAAGAGGGTGGCCTGCCATGCATTGTCGTTCACGCGGTATACGGTTCCCACACCAGGCTGCACGTTGAGCGAGCCCATTTTTTCCCAGAAGTTGTAGAGGACCTTGAGCCCGCCGCTGCCCTCGTACGCCGTCGCTTTCGCGAACGTCTCGGTGGCTTCGTAACGTGTCCCGTTGATGTAGCCGTTCACGTCGAGCTGACCGAACGCGAGAAAGAAGCCTGGACGGAGAGCCGTATGCATCAAGGCCGGATCCGTGGGATCGAAGGAGGTGCGCGCGCGAAGGTAAAAGATGTCGTTGAAGTACGGCGTGTACCAGAAGAGGAGCTGGCCATAGCCCGCGGTCGAACGCCGTTCGCGGTACGAGTTGACGACGTCGTCGTCGACTTTGTCGAGAGAGTACGTCCTGCCGCTCGGGCGGGAGTTGTAGAACCCGTCGTACCCGACGCGGGGAAGGACGAAGAAGCTTCGCGTGACTCGCCAGCTGTACTCGGCGAACCCGTGAGGGCGGAACGTGCGCACTTGCTCGTCGCCGACGCGCTGGCTGAAGAAGTCGACGCCGCCGGTGAAGCGGAGGTGGAACTTTTCTGCGTCCTCGTAGAAGGAGGCGCCGAAGTTGTACGTGCTCGGCCCGCCGTCGCGGATGCGCCCGCTCGCCTGAAAGTCCGTCCATAGATCGATTGCTTCGATGCGCCGGCGGTAACTGACGAATCCGAACGCGTAGCCGTCGTATCCTTTGCCTCCGGGAATCGCGTCGCGAATATTTCCGTACAGCGCTCCGGTCTCGACGGCCAACGTACCGAACGACGACTGGAAATCCGTGAGCGGCCCCGGCGAGCGATCAACCGCGTCGCGCCACCGTTGCGCTCCGGCTACGCTGTTCGCAGACAGATCGAGATCGACCGTGCCTTTTCCGAGGGCTGTGGATCCGTCGGCTGAATCAGCCGTCTCTGATTCGACCGGAGCGTCGTCGACGATTTCGCCGAGAGGCTCGGTCTTCGGCACGCGTTCGGCGATCGCCAAGGTGGCTGCTCCCCCGACGACCTTGATGCGGAGCGGGCCGGCCTTCGGGAGAGCTACGACGATCGGCTCGCCGTCTGTAGAGAGGCTCTCCTCCTTGCCGTCGTACGTGACCATCACGCGGGCATGCGAGCCAGGCTCTTCCCGGGCGTCGATCCGCACGAGAGAGCTCGACGCGTAGTTCACGCCAACGGATTCTCCTGCGCGAACGAGGAGGCGGTAGTCGACGTGAGGCGGCTCGAGGATCCACCCGACGCCACGAACGGAGGTCGCGTCCTGCATCTCCCGATCGAACACGATCCGGGTGAGCACCGCCCACGAGGCGCCGCCTTCGCCGAGAGCAATCGTCACGGGCGTCGGCTGATCGGGGCTGAGGTTCAGCGGGAAGTTCACGCGACCGTCCGGCCCGATCTCCGGGTTCACGGGCGGATTCGTTCCGACCGTGACGAAGATGGGACAGCGCGCGCTGGTTTCCAACGTTTCCGTGCGGCGCACGCAGGCGATCTGGAGCTGCGACTTGGCGACGGTTTTGGCGAGGATCGCTTTCGCAGGACGCGTTTGGCTGAGGATCGCGTAGGTGCCGTCTTCGAAAGGCGCGCCCGTGAGAACGCGCGGTCGGAGCTCGGCGCCGTTCTCGATGGGGCCCTCGTGTCGCGTAACTCTTTCGCGCGGAACTCGCTGCGCGTTGCCGATCACCTCACGGCGAAGCTTCCAGCGCGAGCCTGCTGCGGAGCGAGTGACCAGCGCTGCGGCGCGCGGATCGAGCGGGCTCGCAGACACCGCTTCGTTCACGCGCATGGCGAGCGCCGCGTCATAGGGGTGATCTTTGTCCTTCTCGTGGGCTTTCGTGAACGCGGCCATTTCGGCGACCGTGGCAGCGACCCTCGCGCGTGGACCGTTGCCCGCTTCGCAGCGCCGTGCGCCCGGCTCGAAATCGCTCTCGACGGCGTACGCGTGCATGCCCTGTGGGAGCGACTGCGCAGTCGCTCGAGGGCGGAGCTGCGTACGAACGAGTGCGACCGCGTCCTCGGCGTTCGGTCCGCGTGCTCCGAGGATCGCTGCGGTTTGAGCGTCTTCGAGCGCGCCGCGCCTGGCGCCGGAGCGGGCAAGCATCAGGGCCCGGGCCAAGTAGGAAGGGCCGCGCTCACGGCGCGGGAGGGCGAGGAGCTCGCGGGTGATCTTCACGAAGGCTGCTTCGTCCGCGGGCTCGGGCAAAAGCGTCGTGGCTCGCTCCGCGCCTGCAGTCGGCGTGCGCGCTTTTCGGGTCATGGCTCGCACGGCGACGTCGGTCGGGCCGCCGATCTGCACTCCCACCGCAGCCCAGGCGGGAAGGGCCACCCTTGCCACGCGAAGCCAGCGAACGCCTTTGTCGTCGATCGCGGCGAGGCTCTCCTTCGCCCCCGTGTCCTTTGGCGAGTCGACGACGATCCGGAAGCTCTCGCCCGCATCCGCACGCAGAGGGGTGACGACGACCTCGCCATGCACCGAGTCTGCCTGGAGCCAAATTTCGAGACCTGGACCATGGCTCGACTCTCCGAAGGTCAGCTTCGGAGACGTCGATGCGATGTGCGGCGCGCGGACCGATTCCCAGGTCGCACCACACGCAGCGAGCTCGACTGGGATCGCATAGACGTGGGTCGCGCCCCTGTCCTTCCGGCTCACGCGTGCAACGTCGCCCGCGACCCGTACGTGCCAATGGACGAGCGCTCCGCCAGGATTCGCGTTGAGGTTGTCTCCGTCGACGGAGAGCTCAACGGCTCCGAGGCCGTCGCACGGCCCCGTGGCCACGAACTCCACGGTGGGTACTCCGTGCCAGTGCCCGGCCTTATAATTGGCCTCCTGATCGGTCACCTCGGGCCACGTCGACTCCATGACCTTTCTGCAGATCGGCAGCTCGGTTTTGTGCTCGAGAAAAAGCGCGGCCCACGTTCCGTCGCCCGTCTCTGCGTCGGCTACGCCCCACTCCGTCCCTTTTTCGAGCGCGCGAACCCAGGCGTGACGAACGGCTTCGTCGACCGTATGGCCTGCCATGGCTGACAGCTTCGTGAGGGACGCTGAGTCGCCGCGCGACGCCGCCCGTTCGATCCGCAAGGTCGGGTCTTGGGGTGCGCCTGCGGAAATGTCCTCGGCGACGGCGCGCGAGATCTGACCCGTGGCCGCGATCGCGGTCGTCCAAGACGCCTCGCGATCTTCACCGCGGAGAGCCATCGCCATCGCGCAGATACCGGACGCGTTCCCGCACGCGCTCTTCGCTCGTTCGAGCTGGCTCGTCTCGCTCGCTGTTCCTGCGAACGCATCACCCAGGTGCAAAACGGGCTTCGCCGTGATTGGGAAGACGACGGCCGGCCCTCCGGCGATCTTCATCTGGTAGGTGTGAGCGCCCGGCGGAACGTGGATCAGCGCGCGGCGCAGAGGAAGGAGCGTCGCTCCTGCGTTGTACGTCGAGCCCGGCGCGGCTTCGGCGGACGTGGTGGTCGTCGTGGCGCGGGCAACCGTGGCCAGGCTCGAAGCGCGTTCCTTCTTTCCCTCCATCACTCGAAGGTCGAGGGTCTCTTCTGCCTCCTGCTTTTGCGCCTTCGTCCAGACATAGAGGAGCTGCGGGCCCTCGACCGTGAGCTCGACCGGGTGGTCGGGGGAGATTTGGTATCCGGAGTGGGTGCCGTCCTGGACCACGGCGCCGCCGCGCCCGTCGACGTCGTAGTTGAAGAAGTAAGGAAAACCCGACGCCGGTCGGAGCGCGCGAATTGCACGCAACCCCGCAACGCGGCGAATCGATCGCGCTAACTCGCTCGCAGCCTCGTGATTCTTGGCGTGGGCGACGTCGTCTTGCAGCGCGTGATCGAGGGCCTGAAAGAACTCGAGATCGATGCGGTCAGGCTGCGCGACGTGCGGGAACGGTGCTGGCAGCGGCCCTCCCGCCCAATCGAGAACGCGAGCCTCAAGATCGAACCAGTAGACGCCTGGGTCTGATCCCCGTCCGAGCTGAACGTCTGCGAACGTGCGTTGCGGGGCGATGAGGGCCGTCGCGAAGAGCGAGGTCCGAAGCACGACGACTCCGTCTTTCGGTGAAGCCTTCCACCATGTCTCGGCAGAGACGCCGCCGGTGCGCACGCGCTCGCCCACGTCGATCGGGCGATCGGTGACGATCCTGACGAGCTGACCTCCGCGTACGTCGATCAAGTCGAGAGCTAGCCCGAGCGTGCTCGTCGCGCTTTCCACTTCGGCCGGCGTCCACGCGGCGAAGGACGACTGGGCATCGGGGACCGGACCTTTCGCTGGAACGCGCGGCCCGCACCCCACGACGAAAAGAGCGAGTCCGACGATGACGTTCGCCGCGAAGAGTCGATGTAAAAAGCGACCGCCGCTCATGGTTCGTTCACGCTGATCGCGAGCGCGTCGAAAAATCGGGCACGGAGCTGCGCGTCGCGAAGGAGATCGTGCCGCAGCTGGGCGGCGATCTCGACGTGGAGGAAGCGACCGCCGGACGCACGCACCGCGGCGCCCTGCACGTTCTTCGTCGCGCCGAGCTCACCCGTGTCCTCCGGAAACCGCTTCACGCCCGGGCCGGAGATCTTCGTAAGCCGCCCTGCGGCGCGCCCGACCAAGGGATTTCCCGGACGGCCTTCGCCATTTGACAGGACGACGGTCACCGCGTCGCGCTTCGAGAAACCGTGGGGCTGAACGAGAGTTGCATGAGGGATGGTTCGCAAGACGCCTTCGGTCATCGCTTGAAAAGTGGAGGTCGTAGAGTGCGCGACGTCGGCGGGGTGGTCGCCCTCCTCTGTCTGGGCCGCAGCCTTGTAGCGATGCGCCGTGTCGATGAAGAACGCGCGGGCCTTTGCGCGGTAGAAAAGCTCGCAGCCGAGGGGGAGCGTGCCCTCGTCGAAGAACGTGTGCGGGGCCTGGACGACCACATCGGAGTGCGCGTCGAGGCGAAGCAGGTAGGCGCCGCCGCCCTGTCGATGGTCGTCTTTTTCGCGGAGGAGAACCGCTCCAGGAATCTCGGGCACGTCTAGAATATCGAAGCCCGCCGTTGCTGCCTTTGCCGTTGCCGCGGCACGCGCGCTCGCTCCGCCGGAGACGAGAAGTGCGGCGGCGTCGCGCATCGCTGCGCGCTCGGCCTCGCTTGGAGCGACGTAGCGATCCGAGTCGGTTCCACCGCGCCGCGCCGCGACGAGGGCCGCGGGACATTCCGTTTGAACGTTCTCCACCGGGGAATCCTTTTGGTTTGATGAGGGGTCGACCGCGGGGGCTTCGGCGAGCTTCTCTTTACGGCTACATCCTAGCGCGAGCAGTCCTACGGCGAGTGCCGTCACGCGGAGCGCTGCGTGTCGTGTGGCGGCGCTCATTCGGAGTCCGCCGCGACCCAGTGTGAATCGGCGTGCTTCTTCGGTGGAGCGACGGATTTCTTCGCCGCCCACGGGACGTGCACCTGAACTAGTTTCGTCCCCGGTGTTGCGGGCAAGAAGGTGAGGACGTGCGGACCTGGAGCGAGGTCGTCGCCGAGAACGATCGTTGCGGTCACTTCGCCTTCCACCGTCATGGAGCGCGCGGTCGTCAGGTGAGCGACGAGCCCCGTTGCACGGCGGAGGGGAACGTCTCCATCGATCTCGGCGACGACCTCGACCCGCTCCGCCGACTGTAGATGAACCGGGAGCGCGATGGCGACGCCGCCCACCATGGTGAACGGAAGGGGAAGACCTGCGGGCTCGAACATTCGCTCTCCGATCATGTTGGCTTTTGCCGCCGGCGGGCGCGTAAAACGGAACGACGCATCTGCCTCGATCCTCGAGGAAAGAGGCTCGAACCGGTGGGCCACGGCGAAAAAGCCGCGCGCTTGACCGTCGAACGCTCCGAGGTTCGTCGGACGCCGCGGCACGAAACCTTTCCAGTCTGCCGCTCCCACCTTGACCATCGTCTCGCGTTTCGGAGCATCAGCGCGCGCAGAAGCCGCGGGTATGTGCTTCGGACCGATCGTGGGATCGAGCTCGGAGATCGAAATGTCGAGGACGCCGTCGACGGGCGCGAGGCTCACGAGCCCACCACGCGGAACGAGCACATAGCGCTCGACTTTCTCCGACACGGCGTCTCCACGTCCATCGTACCCATCGTAGTCCGACCGAAATTCGGCCGAGGTGATGATTTCTTCGGTGCGCACCTTCCCCACCGCGGTGGACACGCGAAGGCTGAGAGTGAACGGGCCCGGCGTGTCGGAGGCTACGACGCGGCGACATCCGACGCGGACCACGAGGGGCTCCATGCCCGCTTGGATCAGGGCTGGCGTCTTCGGCGTGACCCTCCAGTACGCCACTTTCGTCGGAAGCTCGAGCTTCGTCACGTCGGACGCAGAGATGGCCAGCGAGCCCTCTTCCTGGAGGCTAAACTCGATGCCGGTCACTTGATCCGCTTTCACCTCGATCGATGCCTCCCCCTGCATCTCGCGCTTCACCGTGCCGCTCTCATCGCGGAGCGTGGCGGTGATCCGCGCCTGGGGGTTGTTGTGATCGCGGGCAACGACGGACACCGGACCATGAGCGATGACTGCGGCCTTCGCGTTCGCGCGAAGCTCACGCGACCAGGCGACCGGCTCCGTTACCTTGCTGCCCTTGCTTGGCGCCGGGGCGAGGGCGATCGCACGAGGCGTGAGCTCGTGCCCCGAGTCGCTCAGCACGGCCACTCTTTTCCAGCGCGCAGCGAGGAGCTGCGAATGCTCGCCGTCGTCGAGATCGGTCCAGTCGATCTCTCCCGCGCGTCGCGCTAGATGCTCGCGTTTGCCGATCTCGATGTTCTCGCGTTGGCGAAGGGCGTCGCTCGTCTTGAGTGACTCTCGACGGTAGACGCGCACGAGGAGACCGTCTGCCCCTTCGACGTCTTTCAAGGCAAGGGTGAGGTCGCCGGCGCCGAGGCCGGTCACCTCCACGTTCGCGCCGACCGGATCGCCCACCACGATCCCCGGGTCTTCAGGCTTCACGCGATCCGTCGTCCACGGCGCCGAGAAGATCAGCTCTTCTGTGCGCGTGCCCTGCGCGCCCCGCACCGTCACCGCGAGCTTGACGAGGTGGTTCTCCGGAGAGATCGGGCCGCGCCTTAGGAGATGCATAACGAGCCGAAACACCTCCGTGTCTGGCTCCATCGGCACGCGAAATTCTTTTCCGGGCAGCACCTCGTAGACCACGACGCGGCGGGCGAGCGCGCCCTCGGCCGTCAACGTGCGTTCGATGCGAGCAATCTCGCGGACCGCAAAAAGAAGCCCGATCGCGAATCCCACGAGAAGAACGTACGGGGTCCATCGGCCGCTGCTCTGGATCTTCGTGCTCGTCGCTTCGATGAGCACGAGCTGGTCGTGGCTCGTGAAGCTCCGCTCTTCGTTGAGCGCTACTTTGTCGTTTGCCCCGCGCCGTTTCACAGCGCCTCCACGCGGCAGGAGCCGCCGTTCGAGATCCGCGTCGCGCACTCCGCGAACGAGTCAGCACGCTGCGGCAAGCCGCCGACCGCCATCGACGCTAGCCCTCCCGCTTCTCGGGGCGTCGCCGCCGGAGCCGTCGTGGGAGCGGCTCCGATGAGCAAGGTGCGACCGACGCGACGCACCGAGACAACGTAGACGCCCGCGCCGGAGCTCGCAATCGCAGCACGGACCCCGGTGTGAGCGACGGCTGCTTCGAACGTACGATTGGCGACCACGCTCTCCTCGAAGGCCGCACGACGAGCCACGTCGATGAGATCGGCCGGAGCGGTATCACCACCTTGCGGAAGCAAGGCCACGAGGCGCGCGGCGATTTCTCCGCAGGTCCCGTCGTAGGTCGTGAGCTCCGGGAATTGGCGTGCCGCTCTGCGGGCTGCGTTGAGCGACGTTGCGACAAGAGCGGTGGAGTCCACGGTGACCGTGACGAGCGGCGTCTCCCCGAGCAAGCTCCGTCCCGTTGCCTCACGCGCAGCGAGGTCGAGCGGCGCGGGCGACGACGCGACGCCGACGGATTTCAACCCTTGCTCCACGGCAGCTTGCAGCGCCGGAACACCCGCACCGCCCCAGGTTCCGAGCTCCGCAATTCCCACGCGGGTTGAGTCGACCACTCGATCGCGAAGAAGGATCACCGCCGCGGTCCGGCTCGGACGCTGCGACGTAGCCACGGCGTGAGCCTCTCGAAAGACATCGCTGCTGAAGAGCGAGAGCCCCGGCTCGAGACCAATGAGGAACGCATCGGCATGGGTGACGTTGCCGAGGCGCAGGCCGAGGTCGCGCAGGCCGTCCTCGAAGCCACGTGGAACTTCGAGGACCGTTCTCTTGACTCCGCTCGCGCGTGCGATGATCGCGAGCGGTCGCGGCGACTCCCCGGGAACGAGCGCGAGAGCGTCTTCGCCGCCCGCGAGGGGCGATGGGCCGAGAAGTTGATACCCGAGAATTGCCGCGGAATACCGGAGAAAACCGAGGGACCGGCTGGTGGCCTCGGCACCGAGGAGGGGCTCGATCGCAAGGCGGCGGAGCGCGAGCAGCTCCTCGAGTGAGGGACGATTTTGCGACGCTCGAACGCCATCGAGCGCGATGGCCATCATTGTCGAGCTCACAAGCGGCTGACTCACCGTGGGGACGGCAAGCCATTTTTCGTTGCCCGTCAGCGGGAGCTCGAGCACCACCTCGGCGTCTTCGCTCGTGGTCATCGGATGGGCCTCGACGGGAGTGCCGTCGGCGTGGGCTTGGTTGATGAGCTCCTGCACTTCGCGGTCGGTGCCGACGCGCGAGTGAATGTAGACATGAGCGGTGGCCGTCTTGCTCTTTCGCACTTCGACGAGCAGTCCGCGTTCCGTCCGAGGCTCTCCGGCGAGCGCGCGCGCGATGGCCAGCCCCGATCCTAGGCACCCCCGCAGACGTGCGTCGCTCTCTTCGACCCCCGCGATGACCAGGGTGTCCGCGCCGTGATTCGCCAGCAACCGACCGGCAGCGAGAGCCACTTCCGGCTCGCTCACGGGACGCGAAGCGAAGAGCACCACCCTCTTTTTCACCGCGGCCAAAGAGCGCGGAACAGCCAAAATCGCAGGGTCGCCGAAGCGATCCTGGAGCGACGCGAACCGCTCGCGCAAGAGAAGCACGCCCCCCTCGAGCCATTGATCTTGGAGGTAAGCGGGGGGCCGCGTGGTGCGCGCAAGGAGGAGCTCGTCGACAAGTGCTGCCACCTTCGATGGAGGAAGGCCGGCACCCACCGCGGCGCATGCCCCTTCCTGCCGTGCGAGCGCTGCGACCCACAGTGCCGCTGCCGGGATGGCGTTCGGTGCTTGCGGAAGGACACGTTCGACCGGGGCTCGTCCGGTGGTTGCCGCCGAGCTGTCGACCATCATTGCGCCGAATCCGATCAGCGTTCCGACGCCGAATCCCGCGAGGCTCACGCTCACGGTCGGGAGCACCACGAGCGCCGTAATTCCCTTCTGAGAGGCTTTCACGGCGAGGAGTGTTGGCAGGAGATAGCCGAAGCCCATGAGATCGACGATGTCCGCGCCAGGGAGATCTCGCCCCATGATCGCGGCGAAAGCGAAGCGAAGCGCGTAGTCGACCGTGAAAAAAATCACCAGGCGCCGCGGCCCTTCGATGTTCGCGCGACGAAGCGGCGTGACGGCCACGAGAACGCGCACCGCGAGAATGAGGACAAGCACTTCGACGAGAGTGACGATGAATTTGACGGGGCTGATCACGACGAGCGCGAGCAGGGCAGGGATGAGAATTCCATTGAAATCCCAGCCGTATCTCACGTTGGTGAACGCCGCGATGAGCGCCCCGGTGAGCAACAGGATGTACGCCTTGGGAGAGGCGAGGAAGCTTGCGGCGATGTTCTCGGTGGCCAGCGTGAAGCCGGCGAGGGAGAGGTTCGTGTGCGGAATGAATACGAACCGGAGGAGCAAATAGACAATCAGCGTCGGGACGCCGTTCTGCACGATCCCCCTCGGGATGCCGGTTTTCCAGCACGAGTTCGCGGTCAGCGGCACCACCACCAAGCCCACGGAGAAGGCCCAGGTCGCGTGGGCCGCGAGGCGCGGAAGGATCACGCCGTCGACCGCCAAGCGAACCCCGATGCTGACGAGGACCACCAAGAAAAAACGTTCGCGCCCGAATACCCGAGAAGTCAGCCCCGTTCGCGGAAGGTGCTCACCGAGCAGGCGCGCGATTCCATACGTAAATATAGCCTCGATCACGTTGATCGATGCGGAGCGGGGATCGATGAGAAAGAGCGCCGCCATGTAGCCCGGGACGACAAGTCCCGCGAATACCCACCCGAAAGACTCCGTGAAGAGCCACGAGATGATGACGCCCATGAGCACGGGCGTCATCGCGCTCTCGTCGAATCCAGATTTCGGAAACAGGTGAAGGACGCTCATCAGAAGCGCCAAACCTATCCCAGTGAGCGCCATTCGCGGCCGCGAAAGCGCGCTATGGCGCGATACAGTTGAGGGAACTTACGAGCCGGGGAATCCGCGCGGAGCCGATTTCGAGACTTGAACTCGAGACCTACGGTTTACGAAACCGTTGCTCTACCACTGAGCTAAATCGGCAGGTCGTCCCGGTGGCAAGTGTTACCTCCGAGGGTGAGCCCTTGTAGAGGACTCCGTCTAATTGTTCAAGAAGTGCTTCTTTTCGGTAGTTTTAGAGGGAAACGCAATCACGTTTGCGCCTCCTACGCTCTCAGGCGTGGACGTTTGGGGGCCGCCGAGCCAGTTGCCCGAGCGATGATGAAGCTGGGGCTACGGAGCGGTGCGCGATACGAGGATGACACCGAACGCCAGCACTAAAAACAGACCGACCGCCGCAGCGGCTAGGAGCTTACGAGAGACCGGTGCGATTTCCTCCGGGCGATCGGGTCCATAGGTTGCGATGTTTGCACGCACCCGGGTCCACTGTCCGACGAGAATTGCAACGGTTGGCCAGAGCGGCATACTCGACATCAGGGTGACGTGCCGCTCGACGCCCGTCAGCGCGACAATCGTCAAAACACTAATGGCAACTACGCACAACGCAATGCCAAAGAGAAGCCGGTGGCGGCGCTGATTCAGTGTCATTAACTAGGGCACCTCGAGCATTCGACAGCACTCCACATTAGCGGCAACAGTGTCCTTCGGCAACCTGCTGCGCTTCGGCAACAAGGAGCAAATGTCACGATCGCCCATGCCGAGAAAAGGACCAATACTCCCAAGGAACCGGCCTCCATCTCCGCTTCGACATACGAGAGCCCGAGCTGGTGACGGGCGTGCACTTTACTATGCTGGCAAACTGATGGCTCTCCGAGTAGCTGCACTACCTATCCTAAACTGCGCATCAAACTAGGCTTTGTGTTGCCGCTTGTACTTTCATTGACTTGCCAGCAGCTCCGCTCTGCTGATTGCGAGCTGCAGCTCCTCCAGTTCGACGAACGGGTCGGACAGCGGGACCGACGCCGGCCTTCTCGACGCGGCGATCAGCAAATCCGACGCCGGTAATGCACCAGACGACGCGCGCCCCCAGTGCAGTTCCCCGAACGTGACAAGGAAAGCGCGGACCTCCGTCCTTAGCTCGACACCGATTTGCTTCGGTGGCCGCAACGTCCTTACGTAGCGCGCCAGATACGCGATGAATACGCCTCGACCACGGCGGCGAGGAAGAAGCTTCTGCAGCTCATGAACCGACGGGCGGATCGCCTTCGTGTGGACCTGAAAAAGGCAGGGCTAGCGCGCGTGCAGCTCCTCGAGCGGAGCAACGTTCGGCAGCCCGTTCGCGTGCAAGACTTGCGGGCCACCTTCATCACGGTATCGTCGGCCAATGGGCGCAGCGCAGCATGGAGCATGGACCGCAAAGGCCACACGACGAGCGCGATGCTTCGGCGCTACCGCCGTGCAGCGCGGAAGTGTGCGGAGCTGGGCCCCGGGAAACTCGCGCCCTTACAGGAGGTAATCCCCGAATTGGGCGAAGTCGCCCCAGAGTCGCCCCAGAACTCGATAAGGCCCCTTGGCGGAATGGCATACGCAGAGGACTTAAAATCCTCGGCTCGAAAGGGCGTGCGGGTTCGACCCCCGCAGGGGCCACACTCTACAGCCGCTTGCCGCGCAACGACGGATGCGGCCTGGTGTAGGCTGCGCCAATGCTGAGCATCGGCAGCGGCGAGCTGCTCCTTCTTGCCCCGGTGGACGCTAAGCTACGGCGTAGCGCCGCAGAATTTCGCCGGGCCGCAGCCGTCGAAGCACTTGTACTTGGCGCCGAGCGAGGCGCAGTCCGGATCGGTATTGCAGGGCTTGGAGCACACGGTCCCTGCGGAGTGGCATGCACCTCCGTCACGATCGATGACGGCGAGATCGAGGCAGGCTCCCGAGGCACATTCGGTCCCCGTCGCGCATCGTTCGCTTGGCCCCTTGCTGACCGCAGCGCTGCAGGCCGCGACCGTCAAGACGGCGACGAGAATCGAGGAGAAGATCTTCATGCGCCGCATGTCAACACAGAACGGCGCCGTGCGGGTGGAAAAGTGTGATGCGCGACGATGTGACTCGAGCGTTCGCAGAGTTGTCAATGAGGCCGCAGGCTCTTGAAAATAAGCCCGAAACCCGCGGCCATCGTTCCCACCATGACGAAGACGATCGTGAGGCTCGTCTGCTCGAAGTAGATGTTCATGTTGAGGAGCACGCCGAGCAGGATGGCGATGAGCGTGCCCACGGTGAGCACCCAACCGACGATCGATTTTCCGTTGTTGAACAGGGCCGCGATGCCGCAGATGAGCGGAATCAACATGACGCCGAAGGCGTGACCGCCGAAATTCCAGAAGCCAGTGGTGACCGTGACGCGGCTGAGAATGAGGTAAACGCCCGTGAACGTGAGGAGGGCGCCAACGATGAATTCCCCTAGCCCGCCCGGGGTACCGCCCGCTCCGCGCCTCGCCTCGCTCCCCATGCTCACGAGCGTACGCGATGTCTAGCGCGCCCGGTCGTCGAATCATTCAGGGCGAGGCCCTCGCGTGGCTCGAGGCGAATCCTGCCGAGCCGCATGCGAGTGTCATCACTTCGCTGCCCGATGTCTCCGAGCTACCGGGCCTCGGCGCCGAAGGCTGGCGTACGTGGTTCGTCGACGCTGCGCGGCGCGTGATCCGCTGGGTACCTGAAGGCGGCGTGGCGATTTTCTTCCAGAGCGACATCCGCCCTCGAGGCATCTGGATCGACAAAGGCTACCTCGTGCAGCGCGCAGCAGAGGACGAGTCCGCCGCGCTGGTGTGGCACAAGATCGTCTGTCGGAGGCCGGCCGGCACGAGGACCTATGGACGCTCGAGCTATTCGCACATGCTCTGCATCTCGCGAGAGCGGCGCGCACCCCCCAAGCATCCGAGCGCCGACGTCGTCCCCGATGCGGGCTTCATGCCGTGGAGCCGTGCCATGGGAGTCGAGGCGTGCCGCATCGCGTGCCGCTATCTACGAGACGAAACGAACACCACTATCGTGGTCGACCCTTTTTGCGGCCACGGAACCGTCCTTGCCGTCGCCAACACGCTTGGCCTCGATGCGCTCGGCGTCGATCTGAGCGCCCGCAGGTGCAGAGCCGCGCGGAAGCTGGAGATCGCGGCCGTAATGCGTTAGACGGGCACATCCTCGATGCACCTCCGACCCGCGCTCCGCATCTCGCTTCTGGCACTCGCCGCGATTAGCTGCGGGGGCGGTCTGCGCGTCGCGAACATCGCGTCTTCCGTGGAGAAGCCGGCGAACGTGATGGTCTACCTCTCGGTCGACGCCGAGAAAGTGCCCGTCCCGCACCTGGGCGACGAAGCCTTCAAGGTGTTCGAAGACGGCGTGGCGGTGACCGCCGACTTGCGGATCGTCAACCCCGATATGACCGCGACGCAGTTCACGTTGCTCCTTCTCGATTGGAGCGGGCGCGTGACTCCATCTGATGCCGTCGCCATGACGGACGGCGCGGCCGCTCTCATGGCGAAGCTTCGGCCCAAGCAAAAGGTCGCCGTGTACACGTTCGACGGCTCGCCCGATCTCCACCCGGTCGTTGCCTTCTCTGCCCCGGACGATCGCGCAAAGGCGAACCTCGACGCGCTCAAAGACTACAAGCCGAAGGACGAAACCACCAATCTCAACGGAGCCGTCGTTGCGGGAATGAAGGTCCTTCGCACGGCCCTCGGCGAGAGCGATCCGATGACCGGCGGGCAGCTGGTCGTTGTCGCTCGTGGCGCCGATCGCGCGGCACGCGTGAAACGCGAGCAGATCCAGGAGCTGTTCAAGGCCCCGGATGCCGCTAAAATTAGGCGATTCGTCGTTGGTGTGGGGGAAGACGCCAAGCTCGCTCAGCTCGATTACATCGGTACGAACGACACGATGAACGCCCCAAGCGTGGGCGCGTTGGCCTCCACGCTAGACGCTCTCGGGGGGCGGCTGTCGTCCTTCGCGCAGAGCAACTACTTTGTTTCCTACTGCAGCGGGGCGCACGCGGGTCAGCACGAGCTTCGCGTCGAAGTGATGCGCAAGATCAAGACCGACAAGGGCGGCGAGGTCGAGCAGACCGGCACGCTGACCACGAAGTTCAGCGCCGATGGCTTCGGTGGCGGATGCAAGCCGAAGATTCCTCAGGAGTTCGAGGCGCTCGTCTCCAAGGACTCGCCCGACGCATCGACAAAGCCCTGAGCGGCAGCCCGGTCAACGCGGCGGCGCGCACGGCGGAACGAGATCGATCCCGCCAAAAAATTCCTGGATGATGGCGCTCCAATCGCGCGCGTTCTCGGTGTGTCCGCACGTGAAGGCGGGGCTCACCGCCGCTCCTGCATCCGGCCTCGGAGCGACGACGAGCGGAGCTGCGGACGCGAGCCGGTCGGGCGATTGCAGCGGAGGAGTCGGATTTGGGGCTTGGCATGTGGTCTGAACCCCCGCATAACGTCGGGTTGCATGCGAGTATCACGTCTTCGCCGGCGCCTCGTCGCGCTGGCCTTCTTTGCTTCCGTAGGGGTGGTGTCCAGTGTGTCGCTCGCCGGGGACGTGCCCATCAGCGAAGAGGCGCGGATGCACTTCAAGGCGGGGGTAGCGCACCTCCAGGATCCGGAAGGCACGAACGTCGAAGAGGCGTACCGCGAGTTCAAGGCCGCGTACGCGCTCTCGAGCTCCCCCAAGATGCTCGGAAACATCGGTTTTTGTGCGATGAAGCTCGAGCGGGACGGTGAAGCGATCGCAGCCTACGGACGGTACCTCAAGGAAGTGGGGGACATCGATCCCGAGGAGCGCGCGCAGATCGAGCGCGACATCCAGACGCTCACCACGGGGGTTGCCCGCGTCGTCTTCGACGTCGACGTCATGGACGCGCGGATCATCGACGTCCGCGTGCCGACCCGCGGCGATCGCGTCACGAACACCTACGGACCCATTCACGGCAGACTGGAGATCGGCGAGCGCCCGGGCGATCACCAGGTCACCGTCAAAGCAGACGGATTCGAGGACGCTACCTGGGAGTTCGAGGCGCGTGCCGGTCACCCCGAGGCCCACTCCTTTGCGATGAAAAAGAGAGAAGCGCCGCTGCTCGTAGGTCCTGCTGCTCTGCCGAAGCGAGAGTCCCCGAGCGTGCTCCCGGTGGTCGTCATGGGCGTCGGCGGCGCGATGCTCGTCACAGGCGCGGTCACCGGCCTCGTTGCCCTCAGCAAGACGAGCACGATCTCGAAGGCGTGCCCGAACGACATGTGCCCGAACACCTTTGATTTGGCCTCGAATCGCGACACCGCGCGAACGTTCGTGAGGCTGACGGACATTCTCCTCATCGGCGGCGCAGTCGTCGGCGGAGTCGGCCTCACGTGGTGGATGCTCGCCCGCAAACCTTCCGAGGAGGCTGCTCCGGCAAGCGCCCCCAAGGCGAGCGCAATGTGCACGGGACAAGGCTGCATCGGCACCCTTCGCTTGGCGTTTTGATTATGAAAACCCCCCGTCACTCGCTCGTGCTCGCCGCTCCGCTGCTCGTCACTGGATGCTTTGCAGTCACCAACCTCGATCGCTTTCACGGACCTACCAAGGGCGGCTCCGATCTCCACGACGATCTCTCTTTCACCGTGACCGGAATGGACACGCACCCCGCACAGGTCTTCGAGTACCGGGTGATCGACGCCAACAACTTCATTCAGTCACGCGGCATTCTCGATCCGCTCGGCGCACCGAAGGCCACCGTTCACGTTCCGAGAGCCGTCCCCAAGGTGAACGGCCCCTACCGGCTGGATTTCTACGCCGACAAAAATCACTCGGGAGGCTGGGACGGCCTCGGCAGCGGGCCCGATCACGATCACGGCTGGCGCTGGGATCCCCTCGTCGATTCGCCTTCGAGCGATCCGAACGACGGCCTGATCGACGTGACCTATGCCCACAACTACTCCTTCAGCGAGTTGAATGATTACCCGATGGGCACGCGCAATCCGCCCAAGGACACGGGCGTAGGCGCCGTCATCCACATGTTGAAGATGGACGACTACGCCGGCAAAGTGGTGCAGGTCCGAATCGCCGACGCGGCCACCGGGCATACCGCGGGCCTCTACCGTTTCTCGAAGCTCACGCTGCCAATCGCTCCGGCGACGCTCGATGCGAAAATCCCAGGTGTGATCGACGAAGGCGTCAATTACAATGTCGAGATCTACGTCGATGCCAACGGCAACGGAACATACGAGCCGCCCCCCGGAGGTGATCTTGGGTGGCGCATTCCGAAGGGCTCCGATGCCACGGGGCTCTCTCTCGATTTCGATCCGCACGCGTTCCCCGATCAAAACGTAGACCTCGGCCCTCCGTAGATCCCAAAGCGAAAACAAATGCCGATCGAGCTTGGCCAGATTATCGACGGGAAATACCGGGTCATTCGCGTGATTGGCGAAGGGGGTATGGGCTGCGTCTACGAGGGAGAGAACTCGCGCATTTCGCGTCGGGTGGCGATCAAGGTCATGCACGCCGAGGCCGCAGCGAATCCGGAGATCGCTCGTCGCTTCGCGCGCGAAGCCCAAGCTGCCGCGCGGATCGGCTCGGCCCACATCGTCGACGTCTTGGATCTGGGCGACTTGCCGAACGGCGACGCGTACATGGTGATGGAGTTCTTGGCGGGCGAGAGCTTGGCCGACCGAATGAAGGCGCGCCTCCGGCTCGGCGTCTCGGAGGTCGCGCGCATCGCCCACCAGATCTTGGAAGGGCTCGCCGCAATGCACAGCGCCCAGATCATCCACCGCGACTTGAAGCCCGCGAACATTTTCATGGCGCGCACGTCGAAGGGCGAGGTCGTCAAGATCCTGGATTTCGGCGTGTCGAAATTCGCGCCGTTGCCCGACGAAGCCATGCCGGCCACGACGACCGGCATGCTGATGGGAACGCCTTACTACATGGCGCCCGAGCAGGCGCGCGGCGCCCACCGCGAGGTCGACGAGCGCTCCGACCTCTATGCGCTCGGCGTCGTTCTCTACCGTTGTCTCTGCGGAGAGCTCCCGTTCGTCGGCGAAAACGCCCACGATTTGCTTTTCAAGATCGCTCTCGGCACCTTCCGTCCGCTGCCTGAGGTCATCCCCGATCTCGATCCCGGGTTCTCGGCGATCGTGCACAAGGCGATGGCGCGCGATCCCGTAAATCGTTACGCGAACGCGCGTGAGTTTCAGAAAGCGATCATCGATTGGGGTCGGGCAAATCATCCGAGCCTCGCGTTCGATGAAACGGTGGCGGGCCGGCCCGCGACTCCAATGCTCGCCCCTTCGAGCGTGCTCGGTCTGCCGCCGATTCCTGGTCCCGCGCCACTCGCCGCGTCGATGGCGTCTGCGTCCCTGTCGTCCCCCGCCGTCGCAGAGGGAAAGTCCGTCGTCGGTTGGAGCGGCGGAAACCAGTCGATCGAGCCTCCGCCGAAGAAATCGAATCGCGGTCTCGTCGCGCTTCTCGGCGGGGGAGCCGTCGTCGCGGTGCTTGGGATCACGCTCGCCGTGGTGGGCCGGGGCAAACCCGCCGAGGTCCGTCTGCCGCCTCCCGCCGCGCTGGTCGAGACCACGGAGACTTTCAAGCCGCGTGTGATCGAGAGCGCCATGCCCGTCGAGGCGCAGCCCGCAGCGGTCCCGGCCGAGAGCGCCGTACCTTCCGCTGCTCCTTCCGCGTCTGCAGTCGCTGCTCCGCGCGGCGCGGCAAAGCCGAAAGCGGCGCCCGTTACTTCGGGCTCCTCGGCGGCTGCGGTGCCTTCCACCGCACCATCGAGCACCACACCCGGCAAACGAAAAATCCGCACCGATCTTTAAGTTCTTGAAGGCGTCTCACGGGGCCTCGCTCGTCATCGTAGCCGCCGGCGTCGCGCTCACCGGGTACGGCGTGATGCGCTTCGTCGACGCGCGCACGTTGGAAAAAGAGCTGCACGCCGGGTTCGTGTCTCGCTCGTCCGAGTCAGCGTTCGAGCTCGAGCCGCACCTCGCGGTCTCCGGGAGCGGCGCGCTCGCCGTGGCCTGGATGGGGGTTGCCGCGGAGGCGGGAGCGGCGGATCGCATTGGCGTGCGCTTCTCGAACGACGACGGAAAATCGTGGGGACCAATCCAGGCGATGAACGTACCTGGATTCTACGCCGCCGATCCAATGCTCGTGTCTCGTGCAGACGCGGACGTCGACCTCACGTGGCTCGCCTTCAGGCAGAATCGAGCGGCCGGCGGCGACCCGTACGACATGCACGTCTTCACCGCGGGCTCGCGCGCTGGGCACTTCGGGGCTCCACTCGAAGTGACCGAGACCGGAGGGATCTACGACAAGCCGTTTTCGATCCGCGGTCCGAAGGGACGGCTGATGGTCCTCCATCGCTTTGCAACGCCAAGTGACGGCGGATTCAGCCTCGCCCTCGCCAACGACGATCACACGAAGTTTTCTCGCACGACGGTCGTTCATGGAGCCACGTTCGCCGGAGCGCTCGGCTCCGTATGTGCGGAGGATCGGGGCGTACGCCTGTTCGTTACCTACGTCGATCCCACGGCCGGAATCGTCCTGCGCGTGAGCGACGACGGCGTGACCTGGTCGGAAGGTCGCCAGACCATCGTGTCGAAAGCAGACGACCATGTCGCTCCCGAGGGCCCGCTGTGTTTCGTCCGCGGTGACGAGGTGCTCGTCAGCTACGGCACGAGCGCGACGCCCACGGACACATCGGCTTCGGCAATCCTCGACGCAGTCGTCGTCGCGCGCTCCGATGATGGCGGAAAGACGTTTGCGTCACGCGTTCTTCTTCGCGACGAGCGTGCGCTCCTCATGCATCCTCAGCTCGTGCGAGCTCCCTCGGGCCTGCTTCAAATGACCTATTTTTCAGGCAAATCAGGAGGCGACGGCGAGGGAGCCTTTCGCGTCATGCGCGCTTCCGCCCCGTGGCCCACGCGGACTCTACGGTCACCCGTTCGCTTCGTGTCGCGGCGCAGCGCTCCGGCCTGGGTGGGTGATTACGTAGGCTTGGCCTGGGCAGGAGACCGCCTTTACGTGGCAACGGTCGACAACGCGCGGGGCACGCCGCACGTCGTCTTCATGGAAACCGCTACCGAGTAAGGTACTTCACGGAGTGCAGACGAGCGGCACGGCGGTCATTCCGCCCTTCGGCCCGGTGATCTCGGCCGTCGCCGTTCCGTCGAACATGGCAGTGAACACGTTGCCACTGAGCTTGTGCGTGTGGGTCACCGTGCCGGAGGGACAGCCGTCGAGGCCGTCGGGCTTGCGGCAAATTTTGTAGTCCGTGATCTTCGCGTCGTTCTCGCGCTCGTCGACCCGGGTGACCGCCGTTCCGTTCGTGGTGCGGCACCGCGAGGCGATGTCGAGCACGGTCGTGGTGTTGGCGGTGTGGCTGACGGTTTCGCCCTTGGCGTTTTCGCGCGTCCATGCTCCGTTGGCTTTTACGGTGCGCTGTGTTGCGCTCAGGGTGATGTCCGCGTCGCGCGAGTAGGTCACGGCGTGCCCGTTCACGGTCATGTTGGAGCTCGCGGCTTGCGCGTGGAGCGATCCGTCGGCGTTCTTGCTGAACGTCACGGTGATCTCACCGGTGTGGTGCTCGAGGCCGAACGGGCCGGTGCAGTCGTTCAAGTAAATGTGCACGACCGAGCTGTTCGTCGGATCCTTGGCTCGTGTCGCACATCCCGCTGGCCACCACTGCGCCGCCGCAACGTTCGCCGCGGCCATCGTCGGGTCTTGCGAGGTGATCGGAGAGGCAATCATTTCTTCGAAGCGCGAGGTCTGCGCGGTCGACGCGGCAGACTCCGTCCCATCGCCGCTCTCTACGGCGGAAGCGGACGAGGCCGTCGTCGGCGACTTCGACGCACACGCGAGAAGCGCGGTCCCGAGAATGAGGGTGACTGCCGTGACCTGCGTGCGACCAGAAATCAATTTCATGAATGGATACCTCCTTATAAGGGGCGAAGGGCTTTCGCCGGTTGTGTACCGAGCTCAATCGCAAGATCGAAGCCACACCAAAGGCTGCAAATACAGCGGTATTTCGGGCATCGACCCTGGACCTCGAACGGTCCACGGAGGACATGTCTCGGCATAACGCCGCGACCGCTGCCAAATTCACCGCCGCTCTCCTCGACGCAGGACGCGCCGACTTTGCTTCGCCGGAGGATGTCGGTGCCCTCGTGGTCGAGCTCGGGCGTGAGGCCATCGAGCGACGTCGACAGACGTTCAAGGACGGTTCTCGGGCGGAGGACATCGATGAGCATTCTAAGGATCTGTTTGGGTGCAACTCTCGTCGTGACGGCAATCGACTGCGGAGCGCCGGCAGACCCCGCTTCGTCTTCCACGACGATGCGATTGACGGGAACGGCTAACCGACGCGTGATGAAGCTCGACAACGCGGAGCGCGCGGCAGATGGGTCGCACCCGTACGCGAGCTACTCGCGGGTGTAGGTAGCCACTTCCGCAGGCGCGCTCGGCGTCGCGTTGGAGACATCGAACAGATCGAAGCTGGTCGCGGTTGCAGAATAGCGTCGCTCGCTCTCGGTCATCATCGAGGGGCACGACTTCGTAAGCTGGAGGAGCGTGCCCTTCGTCGTCACCGTTCCCGACTCTGTCGCTTCGCCGCCCTTGCTCGACGAGAACGCGACCTCGTACGCACTGGCGGCGAATTTGAACGAGGCCTGGAGGCTCTGCACCTTCGACGGATCGATCGCGTTGTTGTAAACTTTGTAGCTCGTGAGGCGGTACGTCCCGTCCGCGATCGTACCTCCCGCCGCAATCGGTGCATTCCCGGCGACTGCCACCGGATCGACGGGGGCGCCCGCATATCCAAGCGTCGTGCACACGCGCGGCGCATCCATACCTGCGTCCGCCGCGCTCGCAGCCTGGCCCGCCGGGGTGCTCGATGAAGAGCAGCCCACGAAAGAGAGGGTCACCATCAGCACTGCCAGAGAGCGCATGATTTCCGAATACCACGACTGCGTGAGTAAATGCACCTCGCGCACGACGAGCCAGACGAGAGGCGTAGCGCTCCGCAGCGCGTTCTGATGTAACGAGAGCGTATGGCAGATTTTCGGACTGGCGTCGTGAAGCGGTTGCTGCAACTGGTCGCGCTCGCGGGCCTCGCCTTCGCCGTCTACCGTGCAGCGCACACCTATCCATTTGCGCTGCCGCACCCGCGCGTCGCGGCAAAGTTCGACGCCATCCCCGCTGTCTCGCTCTGCTGGGTCGAGTTCGCGAGCCGGGAGGCCTCCGGCCAAGCCGCGACGGCGGGCCTCTCGGGCACGAAGCCGTGGTCGGTCACCGTGTCGGGGCTCCTCCTTCGGCATCCCCGGGGCGACGTGCTCATCGACGCGGGAAATAGCAGCAAGTTTCTCGAGGAGCTACGCGGCTACGGAATGGTGAACCATTTCCTCCTGACCGAAGGTCCCGGAAGCAACCGCCTCGTTTCGACCGCGCCCGACGCCATTCGCCTGCGAGGCGCCGATCCAAAAAATCTGAAGTGGGCGATCCTCTCCCACGCGCACATCGATCACGCCGGTGGCTTGGTCGACCTCCCTGGCGTCCCGGTGCTTCTGCCCCAAGAAGAAATCGATTTCATCGCCAAGTTTGGAAAAACACCGAACAACCTGAACGTCGTTCCCGCGCACGCCAAGGCTCTCGAAGGACGCATGAACGTGATGCGTTTCGAGGCCAAGCCGTACGAGACCTTCGAGGAGAGCGCGGATATTTTCGGAGACGGGACCCTCGTGATCGTAAAGCTCCCTGGGCACACGCCGGGGAGCATCGGTACGTTCGTGAATCTCTCGCCGACGCGGCGCCTTCTGCACGTGGGAGACACGGTCAACGTTCTCGAGGGGATCGATCGCCGCGTCGGAAAGAGCCTGCCGATGGCCTGGACCGACTTCGACCCGGATCAAGTTGGCGAAGAAATTTCGAAGCTCGCGCAGCTGCACGAGCTCGACCCTTCGCTCCGCATCTTGCCGGCGCACGATCGCAGCGCGTGGATCTCTTTTTTCGGAGAGACACCGACCTGCGTCAAACGCTGATATCTGTCACGCTCACGGACCGATGACGCGCGCTTCGTAACAATGCGACGGCGGCCGTCCTCGCTCTCCTCGGCGCGTGCAGCTCCACGTCGTCCTTCACCTGGTTCAGCAGCCGAGGACGACGCTAACGCTGCCGCGCAAGTCGACGTTCGACGACGTGCACGCCTGGCCATGAAGGAAGACGCGCCGGGTGCTCGGGTCGAAGGTCCAACCGTTGTCGGTGTCTTGCGCGATGGTGTGATTCCCCCCCGCTGCGTCGGTGTAGACCACCTTGATCTTGGAGACGTCGACGCTGGGCGCGCTCCCCGTGTCGAACGAAAATTCGCAGCCTTGCACCGAGATTTGCCTAATTTTTTCGATCGCTGCGACGAACTCGCGCTCAAGCTCGTTTGAAGATTTTCCGAGCGGTGACACCTGGAAGTGGCAGACGTTCGACTCCGTCGCCGTATGAGGCTCGCACTGAGGCGAGGCGCGCGTCCCGCCCGCGATGGCCAGGTCACCTATGAAGTTGGGATCGTAATCGGAGTTGCCGGGGAAGGGTCCAATGCCCACCGCGAACGTGCGGATCGGCCCGGTGGGTGGGCCGTCCTGGATCTGCGCCCGCACCAGATCGAGGCACTGACCTTGTTCGATCTGGTGACTGAACGGTACGTTCGGTGGGCCGCTGGGGACGCCGTCCGTCATGAGCACCACGATTTTCCTGCCGTTGGGGCCGCGCGTCTCGGGAGATGTGAATTTCGTGAGAGTGTTGAAGCCTCCACGAAGGGCGCGTAACGTCGGCGTGCCTGCGCCGGGATAGGTCGTGTCGAGGCGTTTGCGAAGCGCATCGTGCCTCGCGGCGTCGACGATTCCAAGGGGCACGTCGACCGCGGTCGGGTAGGGGCCCTCTCCAACGGTGCGATCTTTCTGGTCCGAGAAGATGATCAGCCCGACGGCGAGATCGCGATCGGGCTCCGCGAGGAAGTCATCGAAGATGACGTCGAGACCCGCGGACACTGCGACCCATTTGTTGTCGTCGCTCATGCTTCCTGACCCGTCGAGGACGATCTCCATGTCGAGCGGCGTCTTGCTGATGCGCTTGGTCGCCGAGCCCACGGATGAGCGGCACGTCCCGGGCTCGTTGCTCGCGAAGTCGTCGATCGACAGCTGGCTTCGCGAGCCGCAGCCGCCAACGACGAGCAGGGCAAGCACCGAAGCGCCAACCGTTCTCGATATGCCCACATTGATAAGAGTAGCAGCGGGCCCACGCCGTTGTGAGCTCATCTGGACGAACCCGTTGCGGCCTAGTCGCCTGTCATTGACCGGACGACTGATCCTCACTCGTCCGATGACACCTCGGTGAGCGACGGAGCAACGTTCATCGCGCCGCTCTGGACCGCGCCATTGATCGAGAACGTGGACAATGCGCCGTCTCCGTTCAAGTCGCCGTTTGCGGTGACGGTAAATGCGTCTGTTCCGGCCCCGACCCCCGACGCGGTGTAGCTGTACGCGTAATACTGAGGAGCGGTCATCACGAAGTGAAGGCAGGCAAAACCCTTGTTTCCACCCGTGTTCCAGTCCGAAGGCTTCGACTGGTATTTCTTCCCTTTGATTGCGGTTACCGCTGGGATCGGGTTGGTCGGCTCGCTGTCGCAGACCGCCCGGAGCGAAGTGGTCGTCGCTTTGAAAGTCAGCATGTTCGCCGCTACGTGCTCGCTCTCGTAGGAAGCGACGGCGAGCTTGGCAATCGCGCCCACGGTAGACTTCGCCTCGGCGGTCTTGGCGTTCGACAGGTAGCGGCGCACGCCATACGCGGCAAGGGTTGCGAGGATTCCTACGATCGCCACGACGATCATCAGCTCGATCAGCGTGAAGCCTCGCCCTACATGCGGCCCGTGCGTCTTGCCCATTCGTTTCGCCTCCTGAGTGTTCGTGTACGGCCGAGCCCCGGGCGCAGTTCAGTATTCCGGCGAGAATGCGCGGGCCAAGTTGTAAAAGATGCGCGCTCTCGCTGCCCGAGCGCGAGAGGGTCGCCACCGTTCCCCTGTAAATAAGCACCCTTCATGCCAGCGGCAAAAGCCCGAATTTTCCGCTATTCCGAGCTTCAACGTGTGGCGCGAGACAAAAAACGTCGGTTAGTGGACGGCGAGGGACGATTCTTGGCCACGCCTCGTGATACCCACGTTGCCGTGCACTCACGCAGGAGGATCGATCGATGAGCGAAGCAACGGACATGTTGGAGCACATGGGGCACGCCAGTCATGGCGGCCACGATGGCGGTGGCCCCGGAAAGCAAATCGGGATCACGATGGCCCTCTTGGGTGTGATGCTCGCATTCTGTGCGGCCATGGTCGGCTCCGAGCGCACTGAGCTCATCAAGACCATGGTCGAGCAGTCGAACAAGTTCGGTATTTACCAAGGCGAAACGACGAAGCTCCGCGTCATCGAAGGAAACCTCGAGATGCTTCACGCGCTCACGCCGAGCAAAGAAGAAGCAGCGAAGCTCGATGATACGCTCCGCGGAAAGCGCGCGTCGTCGGGCAAATCGGACAACGAAGACACCGCGGAGATCAAAGACCTCATCGCTTCGTCCATCGACGACATGGCGGATCTGCTCGCGCCCGACAAATCAGACATTCGGCATTTCGAAATGCTCGCCAAACGTTTCACCGTCGACGTCAAAGAAGCGAAGGAAGACGCAGAAGCGTACGACGGGGCGGTAGAGGCCCATCAGCGCGCGTCGGAGCTGTACGAGCGGGCCCAACTCCTCGCCGAGATCGGAATCGTCGTCGCGTCGGTCGCGCTCTTGATGGCGAGCCGGAAGGTGTGGGGCATCGCCGTCGTCTCTGGCGCGCTCGGCCTGTGCACCCTCGGCTACACGGCGTTCACCACCCACCAGGCGGTTGGAGCGGCGGACACGAAGCTCGAAGAGGCGAAGAAGCGCGAAGCCTCCATGGAGAAAGAAGACGAAGCCGACGAGGCCGCCGCCAACGCGAAGGAAAAGGCTGAGGAGGCGAAGGAAGAAGCCGCGAAGGAAGCCGAGCGAAAGAAGCAAGAGTCCGAGAAGTCCGAGAAGAAGGAAGGCGCGAAAGAGGCCCCAAAGGCCGGCGCGAAGGAAGCCCCGAAAGGCGAGCCCAAGAAATGAACGTCGTCTCGCACTGGCTCAACGGGAAGTCTGCGGTCACCGACGGGCGGCGCGGCCCAGTGTTCAACCCCGCTACGGGCGAGCAAACGCGTGAGGTCAGCCTCGCATCCGTCGCCGACGTCGACGCCGCGGTCGCCTCCGCGAAGGAGGCTTGGCAGTCGTGGCGTTCGGTATCACTCGCCCGCCGCACGCGAGTCCTTTTTGCGTTTCGGGAGCTCGTCGAACGAAGGAAAGACGAGCTCGCGAGCCTTCTCACGAGCGAGCACGGCAAGGTGCACAGCGACGCGCTCGGCGAAGTCAGCCGCGGCCTCGAGGTGATCGAGTTCGCTTGCGGGATCGCCGAGCTATCGAAGGGGGAGTACTCCGAGAACGTTTCGACGGAGGTAGACAGCTACTCCATTCGCCAGCCGCTCGGCGTCGTCGCGGGGATCACCCCCTTCAACTTTCCGGCGATGGTTCCCATGTGGATGTACCCGATCGCGATCGCGTGCGGAAACACGTTCGTGCTCAAGCCCTCGGAGAAGGATCCTTCGGTCACGAATTTTTGTGCGGAGCTACTGAAGCAAGCCGGGCTTCCGGACGGCGTCTTCAATATCGTCCATGGCGACAAAGTCGCGGTCGACCGCCTCCTCGAGCATCCCGACGTGCAGGCGATCAGCTTCGTCGGCTCGACGAAGATTGCAAAGTACATCTACGAGAACGGCACCAAGAACGGCAAACGTGTGCAGGCTCTCGGGGGCGCGAAAAATCACATGGTGGTGCTCCCCGACGCCGACATGGATCTCGCCGCCGACGCCGCGGTGAACGGAGGCTTCGGCTCGGCGGGCGAGCGCTGCATGGCCATCAGCGTGCTCGTTACCGTGGGCAACGCGGCAGACAAGCTCCTCCCCAAGATTCGCGAGCGCATGGCCAAGCTCACAACGGGGGCGGGCTCCGACGCGAAGTCAGAAATGGGTCCGCTCGTCACCAAGCAGCACCTCGACAGCGTCTCGTCCTACGTGAAGAAGGGTGTCGACGAAGGGGCGAAGCTCCTGGTCGACGGGCGTAGCTTGCGCGTCCCGGGTCACGAAAAAGGCTTCTTCCTCGGGCCGTGCCTGTTCGACGACGTGAAGCCGAGCATGGAGATCTACAAGGACGAAATCTTCGGGCCGGTCCTCTCCACCGTTCGCTGCGAGAAGTTCGAAGATGCGATTCGCCTCATCGACGAAAATCCCTATGCGAATGGCGTGGCCATTTTCACGAACGACGGCGGCGCGGCGCGGCGCTTCCAGAGCGAAGTGCGCGTGGGGATGGTGGGCATCAACGTTCCCGTCCCGGTGCCAACGGCTTACTACTCATTCGGTGGCTGGAAGGACTCTCTCTTCGGAGACCTTCACATCTACGGAAAAGACGGCGTTCGCTTCTACACGCGCGGCAAGGTGATCACGTCACGTTGGCCGGATCCGCGGCATCGCGGCGTCGATCTCGGCTTTCCGCAGAACAAATAATTACTTCTTACCGAGGGCCTTGGCGACCGACGGGCCCACGGTTTTTCTCAGCTCGACGCAGTGCGAGGCTGCCTCGAGCTTTTCCGTGAGCTCACGTCCGCTCCCGTAGATCTGGGCGACCCGCGGTGTGAAAAACTCTCGGGCTTCGTCGATCTCCGGGCGCGTACACATCGTGTCGAGGACGCGGAGAAAGACCCCACCGAGCGCGCCGGAGGCCTTTTTCGTGGCCTCCTCCCACCTTCGTTTCAACCAGTCGAAGACGATGCGCCTCGACGCAGGGTACTGGAGCGCGGAGCTGACGAGGTAACGCACGTCCTGAGCCCGCACATCGTCGGTAAGACTGAAATCAAAGGCGCGCGTGAGGAGCGCGGGATCGCCGAACGCCCCCATGGCCTTCAGGGCGGCGACCCGCTGCTCCGGCGACTTGGCGTTTTTCACGACAGCGCGGAGCTCTTCGAAACGTTCTGGTCCGGCGCGGCGACACGCGAGCAGGAGGGCGACGGGACCTGTGTCTGGATCGACGCTGCTTGGATCCTTGAGCCATGCCGCGGCGATTGGCGCCGACTCGCGCAGCGTGGTCTCATCGTCGGCGAGCTTTCCAAGCGCCGTCAGGACTTGGCCGCGCAAGATCGATCGACGATCCTCCGACGCGCTGTCCTTCCTCGATCCCCTTTGCCACCCGAGATCGCGCTTGCGCGCTGCAAGCCTCGCCGCGACGTAGGCTCGGTACCGCGGCCGGGTCGCGTCGTCGACGAGCGAGTTACTGATCGTCTCGAGGATCGAGATTTCCTCCCCGACGACGTCAGTGTTCGTCTGACCGTCGAACGCGGTGAGCGCCGACAGGAGCGTGCTGCCATCGAGCCGTCCGGCGCGCGTCTGAGCCCATAGGTTCGACTCGAGTCCGAGGCGGCTTGCGACGTCGAGCTTGCCGACGGACCGAGCGAGCGCGAGCGCATCCGGCTCCTCGAACGCGAACCGGTAATAGCCGGACGCCGCGTCGTTCGGGTCGATGAACGAAGGACACGGCCCGCTCTTCTTCACGGTGGTCGCGTGCTCCTTCAGCTCCGTGCACACGGGGGCGGCCTGCGGGCCGAGCTTCATGCATACCGGCACATCCCACTGCTTGAGCGGTCGCGGGGGGGGCGCGGCTCCGAGGGGCTGCCACGGATATTGCGTCAGCGTGAGATCCCACTCACCCTTCTCGCACTTCTTGTCGACAGCGATGGTGGGCACGCCGGTCTGATCGAAGAACGTGCTCGCCATCGCGGAGACGTCTTTCCCCGACACGCGGTCGAGCTCGCCGAAGAAACTCTCTGCGCGAGCGCTCTTCCAAGCGTTTGCTCGAAGGTAGCGCCGCACGCCTTCCCGAAATTTTTCGGGGCCGACGAAGCGCTCGATCATTCCAATCACTGCCGCGCCCTTGTCGTAGGTGATTTCGTCGAAGGCCTGCTCCGTTTCTTCTTCGCTGGTGACGGGCTGGCGCACGGCGCGCGCAGACGGGAGCCCGTCGAGGTCCATCGCGTGGAACGCGGAGCGAATCGAGCCGAGACGCGCCTCTGTTCCGGGGTGATAGACATCGACGATCTTGGCCTCCATCCAGGACGCGAACCCTTCGTTCAACCAGATGTCGTTCCACCACGATGCGGTTACTAGATCTCCGAACCACTGATGCGCGAGCTCGTGCGCGATGATGAGATCGACGAGGTATCGGCTCCTCGCGGATGCGTGCGAATCGAGGAGCAGCGCTTCCTCTCGGAAAGTAACGAGCCCTGCGTTCTCCATCGCGCCTGCCGCAAACTCGGGCACCGCCACGATGTCGAGCTTCGCGTAGGGATAAGGAATCCCGAAGTAGTCGCCGAGCTGCTGCACGAGACCCGCCGTTGCCTCGAGGGCGGCCAGCCCGAGACCTGATTTCCCCTTGGTGGTGATGAGTCGGATGGGAACGGGCGTCTGCTTACCTTCCCTGATCTCGAGCTCGCCGACGGCCAGCGCCACGAGGTACGTCGGAAGGGGCGGGGTGGTGGCGAACGTGAAGGCCACTTTTTTCCCACGCTCCTGTCGTGACTCCTCCGGCGAGTTCGAGACGGCGATCATTCCAGCGGGGACGAGCACGGCCACATCGAAGGGAACCTTGAAGCCCGGCTCGTCGAAGCATGGAAATGCGCGGCGCGCGTCGGTCGCCTCGAACTGCGAAAATGCGTACGGGCGCCCAGCATCCGTGAGGTGGTAAATGCCGGAGAGGCTCTCCGCGAAAGGCGCGTCGTAGTCGATGCGGAGCGCGATCTGCCCCGGCGGGAGCGGCTGCGCGAAATGAAGCACGAGCTCGTCGGCTTCAGTCGCTCCGTGCGCCTTGCGCGTGCTGGTCGTAGCGTGCACGGTTCCGCTCGCGAGCTCCGCATCTACCCGCGTGACGTGAAGATCGCGGGCATGGATGACCACGTAGGACGTAGCCCGAGGAACGGCGGCGAGGATGTGCGTGGTCCCCGTGAACCGAGCCGCCCCGGGGTCGATGTCGAGCGCCAGAGCGTAGCGGAGCGGCGTGATCGTCGCGGGCAGATGGCCGTCGTCGCGGACCGCAGGGACTGGCTCTTCGGGTGCAACGTACGTCGCGTGGGGCGACGCGGCGTCAGGCGGGTCAGCGTGCGAAGGCGGCGCGGATGCGGCTGCACCGCAGCCCGTAAACGCCCATACGAATGCGAAAATCCCAGGAAGCTCGAGGAGCGCGCGTCTCGTTTGCACGCACCTTCCTCTACCGCCTGGCGTTTGCGCGCAAGCCCATTAGCGCCTACTCTTCGGAGTGCAGGCCGGCTGGCTGGTCAATGCTCGAGGAGACGCTCATGGAGTGGAAACGCCCGTCGTTCGTGGAAGTGAAGATGGATTCGGAAATCAGCGCCTACCAGGACGATTTCGATCCCCTCCGCGAGGAGCCGCCGTTCGTGAAAGGGGCCGTCGCGTCGAGCACCGGCGAAGTCGTTTCATCTGACTGACGCTGCTTCCGGCTGACCTTTTTAGAACCAACCTTTCCGAACTGACTGAGCTCTCGTGCGCGTCCGCGTCCTGGGATCCGCTGCCGGTGGCGGGTTTCCACAATGGAACTGTGGGTGCACGAATTGCCGTGACGTACGTTCGGGATCGCCTGCGGTGCGCGCCCGCACCCAGGACTCGCTCGCCTTCAGCGCAAACGGTGAGGCGTGGTTCCTCGTCAACGCCTCGCCCGACATCCACCGCCAAGTCCAGGCCACGCCGGCGCTGACCCCGCGCGCGCTTCGCCACTCGCCGATCCGTGCGATCATCCTGACCAACGGCGATCTCGATCACATCCTCGGACTCTTCTCGCTCCGCGAGTCGCTGCCGTTTGCGATCTACGCGACCGACGCGGTTCGCAGCGGGCTCGTAGAGAATGCGATCTTCCGAACGCTTGAGCGCTTCGAGGGGCAGGTGGTGTGGCGACGCCTCGACCTTGGCTGCGAGGTTCCTCTCGCGGGTACAGACGACGTGGCGAGCGGACTCACGGTCGAGGCGCGGGCAGCCAAGGGCAAGCTCCCCGTCCATCTAGAAAAAAGCTCGAAAATCGCATCTGCGGAGGACAACGTCGGCTTGTGGATTCGCGAGACGGCCACCGGAAAGAGCGCTGTGTACCTCGCCGCGACCTCCTCGGTGGACCCCTTCGTCTCCGCACTCGACGCCGATTGCGTCTTCGTCGACGGTACGTTCTGGTCGAGCGACGAGCTCCCCGCCCTCGGTGCCTCGAAGTCGCGCGCAGAAGACATGGCCCACCTTCCCATTAGCGGAGGCACGGGGAGCCTCGCCAAGCTCGCGAAGATCACGGCGCGACGAAAAATCTACACCCACATCAACAACACCAACCCGATCCTCCGCGAAGATTCTCCGGAGCGCGGTCACGTCGAGCGCGCGGGGTGGGAAGTGGCCTTCGACGGTATGGAGATCGATCTTTGAGCGCACTGAGCCCCGACGAGTTTCTTGCCCGCCTCCGCGTCGAGGGGCAAGCGCGCTACCACGACCGGCACCCTTTTCATCTCCGGATGCACGACGGGCGCCTCTCCCGAAAAGAGATTCAGGCGTGGGTGCTCAATCGTTATTACTACCAAACTCGAATACCGATCAAAGACGCTATCCTTCTTTCCAAGTCAGAAGATCCCGCGTGGCGTCGAAAGTGGATTCACCGCATTCACGACCACGACGGCTTCGAGGGATCGGAAGGGGGGCTCGCTCTCTGGCTCCGCCTTGCGGCCGGGGTGGGGCTCGACGTGGAGGAGGTCCGCTCACTCCGCTCGGTGCTGCCGATCGTACGATTTGCCTGCGATTCGTATGTTCAGCTGGTGCGCGAGCGCAGCCTCGTGGAGGCGGTGGCCTCGTCGCTCACCGAATTTTTCGCTCCGGACCTGATGGCACTGCGACTGGCGGCGTGGGAAAAACATTACCCATGGATCGACCCGGCCGTGCAGGACTATTTTCGTGGCCGCGTGACCCGTGCCCGCGAAGATTCCAAAGAAGCGGTGGAGTTTGTATTGGCTTCGGCGACGACGTCGGACACGCAAGAGCGCTGCATCCAGGCGCTGATCACAAAATGCCAAATACTTTGGGCGCTGCTCGACGCGGTCCAAGAGTCCACGCGTGAGCCGTGAGTGGCCTGCCCACCCATCCGAAGCTCGCTGCGAAGGCGCGCCTGCGTTGGGACAAGATCGAGCAGAAACATCTGCTTTTGTACCCTGAACGTGGCCTAGTCTTGAACCCGACGGGGGCGGCGGTCCTCGCGATGTGCGACGGGCACCACACGATCGAAATGATGGCCGCTTCGTTTCAAGACGCGGAGCCCTCGGTCATCCGAAAAGAAATCGAAGAGTTCCTGGACGAGCTGCGGAAGAAGGGGCTCCTCCAACCGTGAAAACCGAACGTCCTTATACGTTGATTGCGGAGCTGACCTACCGCTGCCCACTTCGCTGTCCGTATTGCTCCAATCCGATCAACTACCAAGATGACCCGAGCGAGCTCGCGACGAGCGACTGGACACGGATCCTCAGCCAGGCCGAGGAGCTGGGCGTGGTGCAGGTCCACTTCACGGGCGGTGAGCCGCTTGCTCGAAAAGATCTGGAGGCTCTCGTCAGCCACGCGCGGAGCCTTGATTTGTACACGAATCTCATCACCAGCGGGGTTCCGCTCACACGCGCGCGCTTGAAGGCACTTCGCGCGGCGGGCCTCGACAACGTGCAGCTCAGCATCCAGGCCGTCGACAGGGCAGCGTCGGATCGCATCGCCGGATATGCCTCCTTCGACGCGAAGCTCGAAGTCGCGCGCTGGGTAAAAGACGAGGGATTACCGCTCACGCTCAATATGGTTCTTCATCGCCAGAACTTAGATGACGTCGAGAAGCTGATTGCCCTCGGCGAAAGCCTTTCCGTCGATCGTTTGGAGTTGGCGAATACCCAGTACCACGGGTGGGCAAGCCTCAATCGCGACGCTCTCATGCCCACCGACGCGCAAGTCTATCGCGCCCATGAGATCGCAGCAGCGGCGCGCGTCCGTCTCGAAGGGAAGATGGAGCTCGTTTACGTCACTCCCGACTACCACTCGACCCTGCCGAAGGCCTGCATGGATGGATGGGCGCGCCGTTACATTCACGTCGTTCCGAACGGCACTGTCCTCCCGTGCCACGCTGCGCAGTCGATAACGGCGCTGTCCTTCGAAAACGCGCAGAACGCCTCGCTCTCCCGGATCTGGAACGAATCGCCCGCGTTCAAGGCCTTTCGTGGTGAGGATTGGATGTCCTCCACCTGCAGGGAGTGCGCGCGCCGCGGGATCGATTTCGGGGGCTGCCGCTGCCAAGCGTTTGCTCTCACCGGAGACGCCGCGAAGACCGATCCGGCGTGCTCGCTCTCTCCGGATCATGCGCTCGTCGCCGGTGCCCGTGCGGTCGACGCGGAGCCTGGGCGTCGTTTCCTCCATCGCGGCAAGGCTTCGACGTAATCGCGTGGCCGAGCGCTTTTCTGCTTTAGCCAATAAGGATTTCACGCGACTCTGGGCGGGGCTTCTTCTGTCCAATGTCGGGACGTGGATGCAGAACGTGGCCCGGAGCTGGCTCATGTTCCAACTTGGCAAAGGCGACCCCTTTTATCTTGGTCTTCTCGGTCTGAGCTTTGCGGTGCCGATGGTGATCATTCCGCCGCTCGGCGGGGCCATCGCCGATCGCGTCGATCGCGTGAAGCTCCTCTACTTCACGCAGACAGCGTCTCTCGTCATCGCCGTGATTTTGGCTGTGTTGGCCTGGCAAGACGCGATCCGCCCTTGGCACATTCTCGGCACGACGTTCCTTGGCGCGGTGCTGTTGGCGTTCGACAATCCAGCGCGACAGGCGCTCATCGGCGACATCGTGCCCCGCGAGCTTCTCGCAAACGCCGTGTCTCTCAGCGCAGCAACGTTCACCGGGGCCGCGCTCGTCGGCCCTGCGCTCGCGGGTATTCTCCTCGACGTCGTCGGGGCAGGGTGGCTCTTCATGCTCAACGCATTCAGCTTTCTCTTCGTGATCGGCGCTCTCTTGCGCCTCGAGCGACGTCCGCCGCGCGGCAACGCCAAGCTAACGTGGCGCGAAGCGCTCTTCGGCGGGGCACGGTACGTCGCTAACGAACCGCACGTCCTCGTTCTTCTGGTCGTGGCCGCGGTGGCTGCGCTATGCGCGCGCTCGTACCAGCAGATTTTGCCTGTTTTCTCGGCGCAAATCTGGCACTCCGGCCCGTCGGGGTACGGGCTTCTCCTCTCCGCAGGAGGGGCGGGTGCGCTCGCGGGAGCGCTTGGGCTCGCTGCTCGGAGCCACGTTCGCAGGACCACGCACGTGTTCGTTCTGAGCGGTGTCGTCCTCGCCCTGTCGCTCGTCGCGTTCGCATTGATGCCGACGCTTCACCTCGCTGCCGTCGCGCTCGTCGTCGCCGGCGTGTCGGCCACGGTCTTCACCACCATGGTCGCGACGGCCGTCCAGCTCGAGGTTCCGAGCGCGTTCCGCGGGCGCGTCCTCGGTCTCTACACGATCACCCTCATCGGGCTCCCGTCGCTCGGGTCTTTCGGGCTCGCGGCGCTGGCACGGAGGATCGGCGTGGTTCACGCGATCATTGCGGGCGCGGTCGTCCTCCTCCTCGCCCTTGCCGCCGCGGCGCTCCCGCTGCTTAGGCCGAAAGGCCCGTCAAAGGGCCCGGAGGAAGCCCAATCAGCGTAGGCGTGCCGCGGCTGGGGTCGTTTGATCCAGCCTCGCCCGATCGGCGTTCAGGTTTTGCCAGCCGACATCACTTCGACGTTCAGATCGATGACGCACCTCATCATGGCCGAACGCTGCTCTTCGCTCGGGGCCTGCATGTCCCAGCTGCGGACGGCGCGCTCGTAGGTGAGCGCCTTCGCGCGAAGTTCCCGGACGCGCGGAGTGCTCGGCATCTCGGCCACGCGTTCGAGGATGTCGGTAAGGCCCTGTTTTACAATCGACAGCCGCGTCGATTTGGCTGACTGCATGGCCCCATCGTACTACGCAGGGGGTAGAACGGAGCAAGCAAGCCATGCGATTCGACCTGCCTATCTTTGCGATTTTTTTTCTCGCGACCGTCGCGCCCGCCTCTGCAAACGCTGAATCGGTTGCCTTGACGCTCGAGAAAACGA
This sequence comes from Myxococcales bacterium, assembly GCA_043747615.1. GTDB lineage: Bacteria > Myxococcota_A > Polyangia > Polyangiales > Polyangiaceae > JAYTOU01. The sequence continues at coordinate 21,080 of JAYTOU010000053.1, read as the reverse complement.
AGTTGCCGAATGGCCTCGAGGTCATCCTTCACGAGGATCACCGAACCCCGATCGCCACGGTGAACCTCTGGTACCACGTCGGCTCGAAGGACGAGCCTGCGGGGAAAAACGGCTTTGCCCATCTCTTCGAGCACGTGATGTTCCAGGGCTCGAAGCATGTGCCCGAGGACGCGTATTTCCGCTACCTCGAGCGGGTAGGCGCGACCGACGTCAACGGGACGACAAGTACCGATCGCACGAACTATTACGAGACAGTGCCGGTCAATCGCCTTGAGCTCGCGCTCTGGCTCGAGAGCGATCGCATGGGGTTCCTGCTCTCGCACGTCGATCAGCTCACGTTCGCGGGCCAGCGCGACGTCGTGAAGAACGAGCGCCGCCAGAACTACGAAAACGCTCCCTACGGCATGGTGGTGGAATTCGTGCACGCCCAGCTTTACCCGCCGTCGCACCCGTATCACCTCCTCACGATCGGCACGCCGCGCGACCTCGATGCCGCGACTCTGGAGGACGTGCGCGCCTTTTTTCGGACCTGGTATGCCCCCAACAACGCCACGCTCGTGGTCGCGGGGGACATCGACAAAAAGAAGACCCTCGAGCTGGTGACCCGCTATTTTGGTCCGATTCCGAGCGCGCCGACCCCGCCGCGGATGCTCCCGCCAGCGGTGAAGCTCGAGAAAGAGGCGCGTCTCGAGGTGGATGCCGGAGTCGAGCTTCCGCGCGTGTACATCACGTGGCCAACCCCGGCGATGTTTGCCCCCGGTGACGGCGAGCTCGATCTCGCGGCGCACGTCCTGTCGGGAGGAAAGACGAGTCGCCTCTACAAGAGGCTCGTCTACGACATGCAGATCGCTCAAGACGTGAGCGCCTACCAGAGCTCCGCCCAGCTCGGCTCGACGTTCGAAATCGTCGCGACGGCGCAGCCCGGTCACACGGCGGGCGAGCTCCTCAAGGCGATCGACGAAGAGCTCGCGACGCTGCGTTCGGGCGGAGTGAAGGACGCCGAGCTCGCCCGCGCAAGAACGTCGACCTCCTCGGCGATGGTCTTCAGCCTCGAGAAAAATAGCTCCCGCGCAAATACCATCAACACCTACAACCAGATTGCTGGTGACCCGAATTACCTCGCCAAGGATCTGGCGCGCTACGAGGAGGCCACCGAGACGCAGGTGTGGGATGCCGTTCGTACCTGGCTGCCCGAAGGAAAACGGGTGGTGACGATCGTGACGCCGGTGAAGGGCGCGCCGGTGTGCGGTGTGCTTCGGGGAGGTGGAAAGTGAAACCGATTTCTCTGATGTTCGCGCTCGCCATGTCCGCCATCGGCTGCGGCAACACGGCGCCGCTCCCGAAGCCTCCGCCCTCGCCGCCGGCCGTGAAGTGGCCTGCTCCGATCGCGCAGCCGCCGGAGCCTCCGCGTACGACGCCCGACGCGGCGTTTCGCGACGCCGTCCCGGAGCCGAGTGGAGCGGTGTCCTTCAGCGCACCCAAGATCGAGTCGCTCACGCTGAAAAATGGGACACGCGTTCTTTACGTCGCGCGTCACGAGCTTCCGATCGTCAGTGTTCGGGTCGTCATCACGCGCGGGGCAGGGGACGACGCCGCCGCCAAGCCGGGCATGATGTCGTTCATGGGGGCGATGCTCGAGCAGGGTGCGGGCGCACGCAACGCGCTGCAGATTTCGGACGACTACGAGGCCATTGGAGCTCAGCATGGCGCCTCGGCGGAATGGGATTCGGCGGGAAGCAGTGTGAAGGTCCTGCCGCGCCACCTCGACGCCGCGCTCGCCATTCTTGGAGACGTGATCCAGAAGCCCACCTTCCCGGACGCGGAGATCGCGCGCCTCAAGGCCAGGCGTCTCGCATCTCTGACCCAGGAAAAAAATAGCCCCGGAGCCATGGCCTCGAACTCCGTTGCCGCGGTCGTCTACGGCCGCGCCCATCCCTACGGGCATTCCCTGGTGGGCCGGGAAGAAGACGTGAAAAAGATCACACGGGAGGATCTCACGAGGGCCTACGCTCGCTCGTTCGGGCCGAAGAATACGACGATCATCGTAGCCGGCGACGTGACGAAGGAAGTCCTCGTGCCGAAGCTCGAAGCAACCTTCGGAGCCTGGAAGGGCGCGGCGGGGCGCCCGGTGTCCGCTGCGCTCGCGCCGGTAAAGGTAAAGGCCGACGCACCTCGGCTCATTCTCGTCGATCGCCCCGGAGCGCCACAATCGCAGGTGATCCTCGCCGACCAAGGCGTCGCCATGTCCACTTCCGATCGCGATGCGCTTACGGTCGCGAACGCCATTCTTGGCGGGATGTTCTCCAGCCGCATCAATATGAACCTTAGGGAAGCGCACGCGTACACGTACGGTGCGTATTCGCGATTCTCTCTTCGGCACGGGGCGGGCCCGTTCACGGCCGGCGGCGCGGTGGTCGCCGACAAGACCGCTCCGGCCATCCACGAGCTCTTCGTCGAGCTCGCAGCAAGCCGCGACAGCGAAGCCACTGTCGACGAGCTGGCGAACGCGAAAGAAAATCTCAAGCTCGCGCTTCCCGGTCGCTTCGAGACGGTGACCGACGTGACGAGCGCGCTCGCGGACATCGCGGTCTACGATCTCCCGCTCGATGAGTTCTCGACACGGGTGAAGCGCATCGACGCGGTGACCGCGGCCGACGTGAAGCGCGTGGCAGCGGCGCATCTGCATCCGAGCGCGATCAGGGTGATCGTCGTGGGCGACCGTGCGAAGCTCGAGTCTTCGCTCGAAGTGCTCCACCTCGGCGCCCCGGAAATTCACGACGCATACGGAGATCCCGTCGGGCCGGCGCCCGCGAAGAAATAAGAGTGTGACGCGCGCTTCTGTCGCCGGGCTTGCAGGCGTTGCTGCGCTCGTGGTGGCCGGCTGCAGCAGCAAAGCGGCGCGCCCGCCCGCGCCGGTCGATCGCGTTGTCCGAGGAGAATACCTGGTCAGGAGCGTTGCGGGATGCGGCGAGTGCCATACCCCACGCGATGCGATGGGCCGCTTCGACACGACCCGCTGGCTCGCCGGCGTCCCGAATCGTTTTGATCTCGTTCCGGAGGACGACGTGGTGGGGTCGATCGCGTCCTCCAACCTCACAACCGCCGGATTGGGAAGCTGGACGGACGCTGACATCACCGTGAGAAATCAGGTCGACCACTCCTTTTCCACCGGCGTCTCCGACGTGCGAGAACCGTGGATCGAGCTTCAGGCCATCGACGCCGAGCACCTGGCCCCCAACCGGCGCACGCGGTCCGATTGTTCGGCCGAATTTCTAAAGGGGGCTGTACCTTGCCCCGATGGCGGAACTGATGGAAGGCGCGACGGCCCCGATACGCGGGCCGGAAGGCGCGAGCGAAGGGCGAGCCTCGGCGGGCCTGGTGGCGGCAATGTTCCTCGTCACGCTCGTGACTCTCGCCCTTCAAATCTGCCTTTCGCGGGCGCTGTCCGTCACCGTTTCTTACCACTTTGCGTTTCTCATCGTGGCCCTCGCCATGCTCGGCATGGCTTCGTCGGCGATCACCGTGTTCGTTCAGCAAAAATCGGGACTAGCGCGTCCATTGAGCCCGGCAGCTGCCGCTCAGGTCGCCGCTGGCCTCATTGCGACGAGCGCCATGAGCTTCGCGTTCGTCACGATCTCGGACCAGTACTTGATCGTCCTCCAGTTCACCCTCTTCGCCTTGATGATCACGTTCGCGTTCTACTATTGCGGCTACGTCGTTGCCTTCGTGCTGTCGCGATATTCGAAAGACGTCGTTCGCCTTTATCTCTTCGACCTGGTCGGCGCTGCGATCGGGTGCCTGTTCTCGGTTCTGATCCTCGACCGGACCTCGGCGCTGAATGCCATGCTCGCCTGTGCATGGGTCAGCGCGGGCGCGAGCATTCTCCTCGCCCACACGGTCGGGAGTGGTCGCGATCGGCGGGTCGGAATCGGTATGCTGGCAGCGCTAACGGTCCTCCTCGGAGCCGCGCTCGAGTTCCCGGCGATCACCCGCCTTCGCTTCGCTAAGCAACACGATCAGTCGGACGTCATCTGGGAAAAATGGAACAGCCTAGCGCGGGTGACGGTGAGCACGCGCAACCCCAAGCTGGGAGGCGGAGAAAAGACGCGCCCGCTCTTCGAGGCCGGCTGGGGGATGAGCGACAACTTCGACGGCTTCGTCCCAGAGACACTCTGGATCGAGCTTGATTCGGACGCCGGTACCCAGATCATCCACGAAGGTGGAATCGCGACGGCGGCCCGAACCGAATTTCTCAAGTGGGATGTGACGGCCTCACCCTATTGGCTGAAGCCCGGAAAGCTAGGGAGCGTCTTCATCATCGGCGGCGGAGGCGGAAGGGACGTGCTCACCGCCGCGCGGTTCGGCGCGGAGCACATCGACGTCGTGGAAATCAACCCCGCGGTGGCCGAAGTAGGGCGCGACGCCTTCAGTAGCTACAACGGACACGTCTACGCGCTTCCGCCGGTGAGGCTCATCGTCGGCAATGCGCGGAGCGAGCTCGCCAGCCTGAATGGTCGCTACGACATCATCCAGATGTCGATGATCGACACCTGGGCAGCGTCGATGGCGGGCCAGCTCGTGCTCACCGAAAACACGCTCTACACCCAGGAGGCTTACAGCCTCTTCCTGTCGCACTTGAAGGACGACGGAATCCTGAGCATCTCGCGTTGGTACGATCGCTCGAACTACGGCGAAGTCGCTCGCGTCCTCGCCCTAATGGGCGACGCCTTGCAGCGGAGCGGAGTCGCCCATCCGGCAGCCCAGATCGCGGTGCTCTACACCCGCGGCTATCTCAGTCAGGCCGTTGCGACGTGCCTCATGAAGCGGTCCCCGTTCTTGCCGGAGGAAGTCAGCGCCCTCGTGAGTCTGTCCAATCGAATGGGGTTCAAAGTGCTTTGGCCCGTGGTGAGCGGAATCACTCAACGCGAGCAGATCGACGTGGAGGACGCCATCCAGCACGTCCCCGGAGCGACGCGGAATGGCTCGTTCGATCTCTCGCCTCCGAGCGACGAGAGGCCCTTCTTCTTCAATACGCGGACGCCTTTGGGCAGCTGGGTCGAGGCGGCAAAACGGGGTGACGCGAGCCTGGGGAGCAACTCGAGCGCTCTGCTGCTCCTCACCCTGATCATCTCGATCGGCGTGGGCTTTCGCGTTCTCATCCGGCCACTTCGCAAATACGACGGATTCGGTTTCCGACAGCTCGTGCTGTCGACGTACCGCGGGCCGACCGCCTATTTCGTTGGGATCGGTTTTGGCTTCATGCTCATCGAGCTCTCGTTGATCCAGCGGTACATCGTGTTTTTGGGTCATCCCACGTACGCGCTCTCCGTCGTTCTCTTCTCCTTGCTTCTCTTCACCGGTCTCGGGAGCTTCGCCAGCGGACAACTGAAAGGCCCCCTTGCTCGACAGGTCAGGTCTCCCATCGCTGCGGTCATCGTCTGCGTCCTCCTCAGCGCGTTTCTCGTCCCCTCGTTGCTCCAGCGCGCGGAGAGCTGGGCCCAATCGGGGCGCATGGCGCTCGCCGTCGTATGCATCGCGCCTCTCGCGACATGCATGGGAATGCTCTTTCCCACTGGCGTCCGCCTTCTGGCGGCGAACCGGCTCGAAGAGCTCGTGCCGTGGATGTGGGGGGTAAATGGATTCGCGGCCGTCGTCGCGTCCGTGGTCGGGATGCTCGTTGCCACCTCGTTCGGTTACACGACCGTCCTCGTGCTCGGCGCTCTTTCCTACGGCCTCACGATGGCAGCGACGTACGCGTTCGTTCCGGCATCACCGGATCCTGCGTAACGCTAGAGCGTCTTGTCGATCGTCGCGTTGTGGCATGTCGGAGGGCAGTTGACGCCGTTCGGGGTCGAAGCCGTATAGGTGACGGGCTCCTTGGCGCTCGCCGCGGAGGCTCCGCCGTTCTGCACGGTGACCGAGTAGACGTCGCCGTCCTTCGCGTCGTCCTCGATGCTGAAGACGCTGTCGAGCTCGTAGCCCATCAGCGTCGGCGTAAATACGTGGGTCGAGATGTACGCCACCACGGTCACGCCGCCTTGAAGGCGAACGAGGAGCTTGTCTCCGTCGGCGGAGGGCACGCTTGCGGGGGTCCCCGTGCTGCACGCGTCGTTGCGGCATGCGACTACGGTCGCGTGGAGCATCTCGTCGGGCGGCAAGTTCACGAGGAGCTTGACGGTCGCGCCGCTCTGGCAAGCAACGAGCGTGCAGGTGTTGCTCTTCGTGCTGCACGAGGGAAGGAGCAGAAGAAAAAGAAGGCTGACGGCGAAGTGCCCAATTCGCATGTGCCCCGAGCCTATCCTGCTTTGACCAGACGCGTGTTAGCCTCCGAGCGCTCGCATGGTGGCTGCCCCTTCGACCTCGCCGCTCACGGTTCGGCTCGCGCAGATCGCGCGGGTGCTGGAGGCCTCGTTTCTCGGCAAAGAAGAGACGATCCGCCTGCTCCTCATTTCGGTGGTCGCCGGTGAGCACGCCGTCCTGGTCGGCCCTCCCGGCACTGCGAAATCTGCGCTCCTGCGGATGTTCGCGCGCCTGCTCGATGCGCGCTATTTCGAATATCTGCTGACCCGGTTCACCGAGCCGAACGAAATCTTCGGCCCCGTCGACATCGCCGCGTTTCGCGAAGGAAAGTACCAGCGCCGCATCGAGGGCATGCTCCCCGACTCCGAGGTGGTCTTCCTCGACGAGGTCTTCAAATCGAACTCGGCCATCCTCAACTCGCTCCTCACTCTCCTGAACGAGCGGCGCTACACGAGCGGTGGGGTAGTCATGAAGTGCCCTCTTTTGAGCGCGTTCGGCGCTTCCAACGAGGTCCCGACGGACGAGACGCTTACCGCGGTGTTCGACCGTTTCCTCCTTCGCATCCGCAGCGACAATCTCGACGCTTACCACTTTCAGGATCTCCTCCAGAAGGGGATCGCCAACGAGCTTTTGGCGCTCACCGACGCGCCCGTCAAGCCACTGGCCACGGCACGCGAAATCGCCGAGCTCCATCGAGCCTTCGCCCAGCGCATGCGTTTCAGCGAAGAGTTCTTCTCGGCCTACAAGGGGCTGGTTTTTCAGATTCGCGCCGAGGGGGTAACCCTCTCCGATCGCCGTGTCGTGAAGCTCCTCAAGCTCTTTGCGGCCAGCGCGTACCTCGATGGCCGCGCGCAGCCGGACGCCTCGGATTTTTTCGTGCTCAAGCACATATGGAACAACGAAGATCAGGCGGCGATCCTGGAGGCGATCGTCGCTCCGGTCCTCGAGGCTCACTACCGCGATCATCCAAACGCCCGTCGCGTCGGCGCATCCGGGGTCGGGGTCGAGGCCCTTGCGGCGGAGATCGATCGCGTTCGCCAGGTGCTCACCGGCGGCGGCGGCCTCGGGGACGTGCAGCTCTTCAGCCAGCTGAAAGCTCTCAACGAAATCAAGGCCGCGCTCGGCGCCATGCCGGATCCGCGCGCACCCGAGCTCGTGCAGCGCGTCGACCAGCTGCTCGAAGCCGCATTTAGGAGCGGGCGTTTCGCTCAGCTTTAAGCTACGCACTTTATCGAAGGATATTTAGAGTACGAACTACTTATTCGCCTTCAAAAGAAGGCAAACCAGAGGAGCGAGACATGGGAGACGCGTACATCGTTGGCGCCACACGGAGCGCGGTCGGAATCGGGAAGCCCGGCAAGGGAGCGCTCACCATGACGCGCGCCGACGTCCTGCTCGCCAAGGTGCTGGACGCTCTCGCCAAGCAGGCCAACGTAGACCCGCAGACGATCGACGACGTCATCGCCGGCTGCGTGACTCCGATCGGAGAGCAAGGCTTCAACGTTGCGCGCATGGCCGTGCTCGAGGCGGGCTGGCCCGTGGAAGTCACCGGGACCACCGTCAATCGTATGTGCGGGTCGAGTCAGCAGGCCATTCATCAGGCCGCGCACGCCGTCATGGCGGGCCAGGCCGAGATCGTCATCGGATGCGGCGTCGAGCTCATGAGCCGCGCGCCTATGGGCATGGACGGACTGGTGGGTCCGAACGTGTGGCCGCCGCAGCCTGCGGAGTACAAGTTCGAGTTCGTCGGTCAGGGCACGAGCGCCGAGATGATCGCCGAGCGCTGGAAGCTGACGCGCAAGGAGCTCGATGAGCTTTCGCTCGAGAGCCACACACGCGCCATCGCCGCCCAAGAAAAAGGCCAATTTACCCGGGAAATCAGCGCGCTCGACGTGACCTACCCCGACGGTCAAGTTCGCTCGTTCGCTAAAGATGAGGGGCCGCGCGCGACCACCTCGCTCGAGAAGCTCGGCACGCTGCCCACGGTCTTCAAGGCCGACGGTGTGGTTCACGCCGGTAACAGCTCGCAGATCTCCGACGGAGCCGCCGCGGTGTGCATCGCCAGCGAAGCCGCGGTGAAAAAATACGGCCTCAAGCCCCGCGCGAAGATCACCGCCACGGGCACCGCGGGCGTCGAGCCGGTGATCATGCTCACGGGCGTCATCCCGGCCACCAAAAAAATCCTCGAGCGCGCGAAGCTCACCATGAAGGACATCGATCTCTTCGAGGTGAACGAAGCCTTCGCGAGCGTGGCCGCCGCGTGGCGCAAAGACATGGGCGCCGACTGGACGAAGGTCAACGTGCGAGGCGGCGCGATCGCTCTCGGGCATCCCCTCGGCGCATCCGGCGCGCGTCTCATGACGACGCTGCTTCACGCCCTCGAGGACAACAGCAAGCGCTACGGTCTGCAGACGATGTGCATCGGCTTCGGTCAGGCCACGGCCACCGTCATCGACACCCGCGTCTAGGCGGCAGACTGCGCGAACGCCTTGAACCCTGCGCGGCGCGTGAGCGCGTTGAGGATAGCGGCGGTCGACACATCGAGCCCACTCGGAACCGTCGCGCTCCTCGAGGGCGGCGAGGTAGTCGCTTCCGATGAGCAACGTGTATCGAACGCACATGGTGAGTCACTCTTGCCGATGATCGACGCTCTCTTCGCGCGCGCGGGTTGGAAACCGAAAGATGCCGAGCGCTGGGGGGTCGGAATCGGTCCAGGCTCTTTCACGGGGACGCGCATCGGCGTGGCCACGGTGAAGGGGATCGCGCTCGCCACGGGCGCTGACATCGTTGGCGTCACGTCGCTCGACGCCGTGGGCGAAGGCGTCGTGCCCCTCGAAGACGAAGTGGTGATCAGACTTCTTTCTGCGATGAAAGGCGAGCTGTTCATGCAGCTTGCATCCACTGGCGCACCCGCTCACGTGAAGATCGATCTCGCAGGCGAGATGATCGCGAGGCTGGTGCGCGACGCAGGCGTGCGAGCGCTCGTGGCGGTCGGGGAGGGAAGCGCGTTCGTCGACTGGTCGGTCGTCGACGCGAAGGTTCGCATCGTGAGCGCGGCGCCGAACGACGTCCCGCGCGCAGCGTCGATCGCGCGGATCGCTGCGTTACGAACGGCCGACGACCTGAACGCTCTCGAGCCGCTCTACGTTCGCCCGCCCGACATCACGAAGCCGAAGGCTCGGTGACCAGAACTGCACACGAGACATCTTTCGCATTCGAAGTCCGTTCAGTCCTCACTTTTGCGCGGAGAAGTCGAAGGGCACCGACTCCGAAACGAACGAGGCTTCGACAAAATCGAAAGTGACGGCCGGCTTGAGTGTCGCGAGACGGAACACAGTCCGCGCGCGAAGCATCGTGTTGGGAACGCTGCGTCGGTCGTTCGTGAATTTCTCGCACGCTTCCGGCGTCGCGAAGTGCAATTCGCCGAGCTGCTCGCCCTGGGTCGAAACGTGAATGCCGGCGATGCAGTCCCCTCGAAATAGATTTTGTTCCTCGTATCGGGCTTGATCCACGACAACCAACGAGATCCCATTGCTCACGCAGGTGATCCCCAAGACATTGCCGTAGACCGTGCGCGGCCCATCTCCGGGGGCAAAGTTCCGATCCGGCTCCGTGCGCACCCAGACCTGTTCGCCGCAGCCTAGTTCGCGCGGCGCATGCCACCGCGGGCCGAGAGGGCCGGGGCCGCCATTGTAGGTCGGCCACTCCGCGGACGTCGTGAGCTGCTCCGGCCACCCCGCCGTCTCGGGCGCGAAGCCGTGAGCGTCGGTGCCGCCTCCGCAGCCAACGAGGAGGAGACCACCGAGAAGCGCCAAGCATGAGAGAGGGAGGAGTTGCATCGCGACCAGGTGAGCAAGCGCTGTGCCGAAACGGCTAGGGCCGCCGCGGCCGACGATCGTCACCGAAGCGCTCGCCACGAAGGCCCCGGAGCTCGTTTACGTACCCAGATTCGGCACAAGTTGGCACCGCATCATGGAGCTATCCATGGTTAGAACGACGCAGACCAGAGCTTCTCCGGCATCGAGAGGCTGCTCACCCAGAGCTGGAGCGCGACCGAGAACCTCGGTCCCTGGAAGTAGTCCACGCGGATCTTGTGCGTGCCTGCGGTCAGCTTCACTTCCTTCGCGAAGCCCCGCGCGCTGTGGGCGCCGTCGTTGTCGATCTGCTTCACGTCATCGATGGTCACGATCGCTCCATCGTCGGAGATGATTCGAAAGGCGTACGCATCGGCCTTGGCGACCGAGAACGTGCCCTCGTACCGAATCGCAAACCACTCGAAGCGGTTGTCGATCCCGGGGAAGCCCTCCCTGAAGTCGTGCGCAGGAACGTTGAGCTGCTTCGCGTAGACCACGCCGCTCGGCTTGAGGGCGGAGACGTCGGGAAATTTCTGGGTCCCTTCGGGAATGAAATAGACCACGCCGCGAAGAGCATCTGGAGACTCGGTGCTGCCCCCGAAGCCTGTGTCTGCGGTGGCCGTCGGCAGAGACATTGCAGTGCCGTTGATCGAAATTTGCTTCACCGGCCCAGGAGCGGCAGCGGGCGCCGAGCCAACTCCCTGCTGTGGATGGTAAGCGATGGTCTTGCCTGGCGCGGCGGGCGTTGCCGGCGCGGTGGGTGCCGCTGGTGTGCTCGGCGCTGACGGGGTTGCGGTCGTCGGCGCTCCGCTCTGCGAAGCGGTCTGAGGCTCGCGCCCAGTGCCGGTCCTGACCTCGCACGCCGAGAGCCCGGTGATTGCCGACAATGCGAAACAGCCGGCAAAGAAGCCTTTTTTGATCGAGTAGCTCATCATCACTTGTTTCCTCATCAATCGAAGTCCTCGATTTTCCAGAGCCCATGCTCACGTACGAGCTGCATCGTTCCCGCGCCATAGGGGAGCGTTGCGCGCTCGCCCGTCTCTTCGACCGTCGCCGTCGGTAAGGTCTGCTTGAGAGCCGCGAGGACTTGATCCATTTCCTCCTTGTCGTGACCTTCCCACGAAGCTTTGAGCTTCACGGCGTCGAGCCCTTCTTTGTGCGCCTCAGGCACGTAGCGAAGGACGATGTCGTAGCGCTTCCGCTCGAGGGCGCGAACGAAACCGAGGACCGCGTGTCGCGGCGTGTCCTGGGTGTAGAGATCGATCGCCGAGGACTCGACCTTCCACTTTCCGTTTTCGAGCACGAGCTCGAGCTCCTGGCCGTTCGGACTGGTGACCGTTGCCGTGACCACGGGAGCTGCCGCCGGCCGCGCGAGCGATTTGCCGATCTCGCGCACTTCGTCCGGATTGTCCTTCACCATCCGCCGGAACGCCTCGACGGACACGCCTCGCCGGGCCTCGTCGCTCAGCATGCGGTACGCGTCGTCCGCTCGCCCTTCCTCGAGCGATCGCGCGTAAGCCCGCAGCACGCTCGACGGATCTTCTGCTTGCGCCCCGCCGCATGAGAGCGACACAAGCGACGCACCGAGGGCGAGAACGAGGAGACGGCGCATGGCTGACGAGAGGATTAGCACGCCGGAGACGCATACCTCCAGCGCGACCGGGCGTTCAGAAAAGCGCGCTCGGACCCCTGCGTTTTAGCCAAAATCGCGGTATAGAAGCGCCACCGTGAGCGATCCTCGATCTACCGATTCCGAAATCATCCCCATTTTGCCGCTTCGAAATAGCGTCGTCTTCCCCGCCAGCGTGGTGCCCATCAACGTGGGCCGCTCGCGCAGCGTGAGGCTGGTCGAGGATCTGCTCGGTCAAGAGCGCGCCGTGGTCGGCATCGTGAGCCAGCGAGACGCCGATGTAGACGAGCCCGTGTTCGGCGATCTCTACGAGGTGGGAACGCTCGCCCGGGTGGTGAAGGTGATCCGTCTCGGCCCCTCGAATTACTCGGTGGTCCTCCATGGGCTGTCCCGCCTTCGGATGCAGAGCCCGGTCGCCCTCGAGCCCTACATGCGCGCACGGATTACGCGCATCCCGGAGGATCTGGAGCGCGATGTGGAGCTCGACGCCCTCGGAGCGTCGCTCCGTGAATCGATGCGCGAAGTGCTCGCGCTCATGCCGAACCTTCCCAAGGAGACGGCGGGAATTCTCGACAACGTGCGGGAGAGTGGCGCGCTCGCGGATCTCATCGCCTCGAATCTCACCATCGAGCAGGCGAGCGTCGGCGACAAGCAGACCATCCTCGAAACGTTCGACGCCAAGATGCGCGTTCGCGGTGTCTCGGGGATCATCATGAAGCAGCTCGAGCTGCTCCGGGTCCGCAAAGAAGTTTCCACGATGGTCGCGGACGAGGGAAAATCCCAGCGCGAGCTCATCTTGCGTCAGCAGATGCGCAGCATCAAAGAGGAGCTCGGCGAGGGAGGAGACGACGACGAAGTAGAGGAGCTCAGGGAGCGCCTTCGTCTCGCGCAGCTCTCCGAAGAAGGACAGAAGATCGCGAAGAAGCAGCTCTCGCGCCTCGCCGGAATGCAGCAGCAATCGGCCGAGTTCAACGTCACCAAGACGTACCTCGAGTGGCTCGCTGACCTCCCATGGTCCAAGAGCACGCACGACAAGCTCGACGTGGACGACGTTCGCCGCTGCCTCGACGAAGACCACTTCGGTCTCGACAAGGTGAAGAAGCGCATCGTCGAGTACATCGCCGTTCGCAAGCTGCGCGCCGATAAAAAGGGCCCCATTCTGTGCTTCATCGGTCCGCCCGGCGTCGGCAAGACCTCCCTCGGTCGTTCGATCGCGCGCTCTATGGGCCGCCGCTACCACCGCATCGCCCTCGGCGGCGTGCGCGACGAAGCGGAGATTCGCGGGCACCGCCGGACGTACGTTGGAGCGCTCCCCGGGCGGATCATCCAGGGGTTGAAAAAGGCGGCCGTGAAGAACCCGGTCTTCGTGCTCGACGAGATCGACAAGCTCGGTGTCGACATGATGGGCGACCCGGCCGCTGCCCTTCTCGAGGTGCTCGATCCCGCCCAGAACGGCACGTTTCAGGATCACTACATCGACACGCCGTTCGATCTCTCGCAGATCACTTTTCTCGCCACGGCGAACAATCCCGACACCATCCCCGCGCCGCTGTGGGACCGCCTCGAGGTGATCGAGGTCCCTGGTTACACCCGGATGGAAAAGAAAATGATCGCCCTCGAGTTCCTCTGCCCGAAGCAGCTTTCGGCGCACGGGCTCACCCCGGAGCGTCTGGAGTTCACGGACGCAGGGGTCGAGATGATCGTCGAGAACTACACGCGCGAAGCCGGCGTGCGCGGGCTCGAGCGCGAAATCGGCAGCGTTTGTCGGGCGATCGCCGTTCGACTGGCCGAAGGCGAGGACGTCCGCGTAATCGCCACACCCGAAGAGATCGAAAAAATATTGGGCGCGCAGCGGCACTCCCGCGACATGGCCGAGGAGAAGTCCGCCCCCGGTGTGGCCACGGGTTTGGCATGGACGCCGTCGGGCGGGGATGTCCTCTTCATCGAGGCCACGAAGATGCCGGGTAAGGGCAATGTGCTCGTCACCGGAAATCTCAAATCCGTCATGCAGGAGTCGGCTTCCACAGCCGTGTCGTTCGTGCGCAGTCGGGCCGCATCACTGCACCTCGATCCCGAGTTCTTGAAGACGATCGATCTGCACCTGCACGTTCCCAAGGGCGGCACACCGAAGGATGGTCCTAGCGCGGGGGTTACGATGTTCTCCGCGGTGGCGTCGCTGCTCCTCCAGTGTCCGATCAAGCGCGACGTCGCGATGACCGGAGAGATCACCCTTCGTGGAAACGTGCTGCCTGTCGGCGGCGTGAAGGAGAAGCTCCTCGCGGCGCATCGCGCGGGTATCAAGACCGTCCTCATTCCTGCGCGAAATGAGCGGGATCTCGACGACCTTCCGAAGGACGTCCGCGAGCAGATGAAGGTCATTCTCATCAAGCGGGTCGAAGAAATCTTGCCGCTCATCCTCGAGCCGCCGATCCCCAGCGGAGACCTGCCAAGCATGCCTCCTCCGCCGCCGTCCTCCGCGGGCGACGTGCGCGCGTGAGGCCTTCGATCGGATGCATCGCGTCTCGACGCTGAGTCCTCGTTTCATCGCGGTGGTCGTCATCGCCGCGCTCCTCATGGCGATCGGCTTCTTGCCGCTCTTCGGTGGGCCGGGTTATGAGCACGCCCTCGCAAGCGGGCTCATCGTTCCGAGCGCCGCAGCGATCCTCACCTCTCTCGAGCTCTCGACAGAGGCGCGGGATCCTTCGTGGTCGGTCAGGCGTGGAGCCTCGAACGGAGTGCTCCTTGCAGGCGTCGCGTTTGGGACCGCCCTGATTCATGGCTTTTTTTCTGGCTTTTGCGATCTGGGTGGCGGTGCCCGCGGCTTCCTTCTCACGGCCGCAGCGGGCTCCGTGCTCGGCGGCGTGTGGGGCGCGTACGCGGCCGAGCGCGCCCGCGGGACGAAGAGACGCAGGCTCTGGTGCGTGCTCCTGTCGATCGCCGCCCCGCTCCTTGGCATCGGCGTGAGCGTCTGGCGATTTCACTCGTCGCCCATGATTTTCGCGTTCGATCCCTTCGTCGGATACTTCAGCGGCACGATCTACGACACCGTGATCGATCCTGGCATGGCGCTCCTCACGTATCGGCTGGGGACGCTGGCTACCTTGACGTTCGCGTTCTTTGCAGCGTCGCTCCTCGTGCGAAGCGCGGACGGCGCGCTCACTCTCGCCCCTCGCAGCGACGGAACACTGACCCGCGCGACGCTCGCGGCCTGCGCGCTCGTCACGAGCTTGGCGATCACCCTCTACGGTCCAGCGCTCGGACACTGGCAGACGTCGACGACGGTGATGCGTGACCTCGGCGGCTTTCGCGGAGGAGCGCGTTGCAACGTGGTCTACCCCGATACCCTGCGCGAAGAGGAGGTCGCGCTCCTCATCAAGGACTGCGACGAGGAGCTTGCCAGCATCGAAAAAGTTCTCGGTGCGCGCGGGCCCGACCGGGTCACCGCATTCTTCTTTCGCGACGCCGGCGACAAGAAGCGCCTGATGGGCGCGGGCGACACGTACATCGCCAAACCCTGGCGAAACGAAGTGTACCTGCAGGTGGGAACCTACCCGCATCCCGTCCTCGGACACGAGCTTGCGCATGTCGTTGCCGGAAGCTTCGGGCGCGGTCCGTTTCGCATCGCGGGGTCGCTCGGCGGGCTTTGGCCGAACCCCGGGTTGATCGAAGGAGTGGCGGTCGCCGCGTCTCCGGACGAAGGCGAGCTCACGGACACGACGTGGGCCCGTGCGATGCTCGATCTCAAGATCTTGCCACCGATGGAGCGGATTTTTTCGGTGGGATTTCTCGGTGAGTCGTCGGCAAAAAGCTACACGGTCGCGGGAGCGTTCATCCGCTGGCTCATGGACCGAAAAGGCGCCGACAAAGTGCGTGCACTCTACAGTGGAGCGACCATCGTCGAGGCCACCGGCGAGACCTGGGCCGCGCTCGATGCTGCGTTTCGCGCGGACCTCTCCAAGGTGACCCTTCCTCCCGAGGCCGAGAGCTACGCCAAGGCCAAGTTCGAACGACCGGCGATCTTCGGCCGGCGCTGCCCGCACGTGGTGGACGCCCTTCGCGGCGAGGCCGATCACTGCCGCGACTCGAACCAGGCCGAGAAAGCGATCGTCCTTTACGCGGAGGTGCTGGCCCGCGATCCACACGATTTCTCGGCGCTCTACGGGCGGGCTCTCACCGAGGCAAGATTCGACAGCGAGGGCCACGAGACGAAGGACCGCCTGACAGAGTCGCGCGGAATTCGCGGGCTGCGACGGCTCGCAGAGGACCCCGGCGTCTCCCGCGTGTGGCGCGATCGCAGCGAGGAGGCGGTGGCCGATCTGGCCTTTCAAGAAGGCGATGCCGGTGGCGCCTTTGCGACGTACAAGAAGCTCGCCGCCGCATCCCTCGACGAAGACGCCGCGCGCACCATCGAGGTGAAAGCGATGGCGGTGCTCGATCCCAAAGCCCGCCTTCCGGTTCGCGCGCTTCTTCTTGGAACGCGCTCACACCGCGGTGGAGATCCCTTTCACGGTGCGGCACTTCTTGGTGAATGGAGCGCGGCTACCCACGATCCGCTGGCCGACTATCTTCTCGGAAAAAATCTGGCACAGCACTCGTTCTACGACGACGCATCCCCGCATCTCGCCCGCGTCCTTTCGGCGGGGCCTCCCACTGCGCGCATTCACCGTGAAACCCTGAGGCAGCTCGCCATCATCGCCTGCGCGCGCGGCGACAAAGCCGGCGTCGCTTCCGTGCGAGCGGAGGTCGAGGGACCGGCCACACCCTTCCATCCGGGCGCGAGCGGCCGATACGCTTCGATCGACCGCCTACTCGATCGCTGCTCGGTCAAATAGCGACTTCGTGAAACCAAATGAAGGCGCCGTGCGTAGCCTCAGGAAGCCGACGTCGAGACGCGATAGAGGCAAATTCACTCGCTCCGCGTGTAAGCGCGAAGAAGCTCGATTTCTTTGGTCCACGGGTGAAATCGAGTAAAAGATGTCCACGTTGTCTTTTTTCAAGGAGAAATTGACATGAATGTTTCGGTCAAAGGAATGCTCATCGCCTCGGCAGTTGCTGGCCTCGTTGCGTGCGGTGGGGCGGACAAGACTGCGGCCTCGCCGGGCGCAGCAGCAATGCCGTCGGCCCCCGGTACCGGCACTGTCAAGTGCATGGGTATGAACGAGTGCAAAGGAAAAGGCTCCTGTGGCCAAGCCGATCACGCCTGCGCAGGCAAGAACGAGTGCAAGGGCAAAGGCGTAACGGTCGTCGGCACCCCCGAGGATTGCACGGGTAAAGGCGGCAAGGTCGCCTCCTGATCTAGCGAGCTTGAACGCGTAACGTAATGGCGGGAGCGGGCGGCGAAAGCCGTTCTCTCCCGTTTTTTTGTCAGAAGCGTGAGTGCATGTGGAAGAAGAATCTGCTCGGCCACGGTATCGGGCTCCGATCGAAACACTTCGGACACCTACTCGAGCACGGAGTTTCGGGCGTCGACTGGTTGGAGATCATCTCCGAAAATTTCTTCGAGCCGGGTGGCCGCCCCTGGGCCGCGCTCGACAAAGTTCGTGCGGAGGTCCCGGTCGTCATGCACGGCGTCTCCCTAGGAATCGGCAATAGCGATCCGATCGCCGACAAGTACATGGAACAACTGACGACGCTTGCCGCCCGCGTCGAGCCCGCGTGGATCTCCGATCACCTTTGCTGGGGCGCGAATGGTGGGCACTACTCGCACGACTTGCTCCCGCTTCCGTACACCGAGGAGGCGCTCGCGCACACGGTCGAGCGCGTCAACGCGGTGCAAGATCGCTTGAAGCGCCCCCTCATGCTCGAGAACGTGTCGAGCTACGTTTCTTTCCGCTCGAGCACCATGACGGAATGGGAGTTCGTGAACGAGGTCGCGAGGCGCACGGACTCCGGCATTCTCCTCGACGTGAACAACATCTACGTGAGCTCGAAGAACCATGGGTTCTCGGCAGAGACATACCTCGATGCCATCGATGTCGAGCGCGTCGGGCAAATTCATCTTGCCGGCCACACCGTGTACGAGACGCACATTCTGGATTCGCACATCGGCCCCGTGCCCTCGCCGGTGTGGGATCTGTATCGCCGCGCGGTCAAACGCTTCGGACGCGTCCCCACGCTCATCGAGTGGGACGAAGACATTCCCGACTACGAGACGCTGGTCGACGAGTCACGCCGCGCCGTCGAGCTCGAGAAGGAGGCGCTCCGTGGCTGAGGCGCTGTGCGATCTACAGACCCGATTCCTCGAACTCGTCGCGTCGCAGGATCCGACGAAGACACCGACCGCGCTCGGCGACTGGATCGAAGGCGACGCCGCTCAGCGCGCGGGCGTGTACACCACCGCCTACTTCGCCCGGCACCACGACGTGATCGTGGGCGACTATCCGATGGTAGAAGCGCTGATCGGACACGAAGCATTTCATCCGCTCGTTGCGGAGTACCTCGTGCGTCATCCGCCGGACGATCCGTCACTCCGGTTCGTCGGCGCCAACCTGCCCGCGTTTCTGTCAGAGCATGGGCTCGCGGCGCGCTTTCCGTTCATCGCCGATCTTGCCCGCCTTGAGTGGACGCGCGGTGATGTCTTCGATGCGCGTGACGTCAAGACGCTCGCGGCGGCGGACCTCGCGGCGATTCCGGAGACCGCGTGGCCGGGGCTCACGCTGCAGCTCGTCCCCGCATTTCGCCTCATCACGCTCGCGCATCCTGTTCAGGAGCTGTGGCAAGCCATTCACGACGAGACGCCCGTCCGTGCTGTAGGCCGCGCGCCGACCACCATCATCGTGTGGCGGCACGATTTCGTCGTCTATCACCGCCCTGTTTCTGGTGGAGAGGCGGCTGCACTTGCCCTGCTCCAGACGGGTGCGCCGTTTGCCACGGTGTGCGAGTGCTTCGTCGACGAGGGCGTCGAGCGCGCGGCTGAGAAGGCCTTTGGAGCGCTTCTTCAGTGGATTGCGGATGCCGTCATCGTGGCTGATCCGAAATCCGTTTCCTGACGGACCCGCAGGTGATGGTAGGCTCTACTACGTGAGCAGCCGCGAATCGGAGCCGTCGAGATCGCCTGAGGATGACGCGAACATCCATGGCGTCGACACCGTGCCGCCTCCAGAGAGCGGCGACGCGTACAGCGCCATGACGGTCGTGCGCGAGGCGCCACCTGCGGTTCTCGAGGCCATTCGAAAGCGCAAGCTCGAAGAGGCCGTGAAGAAGGCAGACGCCGCGCACGAAAAAAAAGCGGCCGAGAGGGCCGGCGAGATCACGGTCGAGGTCGGTAGCGCGGCGGCGAGCGAACAGCCTCCCGAGGAAAAGGCACCGGCTGTCGACACGACGCTGCTCGAATCGAATGAGCCTGACGAACCCGAGGACCCCGAGGCTTTCGCCGCGCTTTCCCCGCCTTCGAGCGCTCTCGCCCCCGCGCCCCTTCCGCGCATCGAGGGTTACCGCGTCCCGAGGCCGAATGGGCACGACGACGATGACCAAGACGAGTCAGCGTTGAGCATTCGTCCGAACGTCCCGGCGAGGGTGGACGCAGAGCACGCTGATGCATCCATCCTCGCGATTGAGCCCTCGGCGGACGGTAAAGCGCTGAACATGGCCTCGCCCTTCGCGCCGGCTCCTCGCAGGACCGCCGAGAACGTCACCTTCGCCATCATCGCGATCATTGCGCTGGCCGCCGGTTGGATCCTGTCGGCCATCTTCAGCAGGTAAAGCCACGATGCCTGGGGAATCGCCGAACACGCCTGCACACGAAAAGTACCGGCCCGTATTCGAGCTGGGCCGCGGAGGAATGGCCACGGTCTTCCTCGCGGTGCTTCAGGGGGTGGGCGGCTTCAACAAGCTTCAAGTCGTCAAGCAGCTGCGCGACGAGCTCGCGGACTCTTCGGAATTTCTGGCGATGTTCCTCGATGAGGCTCGGCTCTCCGCGCGCATCGACCACCCGAACGTCGTTCAGACGAATGAGGTGGGGCACGACGGCAAGCATTACTTCATCGCGATGGAGTACCTCGAAGGGCAGTCGTTCGAGGCTGTCCTGCGGCGCTCCGCGACCAAGGGAGGTCTGCCGCTCACCATGTACCTCTACATCGTCAGTGAGGCGCTCGAGGGTTTGCATCACGCGCACGAGCTCCAGGACTTCGACGGAACGCCGTTGAACGTCGTCCATCGCGACGTGTCACCGCAGAACATTTTCATCACCTACGACGGCATCATCAAGGTCCTCGATTTCGGCATCGCCAAGGCGGCCGACTCGACCGGCGTGACGAGCACAGGGGTCATCAAGGGCAAGGTGGCCTACATGGCGCCTGAGCAGCTCAGCACCGGCGGAACGAAGGCGAAGATCGATCGCCGGGCCGACATCTACGCCGTCGGCGTGATTCTCTGGCGGGCGATCACCGGCAAGCGACTGTGGAAGGGGATGAACGATCTCGAGGTCTTCCAGCAGCTCGCGAGCGGCAACATTCCGTCGGCCCTCACCATGACGCCGGACGCGGATCCGGCGCTCCTCGCCATCGTCACCAAGGCCATGGCTTTGAAGCCCACCGATCGCTACGCCACCGCCGCCGCGATGCGTGCCGATGTCGAGGCGCTCATTGCCACGCGCGAGCCCGTCAACGGCCGGGCGGTCGGAAAGTTGGTAGCCGAGCTCTTCGCGGGGCACCGCGCGGAGGTGAAGGCCGCCGTCGAAGCTCGCCTGAAGGAGCAGCGTACATTCGATCGCGTCGAGGTCGACGTGCCTCTCCTCGACGCGCAGCTGACGCGCGCGGAAACCAAATCGGTCGGCAAGATCCCGGTGAGCAAGGGCCTCGAGCAGCCGCCGACCACGAAGCTCGTGAAGCCGGCGCAAGCCTCGCCCCGAGACACCGGCTCCAAGCGCTCGTCTTCCGCACCCCCGCACGTGACGAGCGGTACGCCGCGGAAGTTCATCGTCGGCGCGGTCGTGGCTCTCGCTTTGCTCGCAGGCGCAGTGGCGATCGCCGCTCAGGCCATCGTGCCGCCTCCGCGCGTCGTGCCCGTCGTCGTCATCGTCGAGCCAGCACCGCCGCCGCCGCCCATAGAGCTCACCGTCGGGGTGACGCCGCCGAGCGCGCACGTGTTCGTCGACGACGATCAGATCGCGAGCTGGCCAAAATGGTTTCCACGCGACATGTCCAAGCACTGGGTGCGCGCGGAAGCGCCCGGTCACGTTACCAAAGCGCAGCTCGTCCCCTTCGATGTTGCCACGCTGAGCATTCAGATCGATCTCGAGGCGAACGCGCCCCCGCCCCCGGCCCCGCCCCCGCCCCCGCCCCCGGCCCCGCCCCCCC